>NZ_DYZA01000165.1 GCF_020741395.1 Mailhella massiliensis | reverse complement strand
TAAATGAGGTTCCAATAAGGCCCATGCAGCATCTGAAATGTCATGGCGGCGTTGAGGATTCGTCATAAGCACATCCTTGTAGAATTGATGCGCTTCTTATAACTCAAATCTCGTGTAAACACTATCTAGGCGAATCCGCGAAAAGAATAAAGGACGGGCAGGGAAAGATGTTCCGTGACGCACCCCGGGCGAGGAGCGCAAAAGTTTTTTTCTTTTTCCGGCCCCGCTTCTTTCTGCCCCAAAGACATTCCAGCTGCCGGGCATGATCCGGCTCTGCCCGAAAACCGTTCCAGCCCGCGCCTTCCGGGATTTTCCGGTTGACAAAGCGGAGCGGGTGGGGCAATCATACGTCAAATCAAGGAAGAGAAAAGATTATGGCGTTTTTCTTTGAACAGCTTGTTCGCCATAACTTCCGTTTTGGACGAATGTTTTGCTCCCAGGCGCGTGTATGCGCAGGGAGTCTTTGTTCGTCCATGAGATAAAGCCTGCTTTCCTCCTGCGCCTGGGAGTCTTCGTGCGTTCTCCGGAAGTGATTCCGGTCTTTTTCCTCTTTTTTTGTAAGGAACGCATCTCATGATCCGTCTGGAAGGCGTCAGTAAAGTATTTCCGGGAGCGAACGGCCCCATAGAGGCCGTAAAAAACGTCAATCTGACCATTGAAACCGGCGAGATTTTCGGCATCATCGGTTTTTCCGGGGCCGGGAAGTCTACGCTGCTACGCTGCATCAATCTTTTGGAGCGCCCCACCTCGGGCAGAGTCCTGCTTGACGACGCCGATATCACTCTTCTGAGCGAGTCGGAAGTGCGCGCCGTGCGCCGACGCATCGGCATGATCTTCCAGCAGTTCAACCTGTTCGCTTCGCGCACGGTGTTCGGCAATGTGGCTTTTCCTCTGGCAGGGCGCGGCCTTTCCCGGGAGCAGCTGAAAAAACGTGTGAGCGAGCTTCTGGAAATCGTGGGCCTTTCCGGCAGGGAGGAGGCCTATCCCTCTCAGCTCTCCGGCGGGCAGAAGCAGCGTGTGGCCATTGCCCGCGCACTGGCCAGCAATCCTGAAATTCTGCTCTGCGACGAGGCCACCAGCGCCCTTGACCCCCAGACCACCCGCTCCATACTTCAGCTTCTGCGGGAGCTGAACCGCAAGCTGGGACTGACCATAGTCCTCATCACGCACGAGATGCAGGTCATCAAGGAAATCTGCGACCATGTGGCCGTCATGGAAGACGGCGTCGTGGTGGAGCAGGGCGAGGTCTTCTCCATTTTTGCGAGCCCGCAGCAGCCCGTGACGCGAAACTTCATGGAAATGACGTCGCACATGGCCGGTTTCCGGCGGCTTATGGAGGAGAAGGCCTCCATCCTGGAGCTCAAGCCCGGGCAGTGCATCCTCAGCCTGCGCTATCTTGAGCGCAATGCCTGCAGCGCCCTGGTTTCCTACCTTTCCCGCACCTACAATGTGGATCTGAACATTATCTTCGGCAATATCGAGATGATAGGAGAGCACCCCCTGGGCGGCCTGGTCGTTATAGCCGAAGGCGAAGCTTCTTCCATAGAAAGCTGTATCCAATACCTTAAAAATATCCATGTCGGTGTGGAGGTGCTCCTTGATGCACGACCTGCTCGTTGAATTCTTTCCGTATACCATGAAGTCGCTGCCCATGCTCTGGCGCAGCACCGTCGAGACACTTCAGATGACGTTCTGGTCGGGGGGGATCTCCTTTGTGCTGGGGCTTCTGCTCGGCGTGCTGCTCATCGTCACGCGCAAGGGCGGCCTCATGGAGAACAGGCTGATCTATGAAGTGCTCGACAAGGTGATCAATCTGTTCCGCTCCATCCCGTTCATCATCCTGCTTTTCTGCCTTCTGCCCCTGACCCGCCTGATTTCCGGCACGGCTATCGGCGTGGAAGGCTCTATCGTGCCGCTGGTGTTCGGTACCGTGCCCTTTTTCGCCCGGCAGATGGAGTCGGCGCTCAGCGAGGTCAATGACGGCCTTGTGGAGGCGGCTCAGGCCATGGGATGCAGCCGGCTCGATATCATCTGCCGGGTATATCTCAAGGAGAGCGTGCCTTCCATCGCCCGCGGCGTGACCATCACGCTCATCAGCCTCATTGGCCTGACCGCCATGGCCGGAGCCGTGGGGGCCGGGGGACTCGGCAACTTCGCCTATGTCTACGGCCAGCAGCGCAGCCGTATGGATATCATCTATTCTACGGTGATCATCCTTGTCCTCATCGTGACCGTCATCCAGATAGTGGGGGCTCTCGTGGCCCGCGTCAGCAAACACTGAACCCTTTTTCCCGAGGTAATCATGAACATCTCCGCGCTCGTCAAATCCTCCGTCCTGTCCCTCGCCCTGCTCCTGGCCGCAATCCCCGCCTCTGCGGAACAGGTGGTGAAGATCGGCCTTACCGGGGCCATTTACGAAGATATCTGGGCGCCTGTGGCCGAAGTGCTGGCCAAGGAGGGCGTGAAGCTGGAATATGTGCAGTTTTCCAATTTTTCCCTGCCCAATCAGGCCCTGGCCAACGGGGAAGTGGATCTCAACGCCTTCCAGCATCATGCTTTTCTGCGCAACGAGATAAAGAACAACGGCTATGAGATCACCTCCATAGGCGATACGTTCATCATCGCCATGAATCTGTATTCCCAGAAGATCAAGTCGGTGGAAGAGCTGAAGGACGGCGACAAGGTGGCCGTGCCCAACGACGTCACCAACGAAGGCCGCGCCCTGAAGCTTCTGGAGGCCGCCGGCGTGCTCAAGCTGAAGGAAGGCGTGGGCGCTTCCCCCGAGCTTTCCGACATAGTCTCCACCCGCGTGAAGCTGGAATTCGTGGAAATCGACGCCAACCTGGTAGTTTCCATACTGCCCGACGTGGCGCTTGCCGCCATCAACGGCAACTATGCGCTGGACAGCGGCATGAAGGCCGACGAAGCGCTGTTCAAGGAACCCAAGTACGAAGACGACAGCTATACCTGCCTCATCGCCAGCCGCAGCGCAGATGCCGATAACCCGGTGTACAAGCGTATTGTGGAAGCGTATCAGTCGCAGGCCGTTATCGACGTGTTCAATACCACCTTCGCCGGATTCTTCGTCCCGGCCTGGAACTAGGGGCCTGCCATGCGCGAGCTTTACGATATCATTCCCGACAGGGAGCGCGTGATTCTGGAGAATATCCCGGAAAGCGCCCTTTCCGATACTCTGGGGCGCCGCAGGGGGAAGGCCGAAGCCCTGGTCTATCCCCTTTCCACGGAAGAGGTGAGCGCCGTCATGCGTTTTGCCTGGGAGAGGCGCATCCCCGTGACGCCCCGCGGGGCGGGCACCAACCTTGTGGGCTCCACAGTGCCGGGAGGAGGCATCATCCTCGACTTGTCCCGCATGAACCGCATCCTTGAGGTGGACCCCGAGACCTTTACCGTGACGGTGGAGCCCGGGGTGCTGCTTGAGGACCTTCAGGCCCGGGTGGAGGCCATGGGCCTTTTCTATCCCCCGGATCCGGGCGAGAAGACGGCCACGCTCGGCGGCAACATTTCCACCAACGCGGGCGGCATGAGGGCCGTGAAGTACGGCGTCACCCGCGACTATGTGCGGGGCCTCACCGTGGTGCTGGCCAACGGCGACGTGATGGAGCTCGGCAGCAAGAACGTCAAGGACGCCAGCGGCCTGAACCTGAAAGAACTCATCATAGGCTCGGAAGGTACGCTGGCCGTGATTACGCGCTGCCTGCTTCGCCTGGTGGGCAAGCCGGAGGCTTCCCTTACGGCGGTGGTTCCCTTTGTCAGCCTGCATGAAGGCATACGCAGCGTGCCCGTGATTCTCAAGGCGGGGCTCGGCCCCACGGCCGTGGAATTTGTGGAGCGCAGCGTGGTGGAGCTTGGCGAACGCTTCACGGGCATCCATTATCCCTGCCCCGAGGCTGACGCCTATATTCTGCTTACCTTTGACGGCCGCGCTGAAGATATCGAGGGCCGCGTGGAGCATGCGCGCGAGCTGGTTTTCCAGCAGGGCGCCCTGGATTTCGTACCTTTGCGCGACAAGGAGCAGGCTGCGGATATCTGGCGCGTGCGCGGCTGTCTGGTGAAGGCGGTGGAGGCCATTTCTGAACAGGAGCCCGTGGATATCGTGGTTCCCATCGACAAGATTGCGGAATTTGTGGCCTATGTGCACAAGGTCGAGAAGGAGACCGGCGTGCAGATGGTGGCCTTCGGCCATGCCGGGGACGGCAACGTGCATCTCTGCGTGGTGCGCGGCAATCGTTCCCAGGAGGAATGGGAAAAGGACCTCGGGCATAGCATGTCGCTGGTGTACGGAGAGGCCTTCCGCCTGGGCGGGCTCACTTCCGGGGAACACGGCATAGGCGTGAGCAAGCGCCCCTATTACCTGTCCCATACGCCGGAAGTCACGCTTTCCGTGCAGCGGAGCATCAAGGACGCTCTGGACGAGCGCCATATCCTGAACGATCATAAATCCTACCTGCGCTGAGGTGCGCCATGCAGAAACTTTCCCACAGGACGGCCAGCTTCACGGATTCCGTGATCCGGCGTATGACGCGCGTATCCATGGAGTTCGGGGCTATCAATCTTTCCCAGGGCTTTCCTGATTTCGACCCGCCCAAACCCCTGCTTGACCGCCTGGTCGAGGTGGCCGGAGAGGGCCCCCATCAGTATTCGGTGACATGGGGGGCGCAGAATTTCCGTGAGGCGCTCGCGGCTAAGCAGTCCCGCTTCATGGGCATCCCCATCGATCCCGACTCTGAAATCGTGGTGACCTGCGGCAGCACTGAGGCCATGATGGTCGCCATGATGACGGTGACCAATCCCGGGGACAAGGTCGTGGTGTTTTCCCCGTTCTATGAGAACTACGGGGCCGACGCCATACTCTCCGGTGCGGAACCCATCTATGTGCCTCTGGAGCCTCCCACCTTCCGCTTCGATCCCGAGAAGCTTGAGGACGCCTTCCGGCAGCGCCCCAAGGCCCTTATTCTGTGCAACCCCTCCAATCCCTGCGGCAAGGTATTCACACGCGAGGAGCTGGAGATCATTGCCGGCCTTGCGCGCAAGTATGACGTCTATGTGATCACGGACGAGGTCTATGAGCATATCGTCTATGCCCCGCACCGCCATACCTACATGGCGTCCCTGCCCGGCATGGCGGAGCGCACCCTGTCGTGCAGCTCGCTTTCCAAGACCTACTCCATCACGGGGTGGCGGCTGGGTTATGTCATAGCTTCCGCCGAGGTGGTGGAAAGTGCAAGGAAGGTGCATGACTTCCTCACCGTGGGCGCGGCCTCCCCGCTTCAGGAAGCCGCGGTGGTGGGGCTCCGCTTCGGCGACGATTATTACCGGGAGCTTGCCGACGTCTATACGGAGAAGAAGTCGCTTTTCATGCAGGGGCTGGACGACCTGAAGATCGCGCATACCGATCCCGAAGGCGCGTATTACGTCCTTCTGGACATATCGGAATTCGGCTTTGCAAGCGACGTGACGTTCTGCGAGAAACTTGCCGAACATGTGGGCATAGGCGCGGTTCCCGGCTCCAGCTTTTTCAAGGAGCCCGAGAACCGGTATATCCGCCTGCATTTCGCCAAGAAAAAGGATACGCTTGAAGCCGCGCTGGAGCGCCTGGCCGATATGCGGAAGAAAATGTCGGGCCTGCGGGGCTGAACACACTGACGAATATAAAGGAGGCGGATTACGCCTCCTTTTTTGCAGGGCCTTCAGGTCGGGGAAAGGATGCCTCACGGCCGGAAGGCGGGCCTGTATGGTTGAAAACGCCTTTTCGGGAATACAGGAAGCACCCGCAGCTCTTGAAGAGGCGTTTTTCGTCGTCTTTTCCCGGAGATTCGTCAGGCCGTGGGGCATGCGTAAACAGCGGAAAAGCGAGGCACGGAACCGTTCTTCGGCCCTGCAATTCCGGGAAGGCGGTCTGGGGGCGGAGTTTTTCCTGCGCGGGTAGAGCCGTGAAGCGGAAGAACTCATGGAACCTGCCCGGGAGAACACGCTGTTTTTTCATACCTGTTTTTCGCCGCCGGGCCGCAGTACGGATACTCTGAAATGGGATCGTTATGCCCCGAGTCTCTGCATCCGCCCGGGGCTGTGTTGCGTGCTTCGGCAAGGAAGTGAGGAAAGGAGCCTGAGGCATATTTTCTCCCCGTCCGGCGGGCAGGATTCATGGCCCATGGAAAGCTTTTTTCCGGGATGCCTTCATCGTCCTCATGGGGCTTTTTCTCTCAGCCGTGAAAGCGCAGGGTTCGGCCGTGTGCCGGGCGCTGCATCGCTTTATCCTCCGGTACGGGGAATTTCCCGGGGGGAAGAAGGGCAGATGCCGTTGCCTTGGGCGGGTTCCGCAGAATATGCTGGAAACTGTTCGTACAGGTATTATCGGGGACGCTTTTCAGCGGAACAACGGTGTTCCGGGGAGGGAAAGGGAGCGTGAGATGTTGAGAAGAACTCTTCTGTTCATGGCGGCACTCGTGCTTTGTTTCGGCGCATTGTACCTTTTGCCCGTGCGTATGGGCAACGGAGCCAACGCCCATATTCCTGTTATCGGCGCGGCCGAGAGAATTTCGGAAGAATACTGCGAAAAAACGCTGGTCAGGGCCACGGCAGCCTATGCTTCGGCCAAAGTGGTGGACAAGGCCGTTTCCAGCCTGCAACGTGTGGAACTTTCCATTGCTCCCTTCGGGGTGGGTATGAGCGTGGCTCCCGGGGAAATGCTGGCGGCTGTGAACGACGCCATTGAAAGGGTGAGCGCGGCGCTTTTTTTCGTCATGGGCCTGATGCTGGTGGAAAAGCTGCTCCTGGGCATGGTTTCCTGGGTCTGCTTCAAGGTTCTTCTGCCCATGGCCCTGATATTTGCGGCCTGCTACTGCCTTTTCGGGCGTCGTGCTTCCTGGAGCCGGGCGGCGGCGCTCTTTCTTTCCCGCACGGCCCTGGTGTGCTGGCTGTTCTTTCCTTTGTCGGCAGGCGTCAGCTCCTATGTGGAAACGGCGTATCTCGGCCCTGTGTATGAAGCGCAGATGGCCGGGGTGGAGAATTCCTCCTTGCAGATGGAGCACCTTGAGGGCGAGATGAACCGGAGCCTGGCGCAGGCCTCCGTGGAGGAAAAAGACGAGGGATGGTTCTCCTCTGTGTGGGACAAGGCGGAAGGCGTACTGGAGAAGGTCACCCGGTTCATAAGCCGTTTCAGCGTGGATAAGATACGGGAAAAGGCCGCTCAGATACTGCATTATGCCGATGATGCCACGGACAGGCTTTTCCACACCTTCTGTATTTTTGTGCTGACCACGCTCATCATTCCCCTTGCTTTGTTTCTGCTGCTCGGCGGCCTGTTGCGCCAGCTCTCGAGGCAGTTTACGGAAGAGGCTCCGCAGGCGAGGCCCCTGCTTACCGTTTTTACCGACAAAGCGGGGCAGTTGCGTCTGGAACATGAGAAAGAGTAGAAGCGGAGCCGATTTCCGCTTGCAGGAAGAGTAGGTCTTGCCTCTTTCGCCGTTCCGAGCATGGCAAAAAAATCCGTTTCGGCCCTGGGCGGAAGGACGCGCGTGGAATATGGCGTACAAAAAAAGCGCAGGCAGATGTTCTGCCTGCGCTTTGTCTTGCGGGGCAGCCCGCCTTCACGAGGAAAGGCGGACTGCCGGGGAGAAGGGGTTATGCAATGGCGATGGTCTTCTTTTCCGGAACCTTCTTTTCAGGAGCCTTGGGGAAGGAGAGCTTCAGGATGCCGTCTTCAAAGGTGGCGGTAACGTCCTTGGGTTCCAGCGCCTCGCCTACATAGAAGCTGCGGCTGCATTCGCCGCTGTAGCGTTCGCGGCGCAGGTACTGGCCGTTCTTGCCTTCCTCGTCCTTGTTCAGGGCCTTGGCGGCGCTGATGGTCAGATAACCGCCGTCCAGCTCAATCTTCACTTCGTCCTTCTTGAAGCCGGGCAGGTCAATGTCCAGCTCATAGGTGTTTTCCAGTTCGCGCACATCCGTCTTCATCAGGTTCTTCGCGTTCTTTCCGAAGAGCGGGTCGCGCTTCACAAAGGCGGGCATAAAGGGTTCACCGAAGAAGTCATCAAAAAGTCTTTCACCAAAAATACTGGGCAACATATTAAAACCTCCATTTGTGTGTTGAATCAATGCATCATAAATAAAGTGGGAATGATCTCGCTCTCTCTTTTCTCTGCAAAGATTCTTCTTTGCATGGAGAGGATACATTAATTCATCCTTTCATGGGTGTTCGCCCTTTGGAGGCGCTCTCCCTGAAAGGATACTTTTACAATAAGAACGATTTTTTTCCTGTCAACGCCAGAGAAGGATTTTTTTCTTTTATTATCATTTCGGCGTGAGGACCCGTAATACCGCATGCCGCTCAGGCGGCCGTCCGGGGGAAAGGAAAGGGCCTTCCCTTCTGCCTGGCGGGTGCTTTCCCTTGGGCGGGGCGGACGCGCTGGGCGGCCGGAAAAGCTTGGAAAGAGCGGCGGCAGGCCGTTTTTTTTCATCCGAGAGTGCGGCACGGCCTGATTTTTTTTCTTCCCGGGCACAAATGTATCCTGAGGATGATTTTCAATCCCGGGTGTTTTATTTATGATGGCCCCAAAATGTCGGCTTTTTCCCCGGAGGGAAAGGGCCGCACGGAAATATGGCCGGCCGCGCCCCGGCGAGGTGGGAGCGCGGGACAGGGGCCTGGGGCGCGGAGGCGTCGGCCCTTCACATAAAACACCTTCCGGGAGCATGTTATGAGAAAAAGTGTCGTCCTCAGTCTTTTTGCCGCTACCCTGCTGTGGGGAGCGCACGCCATGGCCGGGGTAGAAGGCCCCGCTCCCGGGCAGCGTTTCCCGCTTACCCTCAGTGAGAAGAGCGAGCTTTCCCTGCGCGTGCTTACAAGACCCATGGCCAGCCTGTACAGGACGCCTTCGGAAAATGATATTCTGCAGAGCAATCTGCCTACGTTCCAGTCGTATTTCGTGTACGACAGGCCGGGCGGGGAAGCTCGTGAGACAGGACAGGGCTGGTATGAGGTCGGCACGGATGAAGAAGGAACCGTGGTCGGCTGGATGAAGACGGAGGACGTGTTTGAGTGGCGGCAGACCATGTGTCTCGCCTACACACATCCCCAGGGGCGCCGCCCCGTGCTCATGTTTGAGGAAAAGGAAACGCTGCAGGAGATTGCGGCCATGGATCAGGAAGCCAGGGCCGCCGCCGTGGAAAAGCTGTATGCGGCCATAGACCAGGCCGCGGCGGGGCAGCAGGCTCTGCCCGGGGATTTCCCTGTCCTTTCGGTGGAACCCAAAATGGCCGTGGATATCAGCAGGCAGTTTTATCTCCTGCCCATTCTGGAATTTGAGACCGGCACGCTGAACGGGCGCGAGTCCCGCCTGCTCCGCCTCGCGGCGGTGAGCGGCGGCGGGGAAAAGGCGCGCGAAAGTTCCGATTTGCGCACTAATAACGAGTATCTCCAGCAGGCTTCCGCGACTACGGAGCAGCGATCCGACACCTTGAAAGATATCAAGATAGACCTTGTGTGGGTGGTGGACACCACACGCAGCATGCAGCCCTATATCGACCGCGCCCGCGAGGTGCTGAACGCCGTCTCCACCAGCATTTCCTCGGAACAGGATCTCAATGAAAAGCTGGCCTTCGGCCTCTGGGGCTACCGCGATTCCACAAGCATTGCGGGAATTGAATATAATACGAAGAACTTCACGCCTTCCCTCATGAAGGTGGACGATTTCACGAAGGCCATTGCCGAAATGAAGGAAACGTCCATTGACTCCGTGGACGTGAATGAAGACCTTTTCGCCGGCGTTTCCGACGCGCTGGAAAAGACCGCATGGCGTGAGGGGGCGGTGCGCATCGTCGTCATCGTGGCCGATGCTCCGGCCCATGAGGCGGGGCATAAATGGAACAGTTCCGGCAAGGAGGAAAACACCCTGCGGACTCTGGCTTCCGAGCGCGGGGTAAGTATACTCGCCCTGCACCTCAACCCGCCCAAGACCAAGCGTTACAACCGCGTGGCGGAACGCCAGCTGCGCGCCCTTTCGTTGAATCCCGGCACGGACAAGTCGTTTTACTGGGGCATCAATGCGCGCGACGTGGATTCCTTCGGCAAGGCGGCGGAGGCCATTACCCAGACGCTGACGGCCTACCTCGACGGCGTGCTCGCCCGGAGCGCCGCCGCCCCCGCCGTGGCGGAAGCAGCCTCTCCCGAAGCTGCCGCAGGAGGCATCCAGACCCTGAACGACGATGCCCCCACCAGCGAGGATCTGAAGAATCTTATCAAAGCCGCTTCCGTGACCTGGGTGGGCAGCCACAGCGGAGCGCAGGCCCCGCGCGACGTAGAAGCCTGGGTGGCGGATAAGGATCTCATGGATCCGGTGCGCCAGTCGCTGGACGTGCGGCTGCTCATCAACAAGCGCCAGCTCGATTCCCTGGCCACTCTGCTCAGTTCCGTATTGGAGGCCGGGCGGAACAATCAGGTGAGCGGCGACGATTTCTTCACTTCCCTTCAGGCGGCTTCCGCCGTGGCCTCGCGCGATCCTTCCATGCTGGCGAATGCCCGCAACCTTGCCGAGTCGGGCATGATTCCCGATTTCCTTTCCGGCCTGCCCTATCACAGCCAGCTCATGGACATGAGCAATGACTTGTGGGCCAGTTGGGGCCCGGATGAGCAGGACAGCTTCCTCAGCCAGATAGAAGCGCGCGTGGCGGCCTACGCAGCCCTGCACGACAACCCCGAGGTGTGGGTGGCGCTGAACGCCGGCGACGATCCTTCCGATTATGTGGCGCCCCTGCCTCTGGAGCTTCTGCCATGACGATGCGCGCCCGCCTGCGCGATATCCTCATCATACGCGAAAAGGGAGGCATGCGTTTTGAGCTGCGCGTGCCTTCCCTGGACGTGTACGGCGGGGAATGTCTGGCCGTACTCGGCAGCAGCGGCTGCGGCAAGTCCACGTTGCTGGACGTGCTGGCCCTGGCGCTGAAGCCTTGCAGGGCAGGGCGCTTTCTTCTTTATGACGAGGGCGGGGAGAGCGATGTGCCCGCCCTGTCCGGAGCGGGGCTTGCGCGCCTGCGCGGGCGGCACATGGGCTATGTGCTGCAATCGGGCGGGCTGCTTTCCTTTCTCACCGTACGCGACAACATTCTTCTGCCCGGGAAGCTTCAGGGCATGGGCGTGGAGTTTCTGGAAAAGCGCCTGGACAGGCTTGCGTCCAGGCTGGGCATTGCCGAGCATCTGGGCAAGAAGCCGCAGCACCTTTCCGGCGGGCAGCGCCAGAGGGTGGCCATTGCCCGCGCCCTGATCCACGGGCCTGCCATGGTGCTGGCCGATGAGCCTACCGCCGCGGTGGATCATAAGAACGCCGGGGAAATCTGCGCCGTGTTTAAAGAAATGGTCTGTGAAAGCGGCGCGGCGCTC
>NZ_DYZA01000164.1 GCF_020741395.1 Mailhella massiliensis | reverse complement strand
TGGCGATGAGGTTGGGAATGGCCATGAGGGCGTTGCAGGTATCGGCCAGAAGCCAGACAAGGTCGAGCTTGATGAGCACCCCCACAGGAATGGCGAGGCAGTACACCACGCGGAAAGGAATCTGCGCCCTGTCGCCGAAGAAGTAAATAGCGCAGCGCTCCCCGTACACGCACCAGCTCATGGCCGTGGTGAAAGCGAAAAGGGAAAGGCACAGCGCCACCACCAGGCCGCCCACGCCGGGCAGCACGCTTTCAAAGGCAGCGGAAGTCACGGCCGCTCCTTCCTCCCCGTTGCACCACTCGCCGGTGAGCAGAAGGGCGAAGGCCGTGAGGCTGCACACTACAATAGTGTCGATGAAGGTATCGAGCATGCCTATGGTGGCCTGCGTCATGGGCGAACGGGTGGAGGCGGCGGCGTGGGCCATGGGCGCGGTGCCGAGCCCGGCCTCGTTGGAGAATATGCCCCGCGCCATACCCATGCGTATGGCCATCATGACGGAAGCGCCCGCCGCGCCGCCCTGGGCCGCCGTGGGCGTGAATGCCTCGCGAATCACCATGGCGAAAATGCCGGGCACCTCGCCCAGGTGCATGGCTATGACTACCAGCGACATGCCCGCATAACACAGCGCCATGGCGGGCACGACTTTCCCGGCCACGGCGGCGATGCGCTTCACCCCGCCGAGCAGCACCATGCCCGAAAGCACAAGAAGTACCGCGGCGGAAAGCCGGGGGGACACCCCGAAGCCCTTGTCGAGCACGCCGCCTATGGCATTGCTCTGCACCATGGCCCCCGTGCCTATGCAGGCCACGATGCCGAAGAGCGCAAAGGCGCTGCCGAGCCACATCCAGCGTCGGCCCAGGCCGTTCTTAATAAAGAACATGGCCCCGCCCACCCAGTTGCCCGCCGGGGTGCGCTCGCGAAAATGCACGGCGAGCAGTACCTCGCTGAACTTGGTGGCCATGCCCACAAGGGCCGTCATCCACATCCAGAACAAAGCCCCGGGGCCGCCCATATAAATAGCCGTAGCCACGCCCACGATGTTGCCCGTGCCTATGTCCCCGGCCAGGGCCGTCATGAGCGCGTTGAAGGGAGAAATCTCCCCATGCCCGGCATCCTGCCCGCGACCGGCCCAGGCATGACGCATGCCCCGCGCAAAATTGCGTATGGTGAAAAAGCGGAGCCCTATGGTGAGATACAGGCCGGTGCCGAAAAGAAGCACCAGCATGCACGGGCCCCAGACGAAATTGTTGATGTGCGTGAGCCATTCCATGATGCGATACCTTCATGTACAAAAGCAATAATTCCCCATAATATCGCATAACACGGCAAACGGCAAGGCAAAGACGAAAATCCACAAGCGCCGCCTGCCGGCTTGCAGAGGCTCGGCGCCTTCCTGCAGGGCACAACCTGCACCTCTCAAAAAAAAGTCCCAGCCGCAAGATACGGCGGAGACCCTTTCCTCATGGCATACGCCTTCACGGCAATTTACCGGAACAAACGCAGAAGACGCCTCCCGCCGCACGGAGGCAAAAAAGCTCTGCCCCATACATTAAAACGCGCGGAGCAAGGGAAGAGGCGGCACGAAGGCGCAGCCCTCCCGAAACCTCAGGCGCAGCAGGCGTGAATGTCCACTTCCATGCCCTCCATGAGGGAGCGGGTGATCATGCAGCCCTTCACAACGGCAAGACAGTGCTCCAGCGTCTCGCGGTCGGCTTCGTCCGCCTCCACCTGCACGTCGATCTCAATGCGGGTGACAAAGGAGACGCCGTCGCGCTGCACTTTTTCCGCGCGGCCCGTACCCCTGATGCTGCGGTACTGCACGTCGCGGGCGAGCAGGGCCGCGTTCAAGGTGCCGCAGAAGCAATCCAGCGCGGCGGCGACCAGCAGGGCGCGGGCCGTGCCCTGCCTCTTTTCCGGTGGAACGGCGGAGAAATCGGCATGCATATCCCCCAGAAGAGGATGCCCGAAATTGATGCTGAATCCCCGGGGGTTATGCTCAAACGTGACGATATCGCTCATGGAGAATCTCCTTCAACGTGGTCTGTCGCTGTATTTTGCTCAGGAAAATACCGCCTGTTGCACAAAAATCTCCCGGAAAACGCTCGGGAAAAGGCCGGCCAGCCTCCCGGAAAAAGCCCGGATCCCTTTTCCGCCCGTGCGCCGCAGGCACTCCCCGCCCCGCAGGGAAAACGCCCGCATACAGGCCCTGTTCCGCCCCTGCCGAAATATCCTCAGCGGGGGCAGAGCCTGCGCAGAAGGGAGAGAAATTCGCGGCGGGGAATCTCCTCCGCGCCGAAGCGCAGCATGTGCGGCGTGGTCTGCTGGCAGTCCACCACAGCCACCTCCTGCTCCCTGAGCCAGGAGATGAGATGCACCACGGCGGCCTTGGAAGCGTCCGGCCGCAGGTGGAACATGGATTCCCCGAAAAAAGCCCGGCCCCGCAGCACGCCGTACAGCCCCCCGGCAAGCTCCCCCTCCTCCCACACCTCCACGGAATGGGCGTAGCCGAGGGCGTGCAGGCGCTCGTAGGCCTCCACCATGGCGGGCACAAGCCAGGTTCCGCCCTGCCCCGGGCGCGGGGTGAAGGCGCAGGCGCGTATGACACGGGAAAAGGCGGCGTCCACACTGAAGGAAAAGCGCCCGCTTTTCAGCACACGGCGCAGGCTCGCGCCCACATGCAGCCTTTCGGGAAAAAGCACGCAGCGCGGATCCGGCGACCACCAGAGTATGGGGGAATCTTCCTCATACCAGGGAAAAATGCCGCGCGCGTAGGCATAAAGCAGCCTTTCGGGGGAAAGGTCGCCCCCGGCCATGAGCAGCCCGCCCTCCAGGGCGCGTTCCGCCGGGGGGAACCATAACGGCCCGCCTTCGGGCATCCACGCAAGAGGGGCCGCCATAGGAAAACTACCTGCTCACTGTGAACGTCAGGCGCCCGGCCTCGGGGCTTTCCGCCTCCACGCGCACCTTGCCGCCCTTTTCCAGGCTGCCGAAAAGCAGAAGCTCGGCCAGCCTGTCTTCCAGCTCGGCGCGGATCACGCGCTGAAGCGGGCGCGCGCCCATGCGCGGGTCGAAGCCCCTGCGCGCGAGCCAGTCCCTTGCGGACTCGGCCAGGGAAAGGGAAACACGGCGTGCGGCAAGGCCCGGGGCAAGCGCCGCCACGCTCTTGTCAACAATGCGGCCCATGAGCTCGAAGCTCAGGCTCCGGAAAGGCACTATGGCGTCCAGCCTGTTGCGGAATTCCGGGCTGAAGGTCTGCTCCACGGCCCCGGCGCTGCGGTCCGACGCGCGGCTCGTGGACCAGAAGCCTACCGGCGACTGTTCCATTTCCCTCGCGCCCGCGTTGGTAGTCATGATGAGCACCACATTGCGGAAATCCGCCTTGCGGCCGGTATTGTCCGTAAGGGTGGCGTAATCCATGACCTGCAGAAGCACGTTGTACACGTCGGGGTGAGCCTTTTCCACCTCGTCGAGCAGAAGAACGGCGTGGGGCGTCTTGCGTATGGCCTCGGTGAGCAGGCCGCCCTGCTCGAAGCCCACATAGCCGGGAGGCGAACCGATGAGCCGCGCCACGGCATGCTTTTCCATGTATTCGCTCATGTCGAAGCGTACGAAGGCGACGTCGAGAAGCTCGGCAAGCGCTTTTGCCAGCTCCGTCTTGCCCACGCCTGTGGGCCCGTGGAAGAGGAAGGAAGCCGCCGGGCGGTTCTCCCGGCTCAGCCCCGCGCGGGAACGCAGTATGGCCCGCACAATGGCATCCACGGCCTGATCCTGCCCGAACACGCGGGAAAGCAGGTCTTCCCGGAGGGTCTGCAACCTCTCCTTCTCGCCCCGGCTCACGCTGCGGGCGGGGATGCCCGCCATGCGCGCCACCACCCGCTCGATATCCTGCACGGAAACCGCCGCGCCCCGGCGGAAACCGGGCTTGAGGCCTGCGGCAGCCCCGGCTTCGTCCATGACGTCGATAGCCTTGTCGGGCAGGAGCCTGTCCTGAATATGACGGGCGGAAAGCTCCACCGCGGCCTGCACGGCCCCTTTGGAATACTTCACCCCGTGAAATTTCTCGTAGTGCGGCTGAAGGCCGCGCAGTATGTCGAGGCAGTCCGCCTCGGAGGGCTCGCGCACGTCCACACACTGGAAGCGGCGGCTCAGGGCGCGGTCCTTCTCAAAATGGTTGCGGTATTCCTCATGGGTGGTGGAACCTATGCAGCGCAGTTCCCCGGCGGCCAGCACGGGCTTGAGCAGGTTCGAGGCGTCCATGGAACCGCCGCTCGTGGCCCCGGCCCCCACGATGGTATGGATCTCGTCGATGAAAAGAATGGCCCCGGGCTTCTGCCGGAGCTCGCCCACCACATCCTTGATGCGCGCCTCGAAATCGCCGCGGTACTTGGAACCGGCCAGCAGGGAGCCCAGATCCAGCGCGTACATGGCTATGGAGCGGAAGGAGCGCGGCACCTCGCCCTGCGCAATCTTCCAGGCCAGGCCCTCGGCTATGGCCGTTTTGCCCGTGCCCGGCTCGCCCACAAGCAGCGGATTGTTCTTGCGGCGGCGGGAAAGGATCTCCAGAAGCCTCGCCACCTCGGCCCCGCGCCCCACCAGAGGGTCGATGCGGCCCTGCTTCGCCTTTTCCACAAGGTCCACGGCGTAGCGCTCCAGCGCGGAAGCCTGGGGTGCTTCCTCCTGGCGCTCCGCACCCTCCTGCGTGCGGCGGCGCGCGGCCTGGCGCAGGATTTCCGGCAGCTCGTGGGAGACGAACTCCAGCACGCGCAGCCTGTCCACCCCCTGCCTGCGCAGGTAGAAGGCCGCCCAGCTGTCTTCCTCCTCGAACATGGCGGCCAGGACGTCGCCTATGTCGGCATCGCGCCGGCCGGAAGACTGCACATGGGCGACCGCCCTCTCCAGCACCCTTTCCAGGGCCTCGGTCTGCAGCACTTCGCTTTCCGCGGAGGGTTCCGGCCCCGTGGCGGGCAGATAGCGCGAAAGATATTCTTCCAGCTGATGCCTGAGCTCCGGTATGTCCGCCCCGCAGCCCTTGAGTATGACGCGGCCCATCTGCTCGCGCGTCATGGCAAGCAGCAGATGTTCCACCGTCAGACATTCATGGCGGCGCGACCGCATTTCCATCACGGCCAGAGCCAGAGCCTGCATCAGAGAGCGTGCCATCATCGCGGAATACCCCTTTTTTCTGAAACCATTTCCCCATTGTACCTGCCCGGCAGGGAGATTGCAAGATACGCCTCCCGGGGCCGGGCGGGAAAAGGGACTTCCTGCGGGAAGGCGGGAAAAAACGGCGGCCGCGCCTGCAGAAGAAGGGGCCTCCCCGCAGACGGATTCCGGGCCCGGAGCCCGGCCGCATGAGAAAAGAAGCCCCGGCCCCGCGGGATGCGGAACCGGGACGGCATGCGGGAAGCAGGCTCCCCGCCTATTCCTTTTCCATGGTGCAGCGCAGGGGGAACCCCGCAATCTTCGCGCGGCCCGTCACCTGGTTCACCCGGAACTCGGCGATTTCCTTCGGATACACGCCGCACACGCCCGTGCCCTTCTCGTGCACGGACATCATGATAGCCACGGCCTCCTGCTGCGACTTATGGAACACGTCCTGAAGGATGTTCACCACGAAATCCATGGTGGTGTAGTCGTCGTTATGCAGAAGAACGCGGTACATGGACGGTTCCTTCAGCTCTTCCTCCAGCGTGACGCCCGACTCCTCGCCGGGCGCGCCTTCGTACTCCTGACTCATGCCTTGCTCCTCTTTTGCGCGGTATGCGCAAGACAACGGTTTATCGGCCGCCGGGCCTTGAGGGCTTACTCCACTTCGGCCTTCAGGGCGTCGGCCTGGGCCTGGGAGGCGAGAGCCTCCACCATATCTTCGATTTCCCCTTCCATGAAACGGTCGAGAGAGTACATGGTGAGGTTGATGCGGTGATCCGTCACGCGGCCCTGAGGGAAATTGTAGGTGCGGATGCGCTCGGAACGGTCGCCGGACCCCACCTGGGAGCGGCGCTCCGCCGCTTCGGAGGCGTGCTGCTTTTCCTGTTCCGCCTGAAGGATGCGCGAGGCGAGCACCTTCATGGCGCGGGCCTTGTTCTTGTGCTGGGAACGCTCGTCCTCGCAGGTGACCACGATGCCCGTGGGGATATGCGTGATGCGCACGGCCGATTCCGTCTTGTTGACGTGCTGGCCGCCCGCGCCGGAGGCGCGGTACACGTCGATGCGCAGATCTTCGGGGCGGAGGTTGACGTCCACTTCCTCGGCCTCGGGCATGACGGCCACGGTGGCGGCGGAAGTGTGGATACGGCCCTGCGATTCCGTGGCCGGTACGCGCTGCACGCGGTGCGTACCGGATTCATAGCGCAGGCGGCTGTAAACGCGCTTGCCCGAAACCAGGGCTATGACTTCCTTGTAGCCGCCCGCATCTGTGGGCATTTCGGAGATGATTTCCACCTTCCAGTGCTGAAGCTCGGCATAGCGGCAGTACATGTGGAAAAGGTCGGCCGCAAAAAGCGCCGCCTCGTCGCCGCCCGTGCCCGCGCGCACTTCCAGCACGGTATTCTTCTCATCCAGCGGGTCGGGAGGAAGCAGCATGAGACGCAGCTTATGCTCGCGCTCGGGCAGTTCCTTTTCGATGCGGCGAATCTCCTCCTGCGCCATGTCGCGGATATCATGATCCTCGTCGTTCAGAAGTTCCTTGTTTTCCTCAAGCTGTTTCTGGAGGTCGCGGTACTCGCGAAAGGCAAGAACCACAGGTTCCACGTCGGCGCGGGCCTTGGCCGTCTTACGGTACTGCTCCGGGTCGGACAGCACGGCAGGGTCGGCAAGCGTCTGCTCCAGCTCTTCATAGCGTTTTTCCAGATTTTCCAGTTTCGCAAACATAGTCACTCCATCACGGTAGGATCGGGGGATTCAAAACGGCCGGCAAAGGGGCTTTCCGGCCCGAGAGCTTCCCTGAGCGCGGCGACGGCCACCTCAAGCTGCCTGTCGTCGGGTTCCCGCGTGGTGAGCAGCTGCAGGAAAAAGCCCGGGGCGCGCAGCAGGCGGCCCCAGAAGCCGTCTTCCAGGGCAGCCGCGTAGCGGATAAGCTCATAGGCGAGAGCGCTCACCGGCAGGATGAGCAGTATTTTAAAAAGGACGATGCCCGCATGGCGCAGCATCGCAGAGGAAGGCTCCCACACCATGAGCAGCAGGGGAACCAGCACCGCATGCAGCACTATGGACACGCAGAGCACGAAAAGCAGAAAGGTGGTACCGCAGCGCGGATGCAGGCGGCTGCCCCGCCTCGCCGTCTCCACCGTGACCATGCCGCCCTTCTCAAAAGCGTGTATGGTCTTGTGCTCTGCCCCGTGGTACTGGAACACGCGCCGTATCTCGGGCAGGAAGGATATGGCCGCAATATAGCCTATGAACATGAGGAACTTGAAAATCCCGTCCCATATATGGAAGGAAAAGCCCTGCATGCCGCCGGAAAGGCCGAGATATTGCATGAAAAGCGCCAGAAGATGCGGTGCGGCCACAAAAAGCGCTACGGCGGCGCCGAAGGCCATGAGAAGCGTAAGGGCTACCTCGCCGCGCGTCATGGGGCCGGAATCCTCGTCGCCGGAAAGGTCGGCCGAGCGGTTCAGGGCCCGGATGCCGTTGGCAAGGCTTTCCACCAGCACGGGAAAGCCGCGCAGGAAACGCACGGCGCGCAGCCCCTTCGGCCCCACGCTCCGCCAGAGGCGGCTTTCCACGGCAATCGTGCCCGAAGGGCGGCGCACCGCGAGCGCGCAGGAGGCGCCGTTGCGCATGAGCACGCCTTCCATGACGGCCTGCCCGCCCACCAGGGGCAGGGCGCAGCTTTCACCCGCAAGCGCAAGGAGGCGGAGAAAAGAAAACCTGAGCTTCATGCTTTTTCCTGAACTTTGCCGGACTCCGTAATACAGGCGGAGAAAGGCGCCTCCGGCGCGCTTCCGTCCGCAGCAGGCCCGGAGGATTGCGCCGCGCCCGGACAAAAGGGCGAAGCACCCCACGCGCCTGCGGGGAAGGCTCCGGCACAAGAACCGGGGCCCAAACTCAAAAACCTCCCCAGGAAAGCCTGGGGAGGTTCCGCTCGTTCCCGGCTCAGAACACGCCGGAACCAGCGTTACTTGGCGAATTTGGCGTACTTCTTACGGAAGCGGTCGATACGGCCGGCGGTGTCGACGAAGCGCTGCTTGCCGGTGAAGAACGGATGGCAGGCGGAGCAGATTTCGACGTGCACAGTTTCGCCCTTGGTGGAGAGAACTTCCACGACGTTGCCGCAGGCGCAGACAAGCTTGGCCTTGTACACTTTGGGATGGATGCCTTCTTTCATGGTACACTCCTCAGATGATTTGCGGACCCACGGGTTCGCCCATACCCACCTTGGTAGGCGGACAGTCGCCTAGTCGCCCGATTTACCGCAGCGTTGAGATTCAAGTCGGAGAACCCTACTTCTTTTTTCGCCTCCCGTCCAGTGTTTTCCTCACTCCCACCTCGGTAAGGGAGCCGCAGAGGGGCAGAAAGGGGCCCGCCCCGGGTGCTGCGCCGGAAAGCTCCCCTGCAAAGAGGGCCGGGTAGCGCCAATATTGAATGGAGAAAAATACCCCACGCGCAGGGGAGGGACAAAAGCAGGAAAAGCGGCCGGGAACCCGAAAGCTCCCCGCACGCAGGGGAGCCGCGTTCCTCATACCTGCGCGGCCAATTCCTCGCGTCAAAAGCTCCCCGCGGGGGGAAGCGGCCGTGAAAAACAGCCTGCGCCGGACGGGCGCACGCATCGGGCCGCTCCTCCGCATGTTTCAGGAATCCCGTCGACAGGCGACAAGCAGCCGCCAGCGAGCCCCGGGCGCTTCAGGGCGGGCATCCCCGGCCTCCGGCCACCTGCCGGAGAGGGGGGCGCAGCCCGCCCTGCCGCATGGAAAAGCGCCCTGATAAAAATGCGGCCTCGTCACTGGACGGGAAGGCGGGTAAAGGCTATACCATTGCCCATGCGTTACTATCCCCTTTTTCTCGACCTTGCCGACGCCCGCTGCCTGGTAGTGGGGGCCGGGCCCGTGGGGCGGCGCAAAATCGCCTCCCTTCTGGCATGCCGCCCCCAAAGCGTGCTCGTCCTCGACCCGGCGCTTGACGAAAAGGCGCTGGAGAAGGCCGTATCCGGCCTGCCCTGCGAGGCCCTTTCTTGGGAAAGGCGGGCCTTCCGGCCGCAGGACGCGGAGCATAAGACCCTGGTATTCGCAGCCACGCCTTCGGCGGCCGTGAATTCCGCCGTGGCCGGCCTGTGCCGCTCCCTGGGCATACTCTGCAACGTGGCGGGGCCGCTGGAAGAAGGGGCGGGCGGCAACTTTCTCGTACCTGCGCATGTCGAGGAGGGGCCCCTTACCCTGGCCCTTTCCACCGGGGGATGCAGCCCCGCCCTGGCCCGCGCCCTGAAGGAAGACCTCGCGCGGTGGATACAGGGCGGCTATGCTTCCCTTGCCCTGCTTTTGAAGGCCCTGCGCCCGAAACTGCTCGCCCTGAACCTCGGCAGCGATGCGGATGCGGAAATCTTCCGCACACTCTGCGCTCAGCCCCTGCGCGGTCAGCTCATGGACGCGCTTTCCCGCGCCGACCATGCCGCCGTCGACGCAATGCTCGCCCCGCATCTGCCCCCCGCCCTTTCCTTTTCCGCCAAGGAGTTCTTCCATGGACTGGACTGATATCTTCTCCTACCTCAGCCTCGCGCTGTACGCGCCTGCCACCGTGGCCGCCCTCGCCGGGGTGCTCGGTCGCTCGATGCGGGTGAAAAGGCTCTCCTGCCTGCTCTGCGCCGCAGGCTTTGCCGCCCACAGCCTCTGGCTTGTCGCCGCGCTCGCCTCCGGGGCCTTCAGCGCCGTATCGCGCGGCTTCTACCTTCTGCCGCTCTCGTGGTTCCTGGTGCTTGCCGGGCTCTTCATGGCCCGCCGCCAGCACATGGATATAGCCCTGTATTTCGCCGCACCGTGGGCCTTCTTCCTCTGCGCGTGCGCGCTGGGCTTTTCCTCCACGCCGGGCGCCATGCCCATGGCCGGGCCGCTTTTCGTGCTGCACCTTGCCGCCATATTCGTGGGCGTGGGCGTCATGGCCGTGGCCGCCGGGGCGGGAGCACTCTTTCTCTGGCAGGAGGGCGCAATCAAGAAAAAAATGCCTCTGGAAGGCTTCCGCAAAGACCTGCCCGCCCTGGGCGCACTCGACAGAGTGAACGCCATGGCCACGCTCATCGGCTTTCCCTGCTACAGCCTCGGTGTCCTCTGCGGCTTCCTCTGGGCGCGCATCAGCTGGGGAAGCTTCGTCAGCGGCGACATGAAGGAATGGGTCTCCCTCATCATCCTCGCCGTGTACGCCCTGCTCTTCCATCAGCGCCAGGCCCTCGGCTGGCGCGGGCGCAAGCCCGCCATACTGGCCCTTGTCATCTTCTCCGCCTCGCTGTTCTCCATGTTCGTGGTGAACACCGTCTTCCCCACGCAACACGGCTTCTAGCGGCCGCCCCCAACCAGCCTTTTCACCAGGAACGCCATGAACAGCACCATTCACCTTATCGGCATCAATCACCGCACGGCCGCCGTGGAGGTGCGCGAGAAGTTCGCGCTCACCAACTTCTGCTCCCCCGAAACCTGGGCCATTCCCACCGGGGGAGATATCGGGGAATCACTCATCCTTTCCACCTGCAACCGCGTGGAAGTGCTCGTGGTGGGCGAAGGGGACAGGCCACGCATCCGCGCCCTGGAATACTGGGCGAAGGCAAGGGGGAAAAGCGTGGACGAGCTTGAGCCCTACCTCTACCAGTACAGGAACGACGAGGCCATACGCCACCTCTTCAACGTGGCCTCCAGCCTGGATTCGCTGGTGCTCGGGGAGCCGCAGATCCTCGGCCAGCTCAAGGCCGCCTACCGCAAGGCCACCCAGAGCCACAGCGCGGGTACCATCATCAACCGCTTGCTGCACAAGGCTTTTTCCGTGGCCAAGAGGGTGCGCTCGGAGACGGGCGTGGCCTCCAGCGCCGTGTCCATAAGCTATGCCGCCGTGGAACTGGCCAAGCAGATCTTCGACGACATGGGCAGCCACAACGCCCTCATCATCGGCGCGGGGGAAATGGCGGAACTTGCCGCCCTGCACCTCAGGCAGGCCGGGGTGAAACGCATCCGCGTCTCCAACCGCACCTTCGCCCGGGCCGAAGAACTGGCGCACCGCCTCGGCGGCGAAGCCGTGCCCTTCGAGCAGCTCTTCTCCCACCTTGTGGACACCGATATCGTCATCAGCTCCACCGGCGCGCCCGACGCCATCATCCATGAGAAGGACATGAAGGACGTGATGAAAAAACGCAAGCACCGCCCCATGTTCCTCATCGATATCGCCATGCCGCGCGACATAGCCCCTTCCGTAAACACGCTGGACAACGTGTACCTCTACGATATCGACGACCTCAAGGAAGTGGTGGAAGAGCACATCGCGGAACGCCGCAAGGAAGCCGTGCGCGCCCGCGCCATAGTGGACGAGGAGACTCTTGCCTTCCATCAGTGGATGGAATCGCTCACGCTCCAGCCCACCATCGTGGCGCTGGTGGAGCGGGGGCAGCGCATCATGGAAGAGGAGCTCGCCAAGACCCTGCACCGCTTGGGCCCTGTGGACGAGCACACGCGGGAAGCGCTGGAAATCATGGCAAGCTCCCTGGTGCGGCGCTTCAACCACGAGCCTATTTCCTTCATGAAGGACCGCTTCCATGAAGCGGACAACCCCGAATACACCTTGCAGGCCGTGGATACGGTGCGCCGCGTCTTCAATCTGAAATAACGCACCCGGAACGAAAAGCCGAAGGCATACCCACAGATCTGCCTGCGGAGCTGGAGCGCTCCCCCCCCCTTCAGGACGCAATCTCCCAAAGATACGAAAAGCCCGTGCGGCGTCGGCCCACGGGCTCTTTTTGCCGAAAGGCGGCAGGCAAAACACACGTCGGCCGAAGCCGCCGCTTACAGCCCCACGAAACAGAAGGAAAACGGGGCCTGCGCCCTCTTTTTGCCGCTCCCCCTGCGCTTCCGGGACTTTCCGGCCTGCGGCGGGCGTCTGCAATGCCGCCCCGGACGCAAAAACAGAGACTTTTGCAGCGCCGGGAAAGACGGAAGCTCCGGCCCCAAAACACGGCCTGCCTCTCAGCTTCCGCCCCTCCGCCCGCAGCCCTCGGGCAAAAAAGCGCTTTCTGCCCCGCCCGGCCGTGCGGGGCGTACCCGGGCAAAAAAGCGCCCGCCTGCACCCTACATGAGGCCCATGAACTTCGCGGCGTTCGTGTAGAACACCTCCTCCAGCGCCTTGTCGGGCAGGCCGCAGGAGAGAACACGCTGTATTTCCACGCTGGGGTGATGGAAGGGCGAATCAATGCCGAACATCACCCTTTCCGCGCCCACGGTCTCATACGCATTTTTAATCTGGCAGCCCATGGGCATGCCCGACACTTCAAGGAAAAGGTTGTCGTACTTTTTCGCCATGTTGATGCTGCCTTCTATGTACACGCCGTGGCCGTGCCCCATGTGTATCATCACCGTAGGCACGTCGGGGTGGCGCTCGGCAAGCAGCCCTATCTGCCAGGGCAGGGAAAAGGGCGGATGCCCGCAGTGGATGAACACCGGCTTTCCATACGCCTGCGCTATATCCATAATGGGGTCAACCATGGGAGAATCAGCAGTGAAGGCGTCGAAAAGCGGCTGCATCTTCACCCCGGCAAAGCCCTCATCGCGCAGGTAATGCTCAAGCATGTCATAAGCCTGCGCGCCCAGATTGGCATTGACCCAGCAAAGCGGCAGGATACGCTCCGGCATGGCGTGCCATGCCGCGTTCAGCTCCTCATTGAGATGCGCGCCCGCCGGGCAGAGTATGGTTTTTTCTATGTTGTACTCGTCCATCTGCCGGGCGAGAAGCTCCGTATTGAAATCCACATTGAAGGGACTCCCGAAGGAACCGATATGGGAATGGGCGTCGATTTTGCGGAAAGAGAAAAAATCGTGCAGAACTTTTTCCATGACATGACTCCTTTGAACAGGGCGGGCGAGGTACGGCCGCAAGGTTGCTTAAAAGCCCGGGCATGGCCCGGGCGGAAGGGAACTATCCCTTTTTACAAACAAAAAGCAAGCGTATTCCATACCTTACTGTAGTGCCGCAATCAAGCCGAAACTTTCGACAAAATGAAGGCTCCCATGCGTGCCGGAAGGCCGGAAAAAGAGACGGCCCGAACCGGAACCACGGAGGGGCCGAGACATGCCCGGAAGGAAACGGCGCGAGGCGCCTCCTCGTCAGCGCCGGAAAAATGCCCCGCTACGCCGTAACGGTGAAAGCCCGGACCGGAGATTCCCGGAGAACGCGCCCTTTTTCCGCGTAGAGCAAAGCCGGGCGGGGGAAGGTTCCCATGCTCCCGGCCGGAGAAAATGCCGCTCCAAGGCCAGATAGCAAAAGAGCCGCAGACTTGCGCCTGCGGCTCTTGCATGCTTACTGGTGCCCAGGGGGAGACTCGAACTCCCACGCCATTCGGCGCTACCACCTCAAGATAGTGTGTCTACCAATTCCACCACCTGGGCACAGCTGTTCTTCTATAAAAAAGGCCGGGCTTTGGCAAGCTTTTTTTCCGCCCTTTTTTATTTTTTCTGCAAAGGCCCCGCACCGTGCCCTAAGAACCCGGAGACCGGACTTCTTACGGAAGGCCGGAACAGCCCTGCGCCGCCCCATGCTTGACAATCCTCCCCCGCCCGGATATTATGACTTTCCGACAACGAATTCAGGGAACCGGACGGCGGTCGCGCCGCCAACCCCGCCAGGTCCGAAAGGAAGCAACGGTAACGGTTGTTGCCGGGTGTCCGGTTCCCCAAAGGGCGCAGATCTTCTGCGCCCTTTTGTTTTTCCCCAGAATACGAAAAAAGCGCCCCTCCGCTCATCTCGCTGTGAAATGCGCCCCCGTGCCACTGCGCACGATAAAGGACGGGGGGGCGAAGGCGGCTCTTTCCATCCGCCATACCCCCCGTCTCCCTCGCGCCATGCGACGCGACATGATACGACATTTCCTCTATGAAAGCATCGGGCTGAAACAGATCCGGGCTCTTCTCCGCCCCCTCCCGGAGCTTACTGCGGACAGAAGCAGCCCTTGCCCTGCCCATGGCGCCCACGGGCGGGCTTTCCGCAAAAAACAGAAAAAGGCATCCCCGGCGGGGTATGGACCTTCTCTCCCGCCGCGCGCCCGCAGCGGAGAAAGAAAAACGTGCATGCGAACCCGGCAGAGGGAAAAATTCCGGAGCGGGCGAACATACTTTTACCCGTCAGATCCTGCGCTCCCTTTCCCCGCTCTGCCCGGCTTCAAGCATGGGCGCCCCCAGCTGGGTTCCGACAGGCTGCGCCTGAAACGCGCCGGGAGTCACATGCAAAGCTTCCGCACGGCTGGACACCAGAGCGTAACCGAGTTTGCCCGCCATGTATTCCAGAGGCTTGGTATTGCCCGTCTGCAACATGATCTGCAACAAAGTTTCCGCACCCAGCTTTGCTCCCGTATCGTAGGGATTAACTTCACGCAGAAGCGTGGAATACGGCTTTCCTATGGCCTTTGCCAGATCTTTGGCAGGCACCGGGTTATCAAGAACCAGATTATGAATCAGTGTAGAAAGTTCAGATACCATAAAAACCTCCTTGCTTGTCTTGAAACCGATTTTTTTCCCGTGCCTCTTTCACTTTCGTAAGGAAATGATACAAAAACACTGGTCTCAGTGTATTCCATTTTTGATACTTTCCGTCAAGAAAAACACAATAAAAAATAATACATTCCAAA
>NZ_DYZA01000163.1 GCF_020741395.1 Mailhella massiliensis | reverse complement strand
GAAGCCCGGAGCGCCGGAGATGGGGGAAGGGCCCTGTCTTTCCCGTGCGGGGCAGGCCCCGCGCCCCCGGGGATACGGCTCATACGATTGTTCATGTGCCTCGTGAAACGGAGCAGGCCCCGCGCCCCCGGGGATACGGCGAGGCTTTTCCGTGCGGGGCGTCCGGTGGGGGGATCGCACAACCGGGGCAGGCTGAACGTCAGGTTTTTTGTGCGGGCTGTGCCGGGGAGGTTCCGGGAGAAGGCACGGGAGGGGATTCCCTCTTTCCCCTGTGCCTGTTGCCCGGCGCGGGAGGGAGGCCGCCCCGCGCGGCACGGCAGCGGCGGCGAGATGGTAAAAAGGCGGCCGCGGGAAAAACGACGTTTCCGGCGGCTGCGGATCCGGGCTTCCGGCCCGTGGGCCCCGGGGCCGCCGGAAAACGCGCGGGAAAGCGCCCCGGGCCGCCGCGCGATGGGGAAGCCCGGAGCGCCGGAGATGGGGGAAGGGCCCTGTCTTTCCCGTGCGGGGCAGGCCCCGCGCCCCGGGGGCGTGGAAACATGCGCCCGCCGGGAGGGCGTGAGCCGGAAACGATGTTCCGGGGCAGGGAGGTGCAGACATGGATATACGGAGTCTCAGCGTGGTGCAGGCCATTCTTGCGGAGGGGAGCTATCAGAAGGCAGCGCAAAGGCTCAACTGCTCGCAGTCCACGGTGACGTTTCAGGTGCGGAGGCTGGAGAACGAGCTTTCCCTGCGTCTTTTCGAGCGTGTGGGCAGGCGCATGGTGCTCAGCCGCGCGGGGAAGAACCTTCTGCCGCATCTGGAATCCGTGCTTTCGGGCATGCGGCATATCCTGCAATACGGCGGCGAAGGCTCGCTTTCCGGTCAGGTGCGCATTGCCGTTGCCGAGTCGCTGCTTTCCTGCCTCGCGCCCTCCATGCTGGCCGAGTTTGCGCAGAAGGCCCCCCGGGTGCGCCTGGAGCTGCATTGCCGCAACTGCCACGACATACGCAACGGCGTGCTTTCCGGCGAATACGACATGGGCGTGTACTACAACGTGGGCGGCCACACGAAGAGCCTTTCCCTGGAAAAGCTGGGCCGGGCCGAAGGCGCGCTGGTGGCCCCGCCTTCCCTTGCCCCCGGGCTCCGGGATTTCGACACTCCGCATCAGGAAAAGGACGTGGCCTTCATCATCAACGAGCCGCGCAGCGTGTTCCGCGAAAGGATGGAGGCATACCTGCGCGCCCGGGACATTCTCCTTTCGAGCACGGTGGAAATCTGGAATATCGAGGCCATAAAACGCTGCGTGGCGGCGGGCATGGGCGTTTCCTTCCTGCCGCGCTTTGCCGTGCGGCGGGAGCTTGCCGAAGGCACGCTGGCGGAACTTGCTGTGAACATGCCCGAGAGGGGGGCGGATATCATCTGCGTGCATCACGGGAGCCGGGACATGGGCCCGGCCCTGCGCCTTTTCCGGGAGCTGTTTGCGGAGCGCATCGCCTCGGAAGGGCTGTGACAGGGCGGAAACGCGCCGCCCTTCCGGCCCCCTTCCCGTGCGCCGCCTGAAGGCGGGCCGGGAAGAGGGCTTCTGCGGGCAGGCCCATGGCGGGCGTTTCGCTCAGGCAAGCCCATGCCTGCCGGGGGAGCGCCGCACGGGAAAAGGCAGGCTTCAGGAGCAGGCCTCCCTGCCTGCCGACGCACGGGAATAAAGGGCAGGCTTCACGGGGAGGGGGGAAGAAGCCCCGGAATTTCCGCATGGCCGATGAGAGGAAAGGCCGCCCACCTTCCGCAGGCAGCGTTGTCCCGCCTGTCTCCTTGTGCGCCCCGGCGGGCAGATACGGGAAGGGGCGCGCTGAAGCCCGGGAGGAACATATGGAGGAGTGCGGACGGCGGCATGCCTTTCATTGCCTTGGAGCGGAAAGGCAACCAGAGAAGGCAGGGCATGCAGCTTCCCGTAGAGGTGAGCCGCATTACCCGCCTGCCGGGTATCGGAGCAGCGCTTTTCCGGCGTGGAGGGCCGGCCCCGTGCCGCAGCACATGAGGGGCGCAGCGTCATTTCCCCTGATAAAGGGGGCGCCCGCGTAAACATCAGGCCCGGAGACGGCTCCGGGCTTTCTTGCCCCGGGGGGAGAGAATACGACCTGGCTGAGAGGCGGGAGCCTCACCTCTCAGAAGGCACGGGGATTACAGGGAACACAGGTACGGGTCGTCCTGCATGAGGTATCGGCACACATAGTCGCTTACCCCTTCCTCAAGAGTGTGGAACTTCACGGGGCACTCCCGGCGACGCATCCACGACATGTCCGCTTCGGTGAAATACTGGTATTTGCCTTTGAGATGTTCCGGCATGTCGAAGTATTCTATGGCCGGTTCGCGTCCCATGGCGGCAAAAACGGCGTTGGCAAGGGCGTTCCAGGTGCGGGCCTTGCCGGAGCCGGCATTGAAAATGCCGTTTACGGAGGGTGTTGTCATGAACCAGTACATAAGGGCGGCGACGTCTTTGGAGTACACGAAATCGCGCAGGGATTCGCCGTCGCCGTAGTCGGGATGGCCGGACTTGAAGAGGCGTATTTTTCCGCTTTCCCGTATCTGGGAAACGGCGCGGCAGACCATGCTCATCATGCTGCCCTTGTGGTA
>NZ_DYZA01000162.1 GCF_020741395.1 Mailhella massiliensis | reverse complement strand
AGTAAATTTTTATCTTTATCAGAAAAATTCTTTGTTCGGGACATAGCGCCTGTCGAGAGGGGACTTTTAATATGAAAATATCATTAAAATATCTTTTAGAGAAAAAGAGTATTTTCACTTCGACCGTACGGTATGAACGCGTGTACCATGGTCGTATTTTATCTGCAAGGGGTGGGCATGCCGGTAAGGCGAGCCTTACTGTTTGTCGCCCGGCAATATCGGCGTACCCCTGCCTTTTTAAGGATGGGGTGCAAGTATGGGGCGCTTGTCGGCGTCGGCAAGGCCTTGGAGCAGGCAGTCGTTGTTTTTGTCGCAGCGCAGTATGGCGAAAGCGGCCGGAGCATAGAGCGGGGCTAGGCCCTGCTCAAAGTAGTAACGGTGCGGCAGGCGAAGGCTTACTCCTCCCAGGGGGGCGTTTTCCACGCGTACTGCCGGGAAGGGAACGCCCGTACAGTCGCTGTTTTTGATAATCCCGTCCGGCGAGGGATGGGCGACGCCTTTTTCGTCTACGGTGAGGGGCAGGCAGCTGGGGGCTTCACCCTTGCGGGAGAGCTGCCTTTCCATGTCGTAGGAAAGCGCCAGGTAGTCTCCCAGCATGAAGGCTCTCGGGTCCTTCGGCACGAGGGCGAGAAGCATTTCGTCGCCTTCTCGAAGGAGAGCCTTTCTATCCGCGACGGCTGTAGTGAACATGACGACAAGTATCGCGCCGCACAGGACAAAGGGTAGAGGTGGCCGCATCGCGGGCGTGCAGAAGTTCCTGCTTTCTTCTTTGCGGCGGCAGGGGGAACAATGCCGATGCCCCATCCACATGCCTGCGCAGAAAAGGAACATGCCCGGAATGCCCGTATAGTATGTTTTGGCGGGGAAGGAGAGGTCGGAAAAGTAATAGAAGAGAAGAAGTCCGACCGACAGTTGGATGATTCCGAAAAGGACGGCTGTTTTGTCGCTTTTTATCCGCACGGTGCCAGGCTCTCCGGCGACGGCAGGGAAGGAGTATCCAAGTCCGGCTGCGATGAGGTTCAGGGCGATGAGGTTTTCCAGGGTGCTGAGATACCAGACAGGTATCAGCAGAAGCACGAGAACGGCGTATTCCCACAATGCAGCTTTTTTCCCTTCGGAATGGAGGGTAAACATTCGTCCGAGCTGGGCGGCTAGATTGAGTGCGGCTATGGAGATGATGATTTTTTTCTCCAGGGAAAAGATGCTGATGTGGGAAAGAGTAAGGGGCGGGAAGGACGGCGTGATGAAGAGGAGCGTAAAGATGCAGGCAAAGGATGCCGGACGCAGAAAGCCCCGGGGAAAACGGCCCGCCGTTGCGGCGAACAGGGGGAGAAAGAAAAGCAGAAAGGCCGTGACAGAGCAGGGAAAGTTCGCCGGAAGGAGGGACGGAAGAATGAAAAGCGTGGTGATATCGGCCCAGAATACGGCGGAGAAACGTAGAGGCGCATAGTCCATCAGCAGATAGATGAGCACGGCAGCCGCCCATATCGAGGCCAGAAGGACGGTTGGCGAATAACCGAGAAGGTCGATGTGGAAACAGAGAGAACCGCCTGAAACGAGCACGGAGGCGAGTACGGAGAGAAACATGTTTTTTCCGCGCACGCGCCAGAGCAGCATGCCTCCCGCCATATAGACGAGTCCGGCCTGGAGCATGGCGTGGCCCCGGATGGAGAATTCGTTGAAGAAGAAGAAGGAGAGAAGAAAGAGGGAAAGGGCCGACAGAAAGCCGCCGGTCAGCGACGGTATCCGCGTAAGGACACCGTGGATGCGAGGATGCTCCTTCAGACTCAGAGCCTTCGGCAGTAACATGGCGAGCAGAAAGGTGAAGCCGATGTTGACGGCGGTGAAAACGGCCGCCGTTTCGTAGGGATGCGTGTTCTCCAGAGTGCGGAAGAGAAGCATGTTCAGCAGAATGAGAAGACTTAGGCTTACGCCGCAGAGCGCCAGGGCGTGACGGTGATACAGGGCGAGAAGAAACACTATTGCCAGTGCAAGCGATGCGGCAGCCGTTTCCGGCAGGGAGGGGGCGTACTGGTAGAACCGGAAGAGAATGTTCAGGCTGCATACTGCGGTGGATGTGGCCAGGAGAACGGCGAGGGGCAGGGCGAGCCATGCGTTCAGGCAGTACGGTCGGGGAGAGCGTGGCGGCAGAAGCGCTATGAGGCAGCCTGCGCCGGAAACAAGCAGCAGAGGCAGAACATGGGAGGTCCATGCACCGTCCTGCAGCGTCAGCACCGGACCGGAGAAGGCGAAAATGCACAGCAGAAGTATCAGCAGGTTCCACAGAGCAGCGGTGGGGCGAAGCAGAAAGATGGGGGTGATGCTCACGGCCCAGGCAAGGCAGAGTTCTCTCGCCGTGGCGCCGCTTTGAAAAATCTGTCCGAAGGAGGTCCAGAAGAGCCCGGTAAACAGGGCGGCCGTTACGAGGGCAAGAGCGGCGTAAGGCTTTTTCTGCCGTGCTTCGGCGAGAGGGACGGCAAAAAGGCTCAGAATCGTGCAGGCTCCGGGCAGAACAAGCCTGAGGGCCTGCGGCAGGGCCTGCCAGTTCCAGGCGAAAAAGCAGACGGCAGCGGCCAGCACAAGGGCGGCGCCCGTTATCTGTATCAGCAATCCGGGGCGTTCCGCGATATCGGAGAAGGAAAGAAACACTTTCATGCGCGGTCCTGCGAAAGAAGATTCGGGTACGGAAATTGAAGCATAGTCGCCTTTTTCGTTCAAGTAAAAACCGGATTCCAAAAGCGGGAAAGCCCTGGCGCAGGCAGTATGCAGGCCTCACGCCCGCTTGAGGAGCCGGGGCTGATCCCTCCTTGAATCCGTACATGCATGATCGGTGCCTGTGGAAAAATTCTCCATCTTCCGGTGGAAAGGCATGTGCGTAGGAGTGCTCTGAGCATCCGGGAGAGGCGGCAGGAAGCAACGGATTCGTCCTTCGGGGAGAAGCTATCGCTCAAGGGAAGAGCATTTCGGCAGCAACAGGGGAGTTTCGTTAGCTTTTTCCTTTTGTGGATGCTCTATCATGGCGACGTTTTCCGGTTTCGACTACCGTGCAGGGAAAAGGAGAACATCATGCAGGCACGGGAATTGGTGGAAAGACTCGCCCGGGAGGCGGATATCCGCATCAACGGCGACAGGCCGTGGGATATTCAGGTACACAACGAAGCGTTATACTCGCGGGTGCTCAGACAGGGGACGCTCGGGCTCGGTGAAGCCTACATGGACGGCTGGTGGGACTGTGAGGAGATGGACGCCATGTTCTGTCGGGCCATACGCGCGCACCTGGAGAGGGCTTTGTGCCGTACGCTTCCCTTCTGGATGACGGAGGCGGCCCATGCGCTGTTCAACTTGCAAAGCCGTGCCCGCGCTTTCATGGTGGCGCGCGCCCATTACGATACCGACCCGGCATTGTTCAGGGCCATGCTCGGCCCGACCATGCAGTACAGCTGCGCTTTTTGGCAGAAGGAGAATGGTTCGGCGGGAGAAGGTCTTGATGAGGCGCAGCGGGCCAAGATGGATATGATCTGCCGCAAGCTTTCCCTGGAACCGGGCATGACGGTGCTCGACATAGGCTGCGGCTGGGGGGCCTTGGCTCTGCACATGGCTGAAGAGTACGGCGTACATGTCACGGGTATCACGGTTTCCCGCGAACAGCTCGCTTTTGCACAGGACAAGGCCGCCTCTTCCGGGGTGGAGGTGGAATACAGGCTCATGGATTACCGCAGCCTGCGCGGCGCGTGGGACAGGGTAGTTTCCGTGGGCATGTTCGAGCATGTGGGCAGGCGCAACTACGGCGATTTTATGGATACGGTGCGCAACGCCCTGAAGCCCGGCGGACTTTTTCTTCTGCACAGCATAGGCAGCAACGGAGCTCTCGGAGCCGGATCTGGAGCAGATCCGTGGCTGACACGCTATATTTTCCCCAACGGGATACTACCCTCACCTTCAACGCTGGTCGGCGCTCTGGAGCGCGACTTCGTCATGGAGGACTGGCAGAACTTCGGCGCGGACTACGACAAGACGCTTATGGCCTGGTATGAAAATTTCGAGCGGGGCTTCCATGCAGGGGCCTTTTCCTGTACTGCGAGGCAGCGCCGCATGTACCACTATTATCTTCTTTCCTGCGCGGGGGCCTTCCGCGCAAGGAGTATACAGGTCTGGCAGCTTGTGCTCAGCCCTGAAGGGTTGCCCGGCGGCTACTGCCGGAAGGCGTCAGATCGGCTTTAAGAGCTGCCAGAGGATGGAAAAGGCGGCGGAGGCTCGAAAGCCTCCTGTTTCCCCATGGGCCGTACCGGAAGAGTCTCTCGACCGTTTTGCCGGAGAAAAGGAAAAAGCAATCCGGGAAAAGGTGAGGAGCGCCGGGGGGGGATCGCTTTTTACCGGGGCAGGCGCAGCGTGTACCCGGAGTTCCAGTTGAGGCACTTTTGAGCAGGCCGGAACAACGGCCTCATTATGCAGGCTGTGTTGCCGTTTCTTTCAGGCTTCCAGCCATTTCAGCCACAGTTCGCGGTTTCGGGGGCCGTCCCCTTCAAAGAGCCATACGGCCTGCCATGTGCCGAGCAGGAGTTTTCCCTCTTCCACGAGAATGTGCAGGGAGACGCCGAAAAGGCTGGCTTTGATGTGGGCGTCGGCATTGCCTTCACTGTGGCAAAATTCTCCGCCCTGCGGAATGAGGGTGTGGAAAAAGCGCGTCATGTCGCGGGCTACGTCCGGGTCGAAGCCTTCATTGATGGTAAGGCCGCAGGTGGTGTGAGGGCAGAAGAGGACAAGGACGCCGTCTTTCCAGCCGTATCCGGCTACGGCTCTGCGAAGAGGGGCGGTAATATCGACCATCTCCTCCCGGGAACGGGTGGAAACAAAGAGCTTTTCCATGGTTCAGGCCTTTTTCCGGCATTCGGCGCAGATGCCGTAAAGCACCATGTGGTGCGAGGTGGGAATGAAGTCGTGCACGCGGCAGACTTTTTCCTGAAGGCTTTCTATGGCGTTATTGACGAACTCTATTTTCCTGCCGCATTTTTCGCAGACCAGATGGTCGTGATGATGCATACCCACAGGCTCGTAGCGCACCATGCCTTCCTCAAAATTCACGGCCGAGGCAATACCCGCTTCGCAGAGAAGCTTGAGGGTGCGGTACACCGTGACCTGCCCTACGGTGCTGTCTTTGGAGCGGACCAGAAGAAAAAGCTCTTCCATGGATACATGTTCGTCGGTACTCATGAAGGCGTCCAGGATCTTCAGCCGCTGAGGAGTGACGCGAAGGCCCTTCTGCTTGAGATATTCTGAAAATTTATGCTCCACTTCCGCAATATTCTTTTCCATAGGAAGATTCCTCAGAGGGTATATAGTTTCTCAGAAATACTCCTTTAATCCATCCCGGTCAATGCCCTGTTTTTTTCTGAAATCGTTCAAGAAGCAGGAGCCCGCGTATTTTCATGGAGGAGGATTCAGCGAAGGCCATTCATGGCCCGATCGTCCAGTACTCTGAGCCATACCGCGTCCGGCGCGAACATGGTGGAACCGTGGGCGTCGGAAAGCCAGAGCGCTCCCCAGTCGCCTCCGGGTGCGAAGGTAAGGGTGCAGCCGTTGGCAAATTGCAGGCGCAGTTGTTCTCTTTCCTGCCCGTCATTCCACACTCGGGAAGAGGAAACATCCGTAAGCGGCTGCCCTATGACGGAGGAAAACACGGCGCTCAGATCGCGCGGATACACGGCGTCCGCTTCCAGTACCTTGTCGGGGAGGCGTCCGTCCATCATGCGCAGGCTTCCCCCGCCATGAAAACCGAGTTCTACGCGTACCGCGCCGAAGTCCAGGGCAAAGGGCTCATCGCCGGAAACATAGACTTCTCGCCAGCCCTGCACATGGGGATTCTTTTCACCTATGGCGTAGAGGCGGTTCAGGGAGCGGACACGGCGAAGCGGCGCACCGATGAGATGCGCCCTCGCAAAAGCTCTTCGGAGCTCTTCGTTTCCCCCGGGGGTAAAGGCGGCTTCCTGCCCTTCTTCCGCAGGAACAACCGACTCTTCTATTCCGGCTTCCCGAGTCTCGTTACTTTCATCTGGAGAAGCTGTTTTCCCGGAAGAGGAGGGCTCTTCCTGTGCCGGTTCTTCCTCTGCTTTTTCCGACAGAGGAGAGGCGTTTCCGGTAGGGAAGGGGGCCCCATCGGAGAAAAACGGTGCTTCGTCTCCGGCAGAAGTTTTTGCTTCTTGTACAGCGGAGGCTTTTTCTTCGGGAGGCATTGGAGGAGGCGTCTTTTTTTCATGGGACGGCAGGGGAGCGGTAAGGCGCGGCGTGAAGGGCAGGCCGTGCTCTCTCAGGGACTGGAGCAGAAAAAGCCGTACGGCCGTGTTCAGATCCAGCCCCAGTTCCTGGAAAAGGGCTTCGGCCTTGGCGGCCAGTTCCTGATCGAGATGCAAAGTTTCAGGCATGATACGCCTCACGGTTCGGGTTCCCGTCCATTATTCCCCTGAGGGGCATTGAAATCAAGCGCTTGTCGGGGCGCGGCCCTTTGCGTATGGTGTGACAAATCATGATATGCAGAAAGGGCTTTAAGGTGGAAAAATGAAGTTGGCCGTGGTGGGTTCCCGCAGTTTTCAGGATTATGCGTGGCTGGAGCATTGCCTGCTCCGCACCTTTCGCGTGGAGGAGATAGACGCCGTTGTTTCCGGCGGCGCGCGCGGTGCGGACAGCCTTGCCGCCCGTTTCGCAGCTTCACACCAGCTGACTCTCATCATCGTTCCTGCGGATTGGAAACGCTACGGCAGAAGGGCCGGCCCCATACGCAACACGGAAATCGTGGCTCAGGCCGACGCTCTGGCCGCCTTCTGGGACGGTTCTTCCCGGGGCACGCAGGACACCATCACCAAGGCGCGTAACGCAGGTTTGCGTGTGGAAGTGTTTTTCTGCGGGCACGGCATTGCCGAAGGCGGCGTCATGCCCCTTCTCTGACAGGGAGTTCTTCCGCCAGTATGTCGAAAAAGGGATGTCTGCGCCAGTCGCGCCGGTTGCCCACCACATAGAAGAGTGAGCGTGCGCGGGTGAGGGCCACGTTCAGGATATTGGGCGTGCGCGAGGCCCATTGCCGACTGCCCCAGCCCGCCTGTCCCGGCGAGGAACCGAGCACGAGAAATACGATATCGGCCTCCCTGCCCTGAAAGGTGTGTATGGTGCCGCAGCGCACTTTCTCTTCAGGAAAACCCATGGACCGGAGCAGCATGCGGCATTGCCGGGCTACCGTGCGGAAGGGCGAGATGACGAAGACTCCGGCTTCGCGCGGGCCGTTTTTCCCCTCGACCACAGGCCATTGCCTCTGGAAGGAGAGCAGCAGGCTCCTCAGGCAGGCGAGTTCTTCCTGCACGAGCTGAGTATCCGATATGCTGCCCGTCACATGGAACCAGCAGCTTTCTCCGAGGGGAGAAGGCAGAGGGGGGAAGGAGCTTTTCGCCTGCACCATCTGCCCGTCGTAGGCGATGCGGTTGGATATGCTGAACATGGGCTCGGCGCAGCGGTGATGCGCCCGCAGGGGATAGCCTGTCCACAGCCTGCGGCCGGAACTGTCCATCCATGTGCCCTGGAGGGAGGCGCGGTCGGCCAGAGTCTGGGCGGACTGATTTTCCGGCGACCAGGCTTCCAGGTGCAGGCCTCCCTGCTCCAGCCTTTCGCGGAGTATAGCCAGAAGCGAGGCCGGTTGCGGCACTACCGGCTCTATCTGCTGCGGGTCGCCGATGACGGCGGCTTTTTCCGCCCTCCACAGCGCCCCGGCGGCGCTTTGCGGAGTGGCCTGTCCGGCTTCGTCCAGGAGCACGAAGTCCAGCGAGGCCTGCCCCATGCCGGAAAAGAGGCGGCTGAAGGAAGCCAGGGTGGAGGAAACCACGGGCACGATGAAGAAAAGGCAGTTCCAGAGCTCTTTTGCCGTTATGTTTTCCACAGGCGCGCCGCGCAGGTAGCGGGCGACGGCGTTCAGGTTGGCAAGGCTTTCCCTGGCGCAGGCCTTCACTGTCCACTCATGCAGGCGAAGGGCCTGAAGAAAGAGGCGGGAACGCAGCTTTTCCAGCTCATTATCGTTCCACACGCTTTTGAGCTGCCATTCGGGATCCTTCCAGAACTCCCGGCAGGGAAAGCGCGGAGTTTCCGCCTTTTTCCGGCTTTTCGTCATTTCCTCCTGCGCCTTCCTGGCAAGTTCCTCCAAAGCTTCCAGGCGTTCGGCAAGTTCCCTTGCCGCGCCGTCTTCCTCCCGAGAGGCGGAGCGCAGGGCCCGGCTTTCCTCCATAAGGGCCATGAAGCGGCCGAGCAGGGGCGGGCCCTCCTCGCCCTTTTCCGCAGGAGCGTTGAGGCAGAGGCCTTTCAGGTATTCCTTCCTTCTTTCCACTTCCGCAAGGGTAGAGAGAAAATCCTGTTTCGCCCTCTTCCAGGCTTCGCGTGCCTTCTGTTTGCCTTCATAGCTGCGGAATTCCTCCAGGGCATCCCTCATGCCGGGAAGGGTCAGGTTCCTTTCCGTATCGCGGAACCCCCAGACCAGGGAGCGGGCGAACTGTTCGCAGTTCCAGGCGGAGCCGAGCACGGCGGCCACAAGGCCCCATACGGGCCGGGGCGTTTCTTCATCATCCGCTGGGGCAAGGGCCGCGTTCACGGCGGCGGCCACTTCGGGAAAGTAGCCGGCTTCGGGAAAAAACTCCCGGGACAGGGCTCCTTCCGAAGGCAGGAAGCGTGTGATGTTTTCCACGGCGGCGTTGTTGCTGCCGGCAACCACCATGCAGGTGCCGCGCATGATGTGCACCTTGGGCGGGTAGAGATCTCCCGAAGCGGTAAATGCCTCAAAGGGGTGGTTCAACTTCGCGAGCCTTTTCGCGCGCAGTGTGACAAGTTCCGCCGCAATGTCGCAGGCCAGGCGGGTCTTACCGGTGCCCGGAGGTCCGTTCACTGCCGTGAGTCTGCCGTGCAGGATTTCCGTAAGCGCCGCAAGCTGGGCGGGCAGAAGCTGCTGTGCGGGAGGATGCGGCCAGCGCCCCGCAGGCAGGCGTTCGAGAGAAAGGGCCTTTTCTCTTGCCATGGCGCCTTCCTCCCCCGTCGAGAGCACATCGCAGCGGGGCCTGTCTTCCGCTCCTTCCAGATAGCGGGCAAAAACGCCGCTGAAACCATGCCGGGAGATGCCGAGCAGATGGTCGAGGTCGGTGAGATAAAAGGAGTTCAAAAGATCGTTCTGTACGTCGTCGATGCGCCTGCCTTTGGGGTCGGGCCGGAAATACACGGAACGCACCACGATGCGCTCTTCTTCTCCCTTGACGTTCATCATGGCGAAAAGGCGTTGTATTTCTTCATGGATGCGCGGCCCGCGGAAAGGTTCTTCCAGCGAGCCGCTTATGCGGTCGAAGTCGGACTGCATGTTCAGCATGTCCTGGGAAAGCCCATCAAGACTTTTTCCGGCAAGGCATCGGGCAAGCGCAGGCACAAAGGAGGCGGGCACATAGCTTTCCGGCACGGGCATGCCCGTGCCGTCCAGAACCACGGCGGCAAGGCATCCCTCCCCTGTGCCCGATTCTTCCGGTCTTTCCGGGAGGCAGCCTGCCTTTTCCAGAATAATGTCGGTAATGCGCCGGCGTGCAAGCACGCCGAGGTACACGATGTGCCATGCGGCGCAAAAGCCCGAAGGCAGGGGGCGGAACCAGGGCAGTTCCCCGCCCTCCACACCGGAAAAGGGCGCGGGGGAGAGCGTCGTTTTTTCTTCCGCATCGCGGGAGGCGCTCCACGCGGGCAGGGATGCCGACACGGTTTCCCAGCGCCGTGCCGACGTTACGGGAGGGCGGAAGGAGCGCGGCACTTCAGGAATAAGGAAGGCTTCCACGTCGCGCCAGAAGCGGAGTATGGCCGTATTTCTGCGGCGAAGGGCGTCCTGCCGGGCCTTGTCCTGCGCATCGGCGGCAAGGTCGGCCGCGCGTTCCGCTATTTTCAGCGAATCGTCATTTTCCAGAGCTTCTTCCTGTTTCAGCATGGCGAGGGCCTGGGATACCAGGCAGCCCTTTTTACCGGAGTCGAAATTTTTCTGTGCGGGGGTGTCCCTCATGCGTTTTTTTTCCGGCGCGAGGGGCGCTTTTTTCCTCACAGATTTTTCCGGCTGGAGGGAAGGCTCAGGACATTCCCCCGTGGCGGCCATGGCGAGAAAGGAGGCGGCCACCTTGCGCACTCCGTGATGGGGAAAGCGCACCAGAACCTTGCCTTCGCTCACATTGAGTACCTCTCCCGCTCCCCACTGGGGCATGGAAGGGTTGATGACGCTGTCGCCTTCGCGAAATTCCATGCCTACCCCCGCTCCAGAGCTTTTTTGGTCTTTCTTGTCGGCTGGGCGGAGAGAGGGTCTTCCGGCCAGGGATGCTTGGGATAGCGGCCCCGCATTTCGGCGCGCACGGCGGCGTAGGCCCCGCGCCAGAAACCGGCGAGGTCGCGCGTAACCTGAAGGGGCCGTCCTGCCGGAGAGAGCAGGTGTACGGTGAGGGGGCATCGACCTTCGCATACGGAGGGACTTTCCTTCTGGCCGAACATTTCCTGAAGCTTTACGGCAAGCACCGGCCCGGCCTCGGGCAGGTAATCGATGCGGATGAGGGAGCCGGAGGGCACTTCGATATGCGTGGGGACCTCATGTTCAAGCTTTCTGGCAAGGGAATGGGGAAGAAGGGAGCGCAGGGCCTTGTCCAGAGCGATGGAGGAAAACTGGGCACGCCTTGTCACCCCCGAAAGCCATGGGCTGAGCCAGGATTCTCCGGGATGGAGCTCCATGTCGGCCAGAAGGCCCGGGTCGCTCACATCGGGCCATGCGCCTGCCTCCATGCGCCGCATGAGCATTACCCTTGCCTGCCACTGGCGGAGCTCCTCCGTCCATGGCAGGCAGGCCATGCCCAGGCGAAGAATGGCCTTTTCCACGCAGTCCTGCACCTTGTCAGAGGGAAAGTCTTTCCCGCGCAGGGGGGCTTCCCTGAGTACGAGGCTCCCCAGAAGGGTGCGCCGCGCGGCGAGCGCCGCTTCTGTTTTTTCATCCCACCACACGGCGTCTTCTTCTTTCAGAAGATTCCTGTGCAGACGCTCCATCGCTTCGCTCTCCAGCGGGGCGGCAAGGTAAATGCGTCCCGTGCCCTGCGCTCCGCCGTCCATGGAGGCTACGGCCAGAAAGGGCGCGTCTGCCAGGGCATCTTCCGGCGGAAGTTCTGCACCGCGCCCGGAGGCAAGGCGGAATTTTCCGCGTTCACGGCGCATGGCCATGCGCTCCGGCCATGCCAGGGAAAGCATGGCTCCTGAGCTTTCTTCATCGGCAAGGATCTCGTCGAGGGGAAGAGGGCCTCTGCCTCCGGCCAGGGAGAAAATTTGTTCGGCAGCGCGGCGCAGGCGGGTACTTCTGCGAAGTTCCGCAAGGCGGGGGCGTATGTCGCATCCCATGCCCGGGGAGCGCTCCTCCACAAGGGCGGCGAGAGCTGCGGCAAGAGACAGGCTTTCCCCCGCAAGAAGCGCCATGTGCGCGAGGCGGGGATGCAGCGGCAGGCGGACAAGCTCCCTGCCGTGGGCGGAAAGGCGGGGCCGTTCCCCATGTTCGTCCAGTGCTCCCAGAAGCTTGAGCGTCTGAAGAGCCTGCGACACCGAGGCGTCGGAAGGCATGGTGAGAAGCGGCAGTTCCTGAGGCATGGCTCCCCAGGCAAGAAGGTCAAGGAGGAAGGGCGCGAGGTCGGCATCCAGGATTTCCGGCCGCCGCATGGGCAGGAGGCTTTCTCCTTCATGCCAGAGGCGCAGGCATATACCCGGTTCCACGCGGCCCGCGCGGCCCGCGCGCTGATCGGCGGCATCCTGCGTGACGCGGCTGGTTACAAGGGCGCTCATTCCCGTGGCGGGGGAAAAGCGGGCCGTGCGGGCAAGGCCTGAATCCACCACCATGCGCACGCCTTCGATGGTGAGGCTCGTTTCCGCGATGGAGGTGGCAAGCACCACCTTGCGCCTGCCGGGCGCGGCGGGAGCGATAGCCCTGTCCTGCTTGGCGGCGGAAAGGTCGCCGTAGAGGGGGAGAAGCGAAACGTCCGGGGGAAGAGCGGTCAGCATCTCCGCCACGCGGCGGATCTCTCCCTGGCCGGGCAGAAAGACGAGAATCGACCCGCACTCTTCTGCAAGAGCCCGGCGTACCGTGGAAGCGGTGTGGGCAAGCAGAGCCTCGCGCACGGCGACGGGGCCGGAAGATGCGGGGCAGGGCAGGTAGCGTATGTCCACGGGCCAGAGCCGCCCTTCAGCCCGGACCACGGGGCAGGCGAGCTTTGCGGATAGTTCCCCGCTATCCAGCGTGGCCGACATGACGAGAATCTTCAGATCGGGCCTGAGCGCTTCCTGCGCTTCCAGGCAGAGGGCGAGGCCCGTGTCGGCCTGAAGGGAACGCTCGTGGAATTCGTCGAAAATGACGCAGGACACGCCGGAAAGCTCCGGGTCGGCGGTGAGGCGGCGGGTGAGTATGCCTTCGGTGATGACTTCCACCCTTGTGTCGCGACTGACGCGGCTTTCCAGGCGGACGCGGTAGCCTATGCGTCCCCCTGTACTTTCTCCCAGACGGGCGGCCATGTACCTTGCAGAAGAGCGGGCTGCAAGGCGTCGAGGCTCCAGCATGAGGATGGTACCTTCCATGTGCTCCATAAGAAAGAGCGGCACGCGCGTGGTCTTGCCGGATCCGGGAGGGGCTATGAGCAGGGCGCGTTTTTTTTGGTTCAGCTCTTCCAGCAGAGTGGGGAGAGCGGATTCGACGGGCATGTTCATGGGCTGTTCCTGCCGCATGTGCGGCTGAAGACGCGCGGACTTCTGAAGGAAAGGCTCCGCGTCCGTCCCGGGGGCGCGGGACGATAAACAAAGGTGACGGGAGAGAATGTAGCGGGAAGAGGGGAAAAAGAAAAGGCGCGGCATGGCGCCGCGCCTGACATGTGGCGGTTGCAGGGGATAGGTTATTTTTCATCCAGCTCATGAAGAATGCTCATGAGCTTTTCCGAGGTGGCGATGAAGGCGGCAAGCTCCTCCGGGGGAATGCGCCCGAAAACCTCGTTGCGCCAGTCTTCAAGAATTTTCATAAGTTCGATGTGCACTTCCTCGCCTTTTTGCGTAATGGAAACCTCGCAGAATCGTCGGTCATCCAGAGAGCTTTTTTTTTCTACAAGCCCTTTCTTTTCCAGAATAGCCAGAGTGCGGGAAAGGCTGTTTCTGTCCTGCCCGGTGTATTCGGCAAGACTTGTCTGGCTCATGCTGCCGTACATGCGCAGGTTACGAAGGGCGTTTTCCTGCCTGTTGGTGATGTCGAATCCGCAGGCCTGGAACCGGCGGCTTACCGACCTGTCCATGAAGTCGCTCAGACGGCTCAGCCTTAGTCTCGGGTACTTGCTGGTGTCAAAAAAAGTCATGACGAACCTTGTATATTTTCTTTATGTTCGAGGTAATTCCAGCCCAGAAGGCAGGCAAGAAGCGCGCAGACGACATAGACAAGAAATGTCGAGGTGAACGCTTTGTCCGCATCCATGCCCCGCCCGAGGAAAAAGCTGATGAGCCCGCCGATGAACTGCTGCATGAGGGCCCCGCCGATAAGCGGAAACATGTTGATGAAGCCGCACACCGTGCCGGAGAGGGAGACGGGAAACATGACCTTCGCGGCCTCAAAAACAACGGCCGCCCCGCCGATGGACGATGTGGAAAGCAGGAAAAAGAAAAGGCAGAGCACCCCGTCCGGCCAGTTTTCTACACCGAAAACCAGAGGCATGGCAAGAACAAAGCTGACGACGGGCAGAGTAAGGAATAGGATGCGTCTTTTTCCTGTAGCCGAAGCCAGCCAGGTGAAAAAGGGCGCAGTGATGAGCGCTCCTGCGGCCGGAGCGAGCACCCAGCCGGAGGTGGTTCCCTCCATGTGTAGAACCTGCGTAAGGTATTGCCCCGCCCAGAGTCCTACAAAGGAGAAATAGACCCCCCCCTGCAGAAGATACCAGAAGCCGAGCAGCCAGAGCTGCCTGCTTGAGGCGATAAGCCGGAGCATGGGCAGAATACGGCCGCCCTCTTCGCCTGTTGCCGTTTTTGTTTTTCCTTCCGGGCTGTCACGTACGATGACGAACACGAGCAGGGCAAGGACGGCAAGGCCCGCGGCCATGCCCATGAAGGGAATCCTCCAGCCGAACACGGCGTTGAGCCACGCCGCAGGCGTGGTGGCCGTCCAGTAGCCGATACTGCCGATAACGAAGGAAATGGCCGTCATTTTGCCGAAGTCCTTTGCCGGAAACCACACGGAGGTAAGCTTCATGAGGGGAACGGCAACCATGGAGAGCCCGATACCCGTCAGCATTCTGCCCAGGTACGCTGGCGGCAGGGTAGACGCGGTGGCAAAGAGAAGGGTGCCTGCGGCAGCAAGAAGCAGCGCCACGGTAACACTTTGGCGCGATCCTGCGGTATCCACCAGAATGCCTGCGGGAATCTGCATGGCTGCGTAGGTGTAGGAAAAGCTTGCACTCAGAAGACCGAGGGCGGCGGCGTCGGCCTGGAAGGAGAGGGCTACGTCGCCGGAAACCGCGGCCAGCCCTACCTGTTGCAGGGAGGAAAGAAGATTTGCCGCCGCCATGACACAGAAAATGCTCCAGGCGCGGAAGGAAGCGTGCGCTGTCATGTTTGGCTCCATAGGCGAGGGGGAGAAAAGGGAAGGTCAGCCTGCAATAATGCGCAGCAGGGAAAGACATTCTTTTTCGGTGATGGTGCGGTTGGAATGGATTTTCCAGTATCTTCCCTGAATTTCCAGCACCGGCACGTTGTTCAGCAGTCCTTCCCGTGCCAGAAGCGGAGGTTCGGACATGATGCGGACAAGTCCCTTCAGACCCAGCCTGAGCATGGCGTTACCGAGATTTACGTCGATGTCGGCGATGCGGGCACTGTCATTGTCCCAGATGGTGATGTCTGGCAATTGTTTCATGATGCTTCCGGGAAAGAAAAAAACGGCGCAGCGGCCGGGCTGTTTCTCAGCAGGTACGCAGGTAGCGTGCGGCTTCCATGGCGGCGATAGTGCCGTCGGCCATGGCCGTGGTGATCTGCCGGTATTTCTTGGTTCGTACGTCTCCGGCGGCGAATATGCCGGGAGTACCGGTACCCATGTCCTCATCGGTGACGAGATAGCCCTTTTCCATGGGGAGCATGCCTTTGAAAATCGTTGTATTGGGATTCTGGCCGATGAAGCAGAAAATACCGTCCGTCTCCTCATCATATTCCGTGCCGGATTCCTTGTCGCGGAGCCGGACAAGCCCCCTGCCCGAGGCGAGAGGCGTGACGGAAACAATGTCGGTGGAGGTGGAGACTCGTATTTTTCCTGTTGCCCTTGCCTGATCCTGTGTGGCGGGTGCCGCTATGCAGGAGGGAAAGGTTTCCACGATGTGGATGGCGTTCACGCCGAGGGAGATGAGATAGAGTGATTCGTCAAAACCGCTGTTGCCGCCGCCCATGACGATAATGTCCCTTCCCTTGTAGGGTGTACCGTCGCATACGGAGCAGTAGTGGATGTTCTCGAAGTCCGTTTCCACGGGGAAGGGCCGGGGCCTGCGACCCGTGGCGATGATGACGGCTTTTGCCTCGTAGTTTTCTCCCATGGCGGTGGAGAGCTTCTTAACTGGGCCGGAAAAGTCCGCCGCCGTCACTTTGTCCACTTCCTCGATGGTGACGCCGAGGGCTTCCACATGGTCGCGGCATTTCTCCATGAGGTCCAGACCGTGTATGCTTTTGTAGGAAGGCATGTTTTCCACCGTGTTGGTCCAGTTGACCAGGCCGCCGCAGACCTGTTCTTCGAGAATGCCTACGGAAAGGTTGGCTCGTGCGGCATATATGGCCGCCGTCATGCCGCAGACGCCTCCGCCAATGATGATGAGGTCAAAGGATTTCATGCTGTGTCTCTCAGGCCTGTTCGTACCACTTCAGCGTTTCGGCGGGGTTCATGACACCGGAGTGGCGTGCCGTGATGACACCGTTTTTTACGGCGCAGAGCGTGGGTACGCGTTCCACGCCCATGGTCTTCATGAGTTCGGCCTGTTCCACGGATTCCACGGCGGCGAGTTCCAGTTCGGGAACCATGACCTTCACCTTGTCGAGCACGGTGCCCATGATCTTGCAGTGCGGGCACAGATGCTTGTGGCAGATGATGATGCCGTTGTGGGATTTCATCCAGAATTCGAGGGTTTCGGCGGTGAGAGCTTCCCAATTTTCAGCGGGCATGACGTGTCTCCTGTGAAAGATTTCGAGAGTGACGGTTGATGGAGAAAGGCCCGGGTGCAGACGAAGGCGGAAGAATTATTCTGCAACAGTTGTCCGCACCCGGTGTGTTGGGTTATTTTTCGGAAAGACTTCTGATGAGCTCCTGATTGCGCGTTGCTTCTTCTCGAATGAAGGTAAGAGCCTTGTCGGGGCCGAGATAAGCGGATTCCAGTCCAAGGCGTTCCAGAGCGTTCATATATTCCGGCGAGGCACACGCGGTCTTCATGGCTTCACTTATGATAGAAACAATGTAGTCCGGAGTGCCTTTGGGCGCGAAGAGTGTGCCGTAGAGGCTGACTTCAACGTCGTTTCCAAGTTCTTTTGCCGTGGGAGTGTCGGGGTAGGCGGGGTGTCGTTTTTCCCCGAGCAGCACGAGGGGTTTGACTTCATAAGTGCCGATGTTGGCCGCTGTGGACAGATAGAGTTGGGCGCGGTCACCGGCCAGAGCCTGAAAAGCGTCGGCATCGCCGTTGAAGCCTATATGATTGCCTGTAGCCACCTTGAAAGCTTTAAAGAAGGAAAGAATACCGAGATGGGGAACGGAACCCGTACCAGAGCTTGCCCAGAAGAATTTTGTGGGGGAGTTTTTTATGAAGGCCAGCATGTCGTTGATGTTTTTCCAGGAAGATTTCGAGGGAACCACCAGAAAGCATGGAGCGTTGTAGGCACGGCCGATGATGGTGAAGGATTCCATGGAGTAGGGAAGTTTTCTCAGGTAGGGGTGGATGGTCATGGGCGCGGGAGGGCAGAAGCCCAGGGTATACCCGTCGGGTTTTGCGGTGGCTACGGCGTTCATGCCATTCATTCCATTAGCCCCCACGACGTTCTGTACTGCAACGACTTGGCCAAGCTTTTTGGACATTTCTGCAGCCATGAGGCGTCCAATTACGTCAGTATCACCGCCAGCAGCGAAGGGAATGACGATAGTGATGGGGCGTTCGGGGTAGCTTTCGGCCTGGGCGGACGGCGTGAAGCCGGGGGCGAGGGTGGCGGCGGCGAGGGCGAGACCGGCAATGAACTTTCTGATCATAAGGCTCTCCTTTTAGAAGTTGGGTTCACAGGTACGCTTATCTCTGTTCTTTCTGAAGAAAGGCAGAACCAGGAGGATGAGGGCCA
>NZ_DYZA01000161.1 GCF_020741395.1 Mailhella massiliensis | reverse complement strand
CGGGTGACGGGGCCTGCGACGGCTCCTCCTCCGCCGCCGTGTTCGATCATGGTGACGACGACGACGCGCCTGCCGTCTTTTTCGCCCCAGGAGCCTATCCAGGCATGGTCGCGCTGGCGAAATTCCATTTCCGCGCTTTTGAGGCGTCTGTTGCCGTCCATTTTGATTTTGACGACCTGCGCGGTACCGGTTTTCCCGCCGATTTTCATATCGGGGCGTTTGAGGACTTTAGCGGTAGCGCCCTGGGCTTCCACGGTCTGGACCATGGCGTTTTTGATCCAGGCGCGGTGGGCGTCGGAGATGGGGCTGCGGCCCGTGACTTCGCGGGGGGCGTCGGCGATGAGCTGGGGTTTGAGCAGGTAGCCGCCGTTGATGAGGGAAGAGAGGAAGACGGCGGTCTGGAGCGGGGTGACGAGGACATGGCCCTGGCCTATGGAGGCGTTGACGGTATCGCCCTGCTGCCAGGATTCGCCGAAGCGGCGTTTTTTCCATGCGCGGGAGGGGACGAGGCCGGTAGTTTCGTAGGGCAGGTCGATGCCGGTTTCGCGGCCGTAGCCGCAGGCGCGGGCGAAGGCCTCCATGTTGTTGATACCGAGTTTCACGGCCATGCTGTAGAAGTACACGTCGCAGGAGTAGATGAGGGAGTGCTCCATATCCACGGCGCCGTGGCCGCCTGCCCTCCAGCAGCGGAAGGTATGGTTGCCGAGCTTGAAGTGCCCGGGGCAGAAGACCTTTTCCTGCGGGGAGACGCCGTGCTCCAGGAGCATGCCCACCATCATGAGTTTCCACACCGAGCCTGCGGGGTAGGCGCTCTGTATGGCGCGGTTCTGGAGGGGGAAGCGCGGGTCGCTGCGCAGGGCGTTCCAGTCCCTGGCGGAAAGGCCGCCGATGAAGATATTGTTGTCGTAGGCGGGGCGCGTGACCAGGGCGAGGAGCTTGCCGGAATCCGGGTCCATGACCACGACGCTGCCGGAATAATCGCCCATGGCCTCCATGACGGCGTGCTGGAGGCGCGAGTCGATGGAGAGGGTGACGTTCCGGCCCATGTGCGGGGATTCGATGAGGGTGCGGCTCAGGGGGCGGCCGAGCACGTCCACTTCCAGGCGGTACAGGCCCTTCTGGCCGCGCAGGCGGCGCTCCAGCACGCTTTCGAGGCCCTGGCGGCCCACCATGTCGCCGAGGGAGAGGTCCGGGTCTTCGGCCAGTTCCTTTTCGCTGGCTTCGGCCACATAGCCGAGAATGTGGGAAAAGGCCTCGCCTTCGGGGTAGTAGCGGCGCGAGTGCGTGACTACGCGCAGGCCCGGCCATTTGTAGAGCTCGGCCTCGATGGGGGCCACCTGCTCGAAGGGCATGTCGGTGAGCAGGAGTATGGGGTCGAAGCTGCGGCCCTTGCTCCTGTCCTGCTCGTAGCGGGCCTGGAGGCGCTCCAGCGGCACGCCCGTCCAGGCGCTCACCTGGGCGAGGGCGGCGGGTATGTCGGGGCAGTATTCGCGCACCAGGGAAAGCCCGTAGGCCGTGCGGTTCTCGGCCACCAGCTCGCCGCTTGCGTCGTAGATTTCGCCGCGCGGGGCGAAGATGCGTTCGTCGCGCAGGCGGTTCTCCTGCGCCATGCGCACATAGTCGGCCCCGCGGTGAATCTGGAGGTACCAGAAGCGCGCGCAAAACAGCGCGAAAAGCAGCACGATGCAGCATTGCAGAAGCAGGAGCCCGCTTCGCGGCGGCTGATATTCATCGTTGCCGGTTTCTATCTTCATGGAGCGCCCTCCTGCGCAGTATTGCGGCCGCAAGCCACACCCAGGGGGTGAACAGGGCCTGGAAAAGACATTCGTTGAAGAGCAGGGAAGGCTCCCACGGGATATCCTGAAGCGTGGTCAGGAGCGCGAAAATGACATAGTGCGCACAGGAAAGCAGTATGCCGAAAAGCGTGACGAAAAGAAAGCCCGTGCCCTGGAGCAGGCCGCAGCCCACATGGAAGGCTATGGCCGCGAGCGCGTACCACAGGAGCGTGCCGCCGAAAGCCATGCTGCCCATGCCCTCCTGAAGCAGGACGAAACACGCGCCCACGGCGAGGATCTGGGGAAAGCGGCGCTCCTGAAGGGCAAGGATGAAGCCGGGCAGGAGGAAATCCAGGCCGGGCATGAGGGCCTGAAGGGCTATGCCCGCGAAGGCGTAGCAGAGCCACCAGCCGGCGCTTGCCCAGCTCATTGCCCGGCCTCCGGCTCAGGCTCTTCCGGCTTTTCCAGAAGGGGCGCGCGGCGGGTGTACACGGCGTCGCTTTCCGGGGTGATGGAATCGGCGGGGCGCTGGAGCAGGAAGACCTCCTCCAGCCTGTGGAAGTCCACCAGGGGCTCGGCCTGTATCTCCAGCACGGAAGCGCCGGAGCGCGAGGCCCCGCCCGTGGATATGGCCGTGACGCGCGCCACGGGTATGCCCTTGGGAAAGCAGGAATCCACGCCCGAGGTGACGAGCAGCTCGCCCACGCGCACAGGCGCGTTCTGCCGCACGAAGCGCAGTTCCAGCGGCAGGCCCGGCCCGCCCCCGGCAAGGATGCCCTGCACCCTGCCCTCGGAGGTTATGACGGCCACGCGCGAGCCCGTGTCGGTGAGCAGAAGCGCCACGGACGTGCTCGGCCCGGCCTTCAGGATGCGGCCCACCACGCCTTCCCAGGAAGTGACGGGCGTGCCCGGGGAAGCGCCGTTCATGTAGCCGCTGGAGAGCATGACGGTGGAAAGGGCCGCGTTGGGGCCCATGCGCCAGGCCAGCACGCGGCTTGCGCGGGCCTGCCAGGAGGCAGGATATTCCAGGTGCATGAGGCGGCGCAGGCGCTCCAGCTCGGCCATGCCCTCGCGCGTGTCCGCAAGGCGCTGCTCAAGCACGCGCAGCCGCGCCTTGAGCTCACGGTTCTCCTCGCGCACGTTGCGCAGATCCACATAATTGCTCCACGCGCCGAGCACCATGTCTTCCACGCCGGCAAAGCCGCGCATGATGCCGCCCGTGAACTCCAGCCCCACGGCGGCGCACAGCCTGTCCCACTGGCCGGTACGCTGGTTCCAGGTGTAGATGCCGAGAAAAAGCAGCAGCGTGCAGATGATGAGAAGGATAACGCGGCGGGGCAGCAAGGCAAAACCTCCCCGGAAGGAAAATCGTTGCGTCCCGGAAGGGCCGGGCCGGAGAAATGCGGGGCGCGGCGGCGCAGCCTGCCGGGCCGGAACGCGGAAGCTCAGGGCGCGGGAGAATGCCCGAAGCCCATGCCGCAGGCGCACAAAACGCGGGCTTCGAAGGCGCGGGTCAGGGGCCGGGCGCAGCCTGCAAGGCGCAGGAGAATACCCGAAGCCTATGCCGCAGGCGCACAAAACGCGGGGCCGCGCCTACCTTGCAGCATGCGGGCGGAACGGCAAAACGCCCCGGAAAGCCCGGCAGCGTCCGCAGGGCGGGAAAGGCACGCTCCCGCGCGGGGCGGGCCTTCCCTGCCGGGCCGCACACGCCTTTCTGCGCAGCCTTCGGAAAAGCTTCCCGGAAGCCGCGCGGAGGGCCCGGGGCTAGGCGCTAGTCGATGCACACCTCGCGCATGGTGCGCATGTTGTCGAGGGCCATGCCCGTGCCCATGACTACGGTGGCGAGCGGGTCGTCCACGCTGAAGATGGGCAGGGACGTGTCTTCCCTGAGCAGCTGGTCGAGGCCGCGCAGAAGCGCGCCGCCGCCGGTGAGCACGATGCCGCGCTCCACCACGTCGGCCGCAAGTTCGGGCGGCGTCTGCTCCAGGGCCTGGCGCACGGCCTGCACAATGGCGTCCACCTGCTCGGCTATGGCCTTGCGCACTTCCTCGGAAGTGATGATGATGGTCTGCGGGATGCCGGTGACAAGGTCGCGGCCCTTGACCTCAATCTCCTTTTCCTCCTCCATGGGGTAGGCGGAGGCTATCTGGATCTTGATTTCCTCGGCCGTGGATTCGCCGATGAGCATGTTGTACTTGCGCTTGACGTGGCGCAGAATGGCTTCGTCCATCTTGTCGCCGCCCACGCGCACGGAGCGGGAATACACGATGCCCGAAAGGGATATGACGGCCACTTCCGTGGTGCCGCCGCCGATATCCACCACCATGTTTGCGGTGGGCTCCTGAATGGGGAGGTTCGCGCCTATGGCCGCAGCCATGGGCTCCTCAATGAGGAAGACCTCGCGCGCGCCCGCGCTCAGGGCCGATTCCTTCACCGCGCGCTTTTCCACCTGCGTGATGCCCGTGGGCACGCAGATCATGATGCGCGGCCGCACCAGGCGGCGCTGATTGTGCACCTTGGAGATGAAATAGCGCAGCATGGCCTCCGTCACCTCGAAGTCGGCAATGACGCCGTCCTTCATGGGGCGTATGGCGCGGATGTTGCCCGGGGCGCGGCCGAGCATGCGCTTGGCCTCGGAGCCCACGGCGAGCACCTGATTGTTGCCGCGGTTGTCCTTCTTTACAGCAACGACGGAAGGCTCGCGCAGGACTATGCCCTGCCCCTTGACATACACGCAGGTGTTTGCGGTACCAAGGTCTATGGCGAGGTCGTTGGAAAAAATGCCGAGTATGATATCAAAAATCTTGGCCATGGAATGTTCCGGTAAAGGGAGGTGAATGGGGGCTCCGGGGCAGGAAAAAGGCGGGCCGTCATGCAGGCCGCCCGGGCTCATGCGCCCGCTCAGGAACCGGAGGGGAAAAGTTTCCATCGCAAGGCCCCTCTTGTCAATCCTTTTTTCATGCCGGAAAAGGCGCGGCCCGCCGGAATAACGGCAGAAGCCCCCCTGCCCGGCAAAACGTGCGCCGCCTCCCCAAAGAAACGCCCCTGCCGCAAGGGGAAGAAAAGGCCCCGGCAGCGCGAAATCCCCCTGCCCGGCCTGCGCCGCCTTGCAGGGAAAGGCCCGCGCTTTTGCCCCTGAACATCCCCCGTGCCGGGATCCGGGGAAAGGCCCGCGCTTTCTCCCCCGGCGCAGGCAGCGAGACAGGCCGCCAGCACGCCCCATAAAATTCTCCCCCGGCGCAGGGGAAAAGCCCCCCTTTCGGGCAGGCAGCGCAGAAAAAAAACGGCCGCTTCCCGCAGAAAAACGCAGGGCCCGGCCGGAAAGGAACCGTGATGAAGGAACGCTCCCCCCGCTATCTCAGCCTGGACTGCCGCCTGCGCGCCCTTTTCGGCGAAAAGGTGCAGAAAATCCCCCTGGACGCAGGCTCCACCTGCCCCAACCGCGACGGTACCCTCTCCACCGGCGGCTGTACCTTCTGCAATGCCGAAGGCTCGGGCACCGGCCGCGCCGCCCTCGGCCTGCGCGGCCAGTGGGAGGCGTGGCGCGAACGCTTCGCCCGCTCGCCCCGCACCAGGCATACCCGCCTCTTCCTCGCCTACCTCCAGTCCTTTACCAATACCTACGGCCCGGCCTCGCGCCTCGCCGCCCTGCTCGAAGAAATCTCCTCCCTCCCCTGCCTCGCGGGAGCCTGCGTGGGCACAAGGCCCGACTGCATCGACAGGGAAAAGCTCGCCCTCTTGGCTGCCCTCCCCTTCCCGGAATTCTGGCTGGAAATCGGCGCGCAAACCTGCCGCGACGATACCCTCGCCCGCATCAACCGCCACCACAGCGCCGCCGACACCGAACAGGCCGTGCGCCTCGCCGCCGACTTCGGCATCCCTGTCTGCCTCCACCTCATGGCAGGCCTCCCCGGCGAGTCCGGCAAAGACTTCCTCCAAACCGTGCAGTGGGCCGCCACCCTGCCTATCCGGGGCGTCAAACTCCATAACCTCTACTTCCCTAAAGGCGCCGCAGTGGAAAAAGAACGGAAAGAAGGCCGCCTCACCCCCCTCGATCAGGATGAATACGCCGCCCTCGCCGCTAAAGCCCTTACCTTCCTCCCTTCCCCCGTCGTCATACACCGCCTCTGCGCCGACCCCGCACCCGGAGAACTCGCCGCTCCACCCTGGGCCCTCGATAAGGGCGGTACCCTCCACCTCATCCGCTCCACCCTCGAATACAACAACTGGTGGCAGGGCAAAGCCGCCGACACCCCGGAAAATAACCCCTTCCTGAGTTGAAAAGGCAGCAAAGGCACGAAAACACAGGAAACGCAGGAAAAGGCAGGAAACGCAGGAAAGGCACGCGGGGCGCCGCCCCGCACCCCGTCGGGGGGAATGATTCCCCCCGAGCCCCCTCATCAGGCAGGCTCGCGCAAAGGGAGAACGCAAAGGCAAGGCTTCGACTCCCTTCCGGTGCGGCTTCCTTCTCCAGTAACGGAGCGAAAAGGCCGGGCAACCGACGTTCTGCCCCACAGGCCGGAAGTCTCGCCGTGCGTCTTTGCCTGCTCCCCGTCAGTGCAGGTGTGCGCTGCCGCGCCCGCCTGCGGTGGCCGACCGTCGCCGGGCTTCGCCCGTCAACGGTGTAAAAGGAAAAGATTGCCGGATGTTTTTTGGGGGAGCGCCGGCGGAAGCATTACCGGAAAACGTGAGGGGCAAACGGCTTCTTTTGCCGGGGAAAACTTTTTTTGAAGCTCCGGGCCGTGAGAACTTTTCCATAATCTTGCAATCCCTTCCTCCGTCACTGTTTTCCGGCAACGGCCGGAAAGGGGACGATTCACGCCGGGCGAATCCTCTTTTCTTGCAATCCCTTCCTTTGACACTGTTTTCCGGCAACAGCCGGAAAACAGTCGGCCTGCGTGAGCGGGTCCGAAGGACACGCTCACACTGACTGAGGCAGCCGCAACACGGCAAGGAGAGCCTGCCCGGCGGCACGGGGTTCGGCCCTGCCGCGCCTTTTGCACGGAAAGGAGGATACCGGAAGCGAGTCAAGGCACTGCTTTTGCGCACAATCCGCGCGCGAATTTGCCAAATGGGGGGGTTCGGGGGGAATCATTCCCCCCGGCGGGGCCCGGGGCAGCGCCCCGGCTGCCTTTCCTGCCTTTCCTGCCTTTCCTGCCTTTCCTGCCTTTCCT
>NZ_DYZA01000160.1 GCF_020741395.1 Mailhella massiliensis | reverse complement strand
CAGATTCTGCGCGACGCCTTTGCCGAAGCCTGCGAAGGCCGCGGCGAAAGCGTGGACTGGGATATGGTGCGCCGCGTGGCCGTGCAGATGCATGAAAGCGCCCTCTGCGGCGTAGGCCGCACGGGCGTCGTGCCCGTTCTCGGCGCGCTGGAACATTTCTCCCACCTGCTGAAGACCTCCGCCCCCGTTCAGGACGCTCTCTCGTCCTATTCCGTCACTACCGCCCCCTGCATCGAAGCCTGCCCTGCGCATGTGGATATTCCCCGCTACATAGATGCCATTCGCGACGACCGCCCGGAACGAGCGGTCGAGGCCGTGTCCGAGCACTATCCTCTGGTGGGCTCCTGCGGCCGCGTCTGCGCGCGCCCCTGCGAGAGCGCGTGCACCAGAAACAGCATCGAAGATCCCGTGTCCATCCGCTCCATCAAGCGATATGCCGCCGATCACGCCTCCGCAGAGCCGGGGGCCTCCGTCTCCGCCCCGGAAGGTCCGGCGGAAGTGGCCGTGGTGGGCGCCGGTCCCGCAGGATGGACATGTGCCTATCATGTGCTGCGCGCCGGCCACAGCGTGGATATCTTTGACGCCGAAGCCGTACCCGGCGGCATGATCCGCTACGGTATTCCCAGCTACCGTCTTCCCAAGGATCTGCTGGATATGGAATCCTCCTTGATCCAGAAACTGGGCGGAAGGCTGTTCCGGGCCTCTCTCGGCAGGGATATTTCCCTCTCCGGCCTGCAGGAAAAGGGCTACAAGGCCGTATTCGTGGGCATAGGCGCCAGCATGGGGCAGCTCGCTCATCTGCCTGAAGACAAAAATCCGCCGGAAGGCTACGAGAACGGCATCGACTTCCTCCGCCGCGTTCACGACGGCGTGGCCGCAGGCAATCCTCCCGCGCTGCACGGCGACGTAGTGGTCGTGGGCGGAGGCAATGTGGCCATGGACTGTTGCCGCTCGGCCACGCGCCTCACCGACGGCAAGGTACGTGTGCTTTACCGCCGCACCGAACAGGATCTGCCCGCAGACCGCGAAGAAATCGAAGACGCCGTCAAGGAAGGCGTCATCTTCCACTTCCTTTCCAATCCCTGCGGCCTCGAAACCGCCGACGGCAGGCTCACCGGCGTGCGCGTGCTGAAAATGCGCCAAGGGGATCCCGACGCTTCGGGACGCCGTTCCGTATCGCCTGTAGAGGGCTCCGAATGGGTACTGCCATGCTCGCACATCATCGCCGCCATCGGCCAGCGCGTACGCTCCGACGACATACCCGAAGACGAAGGCATTGCCCGGGGCCGCAACGGCGTCATCATTGTGGACAACAACTTCGCCACCTCCAGAGACGGCGTGTTCTCCGGCGGCGACTGCGTCTCCGGGCCGGACACGCTTATCAACGCCATGAGTCAGGGCGAACAGGCCGCGCACTCCATCGTCGCCCGGCTGGAAGGCTGCGACCCCTTCTCGCCGCGTCGCCGCATGAGCGAACTTCTGAAAGCCGCCTCCCTCATGGATCCGCGGCACGACTGGGAACCTTCCTTCCCCAGACAGCGTACCCCGTCCATTCCCGTGGAACAGCGCCGCTCCTTTGCAGAGGTGGAACACACGCTCCGTCCCGGCGCAGCCCGCGCCGAGGCCGACCGCTGTCTGCGCTGCTACCGCCTGTTCACGGTGCTGACGGCATCGCCTATTCCCAATGCAGACTAACGCGAGGAGTCCTATGAACGCCATCATCAACGGGAAAAACGTCACCTTTGAAGCGGGAGAAAACATTCTCGCCGTGGCGAAAAGGAACGGTTTCTTCATCCCTTCCCTGTGCGCTTTCATGCCGCTGGATCACAAGCCCGGCGTGTGCCGTGTCTGCCTTGTGGAGTGTACGCCTCCTTCCGGAAGTACCTGCATCGTTCCGGCATGCGTCACGCCCTTGGAGGAAGGCATGCGCGTGGAAACCGCCACGGCGGCCGTCCGCGCAAGGCAACGCATGCAGGTGGAGCTGCTGCTCTTTGAACATCGCCTCAGCTGCGAAAGTTGCTCGCGTCTCGGAAGCTGTGAACTTCAGTCCCTCCGGGAAGCCCTCGGCATGGACGCCCTCTGCCCCGCGCCGCAGGGTCGGACGGGCGTCGCCACTACAGCGGGCCCTCTCGTGCGCGACATGGATAAATGCGTGCGCTGCCTGCGCTGCGTGACCATGTGCCGCAACCGGGGAGTCTCGGCCCTCCGTGCCGACAGCTCGGGCAGGGAGGAACAGATCATAGAATTCACGCAGAGCGCCTGCATCCGCTGCGGGCAGTGTGTCCGCGTATGTCCCGTAGGCGCGCTTTCCGAACGCGATGAAAGCGCCTCCGCCCTGGACATGCTTTCCGCGCCCGATCTCTTCACGGTCGCCGTCTTCTCCGCATCTATCAGCGGCGCGCTGAAAGGCGTTTTTTCCTCTCTTTCCTGCACCGAGCCTGAAGGCAGACTCGCGGCTGCACTCCGTCATCTCGGAGCGGATGCCGTCATCAGCGCGGACTTCGCCCCCGCCATACTCGCCGCAAATGTAAGCACAGACCTTGCGGAACGCCTCGCAACCGGAAACGTCCTGCCTCTATTCTCAGCCTCCTGCCCCGCATGGGTAAACTACGCGGAACAGAAACTTCCGGCCCTCAGCCCACAACTCTGCAGCGCACGTACGCCTCAAATGCTGAGCGTTGTGCTGAACAAAGGCAAAATGGCCGCATACTACGGCGTCCCCGAGGAAAAACTGCGTATCCTCCTCCTTTCGCCCTGCACGGCCATGAAGGAAGCCCCCGGCTTCGACGCCGTTCTCTCCGCACGCGCCCTCTTCCGCCTGATGAATATAGGCGGCATCTGCCTGGATACCGTGACGCCCGAAGCCTTCGATCCTTTCCCCGTATCGGAAGAACCCCTTCCTCCGGCCGGAGAATACGGCGAGATCTCGGGCGCGGTGCTGCTCAAACTCGGCGCGCAGATACGCAATCAGGTACAGACTTCCTTGCCCGAGGGGGGACGTATCGTGGAGACGGAAGCTCTTCTCGGCAGCAACGTCATCCGTACCGCACTGTGCTTCAGCTGCGCTGACGCTGCAATCCTCGCCTCTCAGGCGACGGACTCCCCCTACGCCTTCATTGAAGTGCTGGCCTGCCGGGGCGGCTGCCCCGACGGCGGCGGCGCGGCTGAAATATCCGAGGACACCCCCTGCAGGACAAAATAAGAAGAAACACCGCCTTCTTTCAGCAAATCCCGGAAACCTGTTCCGCCGAGGCCGTTTTCCCAGGTACCGCCGCAGGATACAAAAAAGGGCGTCGCTCTGAAAAACTCAGACCGACGCCCTTTTCGGAAGGAGCTCCCGCACCTTATCCGCCCCTCTCCATGCATGACTTCCGCAACATTCCCGGAATCGAATGGCTGCCGCATTGTTCGATATGTCATGCCGCATCGCCGTCGCCTCCGCTCAGCGCCTGCCGGACAAAGCACGACTCAATGACCTATGCCGTCAATTTCAAAATATTCCGGGTTCTCCTCCTCAAGACACCGGGCAAGGTGATCCCCGCACTGCCCGTCGACACGCTGGAAGAATTCCAGAAGGCGCCTTCCGTCCTCCGTAAGCGTCACACCTTTCTGCCTGTCGCTCGGCCTGTCGAGTAGAGCAATGCCCAGCGCCTTTTCCGCCTTATGAATGCGTCCCCAGGCCCCGCGATAAGGCATATCCAGACTTTCGGCAGCCTTCTTCAGCGATCCCAGCTCCTCCACCCCCAGAAGAAGTGCAGCGACACCATTGCCGAACACATATTCGTTCTCACACTCCAGCCATAGACGATATCGTACTTTCACAGGAATTTTCATCACACACACTCCCCCCCGGACTCCGAAAGACCGACCTCGGGAAAAACGGTCGCCGCATTTCTGCCCCAGCTGGACTTTCCCTTCCACTTCGTCGCAATCGAGCGGCTTTCTTCTCCGTTTTCTGACGCCGACGCGCGGTCCCGACTTCCGACGGGACCGCGCCGCTCTTCAACAGGTATGAAAATTCTTCCCGGCGACAGCACTTACGCGCTCTGCGCCGAGGCCGCACTACTCCGACAGAAGGCACGAAAACCATGCCTTCCCCCCGAGTTGACCTGTGTCCGCTCTCCGCGGCAAAAAACAAACCGTCCTACTTCTTATGACTCGCATTCCACTGGTCGGAATTCGGGAAGAACAACGGCTGACCGTACTTGTCCTTGCCGAAATCGCGAATGATGGTCTGAGCCTCCTCGCCCACCACCCAGTCGGCAAACTTCAGAGCTTCTTCCTTATGAATATCGGGAAACTTTTCGGGATTCACGCGGATAATGGCGATAAGATTCAGCATGAGCGGATCGGCTTCCATGAGCGGTACCACGGAGACCGTATCCTTCACGGTGAGCCATGTAGCCCGGTCCATGAGCGTGTATGCCTGCTTTTCATTGACATAGAGCGTAGTGGCCTTGTTGCCCTTCGCTCCGCCTTCCCACACCTCATACCAGTCGCCGGAGGGCTGTATGCCCGCCGCAGCCCATATTTCCATTTCCTTCACATGAGTACCGGACTTGTCCCCGCGGGAAACAAAAGGAACCTTGGCGTCGGCGATCTTCTTTACGGCTTCCGTCACCTTCTTCATGCCCTTGATGCCCGCAGGATCCTTCGCAGGTCCGAGAATGACGAAGTCATTATACATGACGTCGCGGCGATCCACCCCAAACCCGGCGGCACAAAAGGCATCCTCAAGCTTGCGTGCATGCACCATCACCAAGTCGAACGAGCCGGATTCAGCTTTCTTCAGCGTAGCCCCGGTACCGGCCTTGGCTATGGTGACCTCTATTCCCGTATTCTTCGTGAATGTTTCGGCCAAAAGAGGCAGCATGCCCGCATCCACGGGGCCGATGGTGCTGGAAATACGCAGAGTTTCAGCCGCCTGTGCAGGCATGCCGCAAAGCGCAAGGCCCATGATGGAAAGAGCTACGAGACGAACAAGTTTCATAATGTTCCCCCTAAAACCGTCTAGCCGGGTATCCCCGGACAGTGAACGAAAAAGGCTGGTTCCGCTTCCGGGACAGCCTCAACCTAAAGCGCTTCCAGTGCGTCGGCCACAGCATCCAGCCACGGGCTGTCGATACTCTCCACAGCTCCGGCATCGCAGGCCTGCGCTATGGCCGGATCAAGCGGCAGCCGCGCCACATGCGGTATGCCGTATCGCGCTGCCGTCTCTTCCACTCGGCTTTCACCGAAAATGGTCATTTTCTCACCGCAATGCGGACATTCACAGTAGGAATAATTCTCCACCAGCCCGATAACATTCATGTCGAGGCCTTCCAGCCGTGCCATGTTCACAGCCTTTTCCACAATCATGGAAACCAGTTCCTGAGGGGACGTAACGATCACAACGGCGTCCACAGGAAGGGACTGGTACACCGTAAGCGCAACATCCCCGGTCCCGGGAGGCATATCGATGAACATGTAGTCAACATCCTTCCAGATAACATCGCTCCAGAACTGACGAACTACACCGGCAATGATGGAGCCCCGCCAGACCACGGGATCCGTGGGCTTCTCAAGAATCAGATTCATGGAAACCACATCCACCCCACCCGTGCTGCGAATGGGCACAAAGCCCTCCTCATCGCCCATGAGCCGCCCAGTCATGCCGAAAAGACGGGGAATGGACGGCCCGGTAATATCTGCGTCCATCACTGCGGCATGGGCGCCGCGAGCCTGCATTTTCGATGCCAGAAGCCCCGTGATCAGCGACTTGCCCACGCCACCTTTACCGCTTACCACGCCGATGACCTTCCCAACGCGGGAACCCGGCGCGAGCGGAGCTTTCAGAGACTCCCGAGGTTCCGTCCGCTCCGAGCATGCCTGAGCGCAGCTTCCGCACTGATGATCGCAACTGTTCATATTCTGTATCCTCTGTCAGCGATACGGCGTCGATAATTTTGAAATCAAATACTCCAACCGCAATACTACATTATAAAAAAATCCGAGCGTTTTGTGAACGAAAAAAACCATTATGTTATGTCAATATG
>NZ_DYZA01000159.1 GCF_020741395.1 Mailhella massiliensis | reverse complement strand
GCCGAAGAGGCCCGCCCCGGCCTTTCTCACGAGCCCCCCGCCTTTGCCCCCTCCGCCGCTCCTTCCGCCCTTTGCCCCGGCCCTCCCTTTCCGCACGGAGGGCCCGAAGGGAGCTTTTCCCGGGTGCGGAGGCCCTTCCCCCTGCACGCCCCATTCGGCCGCACCTTCCTGCGCCCTCCCTGCCTTTGCCGCTTCCTGAAGGCGAAAAGCTCTCCGCCCGGCGGCCTGCACCCCTGCCGCAGCCCCCGCCGGGCCCTGTACGGCCTGCCCCGCGCGGGGGGCGGCATGCCGAAGATTTTCCCCCGCGACCGGCCCTTCCCGCCGGGCAACGTGCCGAAGAGGCCCGCCCCGGCCTTCCTCACGAGCCCCCCGCCTTTGCCCCCTCCATACATGAAAAAAGGACGGCGTCACCGCGCAAAAAGCATGCATTGTTTCTTCAAAATCATTGCAGAACAAAGGATATACAAGAAAACTTGCTTTATCGTCACAGTATCTTCATCCCTTTCTTTTCTGCATTGTGCCGCATACCTTCCGCAAAGTATTCACGGCAAGGCATCCGGTACGGCCTCTTGCCGTAAGGACGCAACTCGGCTATACTTCCACTTCCCTCTTTTCTGCAAAAGAAGAATCTTACGGAGCACCACATGGAAGACAACGCCAACGCGGCTCCCCCCGCCTTCCTGCACGACGTGCTGGGCATGGAACTTGTCTCCGCCGCGGAAGGCCGCGCCACGGCCCGCATGAAGGTGGAGGAAAGGGTCTGCCAGATATTCGGCTTTCTGAGCGGCGGGGCATCCCTCGCGCTCATGGAGACCCTGGCGGGCTACGGTTCCCTCGCGCTCTGCGGCCCCGATGAAGTGCCGCTCGGTATTCAGGTCAGCGCAAACCACATGCGCGCCGTGCCCCTGGGGGACGAAGTCACGGCCACGGCCACGCTGCTCCAGTGCTCGCGCCGCCTGCATGTGTGGAACGTGGACATTCACGACACTGAGGGCCGCCTCATTTCCTCCGGCCGCGTGACTAACTGCATCAAAGAGCAGAAAGAGCGCGAGAAAGGCTGAAATCCCCTCGGGTTCGCGGAAAGAAAAACGCCCCCGCAGGCCCCTTCAGGACAGGCACGGCACGCGCCCAAACCCGGCGCCCCGGCGACATGCCGGGCAGACTCACAAGGACACAGCATGAGCACACAACGCGAATGGACGCCCATCAAGCAGTATCAGGATATCCTGTTTGAATGTTACGGCGGGATAGGGAAAATCACCATCAACAGGCCGCACCGGCGCAACGCCTTCACCCCCGTCACGGTGGCGGAAATGGGCGACGCCCTGCGCCTCTGCCGCGAATCCGCGGATATCCGCGTGGTGGCCCTCACCGGCGCGGGGGACAAGGCCTTCTGCAGCGGCGGCGACATGAATTTCAAGGGCCGCGGCGGCTATGTGGGCGAGGACGGCGTGCCCCGCCTCAACGTGCTCGACGTGCAGAAGCAGATCCGCTCCCTGCCCAAGCCCGTCATTGCCATGGTGAACGGCTACGCCATAGGCGGCGGGCATGTGCTGCATGTGGTGTGCGACCTCTCCATCGCCTCGGAAAACGCCCGCTTCGGCCAGACCGGGCCGCGGGTGGGCAGTTTCGACGCGGGCTTCGGCGCTTCCTACCTCGCGCGCGTGGTGGGTCAGAAAAAGGCGCGGGAAATCTGATTCCTCTGCCGCCGGTACAGCGCGCAGTAAGCCCTGGACATGGGCCTTGTGAACGCGGTAGTCCCCCCGGACAAGCTGGAAGACACCATGGTGGAATGGGCCGAGACCATGATGCGGCACAGCCCGCTGGCCCTGCGCATGATCAAGGCGGGGCTCAATGCGGAGCTGGACGGCCAGGCGGGGATTCAGGAGCTTGCCGGGGATGCGACGCTCCTCTACTACCTCACCGACGAGGCCCAGGAAGGCGGCCGCGCCTTTTTGGAAAAGCGCGCCCCGGACTTTTCCCGCACGCCCCTTTTCCCGTAGGCCGCCCATGGAAAGCCTCACGCTCTACGGCCGCGCCTTCGGCCCCGGTGCCCTGCCCCTCCTGCGCAGGCATGAGAAACGCTGCATCCGCGAAGACCTCGCAGACTTCCTGGAAGCATGGTATTCCCCTTCCCCCGTCGTGGAAGTGCACAGCTCCGGCTCCACGGGCGCGCCGAAAGCCCTGCTCGCGGAAAAGGAACGCATGCGCGCAAGCGCCCGCATGACGCTCTCCTTTCTCGGCCTGCAAAAGGGCGACAGCGCCCTTCTGTGCATGCCCCTGCGCTACATAGGCGCGAAGATGATGGTGGTGCGCGCCCTGGAAGGCGGCCTCGACCTGTGGTGCGAAGAGCCTTCCGGCCACCCCCTGCGCGGCCTGAAGGAGCCGCCGCGCTTTCTGGCCATGACCCCGGCGCAGGCCGTATCCTCCCTGGAAGATGCGCATGAGGCCGCGCTTCTTCGGGGCACAGGGCAGCTCATTCTCGGCGGCAGCGCCATAAGCGCGGAACTCGCCCGCAGCCTCAGAAGCTTCCCGCACCATGTGTGGTCCACCTACGGCATGACGGAGACCCTCTCGCACATAGCCCTGCGCCGCCTGAGCGGGCCGCAGGCTTCGGAATGGTACACGCCCTTTGCCGGGGTGGGCCTGCGCCTCACGGAAGAAGGCTGCCTCGCCATACTCGCGCCCTCCATGTGCGACAAGGAAATCGTCACCAACGACCTCGCGGAGCTGGACGCCGAAGGCCGCTTCCGCATCCTGGGCCGCAGGGACAACGTCATCAATTCCGGCGGTATAAAGCTGCATATCGAAGAGCTGGAAGAAACGCTCGCCCTGCCCCGCCCCTTCTGGATCACCTCCGTGCCGGACGCGCACTTCGGCGAGGCCGTATGCCTGCTCGTGGAAGGAAAAGCGCCCGACCTTGCGCCCTACTTCGCGCGCCTGCACCCCTACGCCCGGCCGAAGCGCGTGTTTTTCGTGGAAAAGCTCCCCCTCACCGGCTCCGGCAAGCCGGACAGGGCCACGGCCCGCGCCCTGGCCCGCCGCCTCATGGAAGAGGCCCCCGCATCCCCGGCCGGAATCGGCCCCCTCTGCGCAGATGCCCCCGCAGGCCGGAACCACGCCGCCGAAGCCCCCCGCTCCGCCCCACCCCTGCCTGGCCGCGACCGGCAGAAAACACAAGAAGAACATGACGAAGGGAGCCGCCATGCCTGAAAAACGCCCTCTCCCCTCCGCGCCGGACAACGCGCCCCTTCCCTGGAGCGCCTACGCCGCCCTCATCCTGACCATACTCTTCTTTTCCGGGGCCTTCGCCCATGCGCCCGGCGGTCTGCCGTGCCTCGACTTCTCCCACCTCTGCGGCTCCTTCGGAAAAATCGCGGAAGAGTTCACCTTCCTCGGCAAAGGCGGCAGCGGGGCGCGCTACGGCTTCCTCTTCGCCCTCTCCCTCGTGCCCGGCATCATGCTCGCCCTCGGCGTGGTGGAGGCCGCAGAACGCATGGGCGCCCTGCGCGCGGGCGAAAAGCTCCTCACCCCCCTCATGCGCCCCCTGCTCGGCCTGCCCGGCTCCGCCGCCCTCGCCCTCATCTCCAGCCTGCAAAGCTCCGACGCCGGAGCCGCCATGACCCGCGAACTCTCCGAACAAGGCCTGCTCTCCGAAAAGGAAAAAACCCTCTTCGCCGCCTTCCAGTTCTGCTCCGCTTCCTCCGTCACCGTGTACCTCAGCATGGGCGTCGCCCTCTTCCCCTTCCTCTCCGTGCCCCAGCTGCTCCCCCTCGGCGTCATACTCTTCTACAAGGTCGCGGGGATCAATATCATGCGCCTCTACCTCCGCCTCGCAGAAAAAAAGGAGGCAGGCCATGGCGCATAACCTCTATTCCGCCTTCGTCGACGGCACGGTCAAAGGCTGGAAAGTCGCCACCCAGAACATGCTCCCCAATGTCGTGCTCGCCTTCGCCTTCATCACCGCCCTCCAGACCAGCGGGCTCATGGACGCCCTCGGCCGTGTCTGCTCACCCCTCATGCAGCTCTTCGGACTCCCCGGCGAGGCCGTCACCGTGCTCATCTCCACATGGTTCTCCGCCGGCGGAGGCGTCGCCGCCGCTGCCGCCCTCTACGCCCACGGCATCATGAACCAGGAACACATCAGCATCATCATGCCCGCCATATTCCTCATGGGCGCACAGATACAGTACGCAGGCCGCATCCTCGCCGTCGCAGGCGTCCACCCCCGGCACTACCCCGCGCTCTACGCCCTCGGGCTCGCCAACGCCGCCCTCGCCATGCTCACCATGAAGCTCTTCTTCGTGTAGGAAAAGGCAGGAAAGGCACGCGGGGCTCCGCCGGGGGGAATGATTCCCCCCGAACCCCCTCATCGGGCAGTCTCACGCGCAGGGAGAGCGCAGAAGGCAGGGCTCCGGCTCACTTCCGGTGCGGAATCCGCTTGCAGGATGAAGTTCCGGAAGCTCCGGCCTCTTCCTCCTGCCGCACAGGTTGGAAGGCTCGACCTGCGTCCCGGCCCGCCCCACGTCAGTGGATGATCGGGCTTTTTTTTTGAAGAAAAACGCGGCGTTCCCCCTTGCCAAGGAACAGGCTTCTCCTTAGGCTTTATTCTGCCTTCACCGCAGGGGAAAACTTTTTCAAGAGGCCGGGAAAGCTGCGGCCAGAGCGCCTTTGCTCCGGGGAAGCTTTTTTTCCGACGCTGTTCCGGGCATGTCCAAAACCGGCAAAAGGAAAAAACATGGGCAAGATATTGCAGATCCGCGTGGGCGCGTGGACGTATGACGAAGATGAGGTGCTTCAGGCCTGGCCGAAGCTCTGCGCGCTGGTATGGGGAGAGCTGGACCGTTTCGGCCCTGTGGGCATGAAGCACGGGGTGACGGAACTTGCCGAATACCTGCCGGATGCCCTGCGTTTTGCGGATATGGACAAGGAAACGCGGGCACAGCTCACGCCTGGAGTGCAAAAGGCGGCAGATACGCTTGCCGCCATGCGTTCCGCCCTTGCGGCATGGGATCCGCGCCGCGCCAATACCCTGAGCGACGAATTGGAAGACGCCCTCACTGAACTGGAAAAACTGGCTCCGGAAGACCTGATAAGGAAAAAATAACAAGTTTCCCCTTCGCAGACAAAGGCGGAAGCATGCGCTGCAACGGCCTTCTTTTTATAGCCATTCCCCAGAAAGAACTGCGGCAAGGGCCCTTTTCCCGGACGCGACTGCCCGATACTTTCCCGCCGCCCGGCGCATCCCTCCCCAAAAACATCCGATCATCTCGCCGCCGCAACCGCTCTTTCCGGAAAATCTTTTCTTCCTGCCGACGTCAGCATTTCTCCCTAAAAATCTTTTCCTCCCTTCCTCTTACACCGGTGACGGACGAAGCCCGGCAGCGGTCGGCCACCGCAGGTGGGCGCGGCAGCGGAGTGTTGGGAAAGGCTCCGGCAGGCAAAAACAGCATTAAGCATGGAAGAAGCCTCCCCTTCGGCAAGAGGCAGCCGGGGAAAAGCTGTTTTCTTCTCAAAACATCCGATCATCTCGCCGCCGCAACCGCTCTTTCCGGAAAATCTTTTCTTCCTGCCGACGTCAGCATTTCTCCCTAAAAATCT
>NZ_DYZA01000158.1 GCF_020741395.1 Mailhella massiliensis | reverse complement strand
CCTTCGCAAACAAAGGCCGAAGGATGCGGGGAAAAGGGGCAAGCCCCGGCAACGCTCCCTTATCTTTAAATCCCTTCCTTTGACACGACGGCCCGGCGCAAGCCGGGACGGAGTCGGCCACGGCAGGTGGGCGCGGCAGCGCACACCTGCACGGACATGGGGCGGGCAACGGAGGGCGGCGAGCTGCGCGGCAGAAAACGGCCCTGCCCTTCTGCGGTGTTCGCCTGCAAGGCAGGGATCCGCACCGGAAGCGAGTCAGGGCCCGGCTTCTGCGCCCTCTTCGCGCGCGAGACTGCCTGTTATGGGGGTTCGGGGGAGATTATCTCCCCCGGCGGGGTACGGGGCGGAGCCCCGCTGCCTTTCCTGCCTTTCCCGACTTTCCTGCCTTTCCTGCCTTTCCCGGCGCGAGGGCGAGGAAATTTCTTTCACGGTCTGCGCGGCATGTTGCAGGGAAGGCTGTGCTTCTCTTTGAAATATGAAGGAAAAATCTACCGTGTAACAAAACGGGGCGGCGCGGGGCGTGCGCGGGTACGGAGGGCGCAATGTTTTGAAAGAAAGATTCATTTACGAAAGGCATAGAATTCCGTTATACAGGGCTTGTCGGCATCGTACTGCATTTTCACTCTGCTGAATCCCGGAGTATTCCCATGAAAAAAAAGCTCGTTCTTGCGCTTTTCCTGCTTGTCATTGCCTGTTCCGGCGGCTGGTGGTGGTACGGCCACAGGCAGAATTCCCGGCAGGTACATTATCTTACGGAAACGGTGACGCGCGGCAACATCAGAAAGACGGTGAACGCGACGGGCGAGATAGACGCTGTGCAGCTTGTGACGGTCGGTTCGCAGGCCTCGGGCAAGATCATGGAGCTGAACGCCGTAATCGGGCAGACGGTGAAGAAGGGAGATCTCATTGCGCAGATCGACCCGACGACGCGTCAGAACGACCTCGACACGGCGCGGGCGCTTCTGAATACGTATCAGGCGCAGCTTGAGTCGCGCAAGATCGCGCTGAAGGTGGCGCAGACGAAGTATGAGCGCGAGCTGAAGCTCCGGAAGAGCGATTCGACCTCGCGGGCGAACCTGGAAGACGCGGAGAACACGCTTGCGGCGGCAAAAGCCAGCGTAACGGAAATGGAATCGCAGATATTGCAGCAGAATATTGCGGTGAACACGGCGGAAACGAACCTCGGCTACACCAAGATCGTAGCTCCGCTGGACGGGGTGATCGTATCGGTACCGGTGAAGGAAGGGCAGACGGTGAACGCCAACCAGACCACGCCGACCATTGCGCAGATCGCCGACCTTACGGACATGGAGATCAAGATCGAGGTATCGGAAGGCGACATTCCCTTCATACGGGAAGGGATGAACGTGAGCTACACGCTGCTCGGCGCGCCGGACACGGTGTACCGGACGAAGATCACTTCCATCGACCCGGGGGACACCACGCTTTCCGACGCGACCTCGTCCTCTTCGGGAACCTCGTCGTCCTCGTCCTCGTCGTCCAGCTCCACCTCTTCGGCGATTTACTACTATGCCAAGGCCCGGGTACCCAATCCCGACGGAGTGCTCAGGCTCAGCATGACGACGCAGAACGTGATAGAAATCGACAAGGTAAGCAATGTACTCATGGTACCGAGCCTGGTCATACAGAGCGCGCGGGGGAAGAGCTTCGTGCGCGTGCTCGGCAAAAACAACCAGGTGGAGACTCGCGAGGTGGAAGTGGGGCTCACCAACAACGTGATGACGGAAATACGTTCCGGCCTGAAGGAAGGGGAAGCGGTAATCGCCACGGAAATGTCCGCCGCGGAACTCATGGACAGTCTGGCCAACCCGCGCAGCAACCGCAGGTCCGCGCCTCCGCCTCCCCGCTGATTCCGGGAACGCCCCGCTCCGGGGCAGGGCCGCGGCGTGAGGCGGAAACGCCCGTGCCGGCAGGCAACGCCCCGGCAACCTTTGCAACGTCAGCCCGTTCTCGGGACGCACGGAGAGACCATGGTCACTCTTGAAGTAAAGCATATAGGCAAGCACTACGGCGAAGGGGAAAACCGCGTGCAGGTGCTCAAGGACGTGTGCCTGAGCATTGAAAAAGGGGATTTCGTCGCCATAATCGGGCAGTCGGGATCGGGCAAGTCCACGCTGATGAACATCTTAGGCTGCCTGGATACGCCCTCGGAAGGCTCGTATTTCGTGGACGGCAAGGCCACGGACGGCCTCGGGCCGGACGAACTGGCGCAGCTCCGCGGGGAGAAGTTCGGCTTCATCTTCCAGCGCTACAACCTGCTCACCAGCCTGAGCGCGCAGGAAAACGTGGCCCTGCCTGCGGTGTATGCGGGCATGAGCCATGCGCAGCGCAACGCGCGGGCGGAGGAGCTTCTTCTCAAGCTGGGCCTTGAAGGCAAGACGCAGAACAGGCCCAACGAGCTTTCCGGCGGCCAGCAGCAGCGGGTATCCATAGCCCGCGCCATGATGAACGGCGGGGAGATCATCCTTGCGGACGAGCCCACGGGCGCGCTGGATTCCAGGAGCGGCGAGAACGTGATGCAGCTTCTCATGCAGCTCAACGCCGAGGGGCACACGCTCATTCTCGTCACGCACGACAGGCACATCGCGGAATACGCCCACCGCATCATCGAGATCAAGGACGGCGAAGTCATCAGCGACGAGCGCAAAAAGCCCATCCACAACGCGGCGGGGCCGGAGATTGCGCGTGCGTCCATTTCCTCCTGGCAGTATGTGCGCGACCAGCTCGGAGAAGCCTTCCGCATGTCGGTACAGGCCATACTGGCGCACAAGATGCGCTCGCTTCTCACCATGCTCGGCATCATCATCGGCATCGCCTCGGTGGTCAGCGTGGTGGCCCTGGGACGCGGCTCGCAGGAAAAGATCCTTGAAGGGATCAACGCCATGGGCACGAACACCATCGATATCATGCCCGGCCGCAGCTTCGGCGACCGCAATTCCGCGCGCTACACCACGCTCACGGTGGACGACGCGGAAGTGCTTGCCGAGCAGAGCTACATTGCGAGCGCCACGCCCTCGGCGAGCACGAGCGGCACCTTCGTGTACCGCAACCTCACCTCCACGGGCTCCCTGAGCGGGGTGGGCGAGCAGTATTTCAGCGTGAAGGGGCTGGAGCTTGCGAAGGGCAGGCTCATCAACCGCGCGGATATCGACGAGGCGCGGGCCGTGGCCGTGCTGGACGACAACACGGTGCAGGAGCTTTTCCCTAACGGCGAGAACCCCATAGGGGAAGTGATACTCTTCAACAAGCGGCCCTTCCAGGTAGTGGGCGTGACAAAGAAGCCCAACGCCACCTTCGGCCCGCGAAGCAACCTCACGGTGTGGACGCCCTACACCGCCTACATGACGCGGGTGTCGGGCAAAAGGACCATCTCCTCCATCACGGTGAAGATAGCGGACGGCGTTTCCGCACAGATCGCGGAAAAGGAGCTCACGCGGCTCATCACCTCCCGCCACCGGGGGGTGACGGACTTTTTCACCATGAATACCGACAGCATACGCCAGACCATGGAAAGCACCACGACCACCATGCGGCTGCTCATTTCCTGCATCGCCTTCATATCCCTTCTGGTGGGGGGCATAGGGGTGATGAACATCATGCTCGTATCGGTGACGGAACGCACCAAGGAAATAGGCGTGCGCATGGCCATAGGCGCGCGGCAGTTCAACGTGCTTCAGCAGTTTCTGATTGAAGCTGTGCTCATCTGCATCATCGGCGGCGTGGCGGGGGTGCTGGCCTCCATCGGCATAGGAGCGCTGTTCAACAGCTTCATCCAGGATTTTCCCATGTCGTTTTCCGGCGCGTCCATCGTGCTCGCCATCAGCTGTTCCACTCTCATCGGCATCATCTTCGGATACATGCCGGCCCGCCGGGCCTCCACGCTCAACCCCGTGGACGCGCTGGCGCAGGAGTAAGCCTATGAAATCCCTGCCCATGCTCTGCGCCGCGCTGCTTTTCTTCTCGGGCTGCGCCGGGCGCGACTACCAGATCCCCGACGAAGGCCTTCTGAGCGCTGCACAGATAGAGGAAAGCTATGAGGTCGACCGCGAATGGTGGAAGGCCTACCACGACAGCGAACTGAACCGGCTTGTGGACATGGCCCTCGAGCGCAACGTGGATCTTGCCCGCAGCGCGATTTCCGTGAACCGCGCGCTGTATCAGGCCCGGCAGCTCGGGGCAGAACTTGTGCCCTCCTTCTCCGCGTCCGGCGACGCGGGCTCCCGCCTGAATACGGACAGCGGCGAGAGCACGCGCTCCTTCAACGCAAGCTTCGGCCTTGCCTATGAGCTGGACCTGTGGGGCCGCCTGCGCGACTTTGCCTCGGCGGGGGCGTGGGAATACCGCGCCACGGAAAAGGACAGGGAAAGCGCAAGGCTCGCACTCATCAACAGCGTGGTGAACACCTGGTACAGCATGGCCGACACCAGCCGCTCCCTGGAGCTTTCCCGCGAAAGCCTGAACTACTATGAAAGGCTCCTTGCCATAGTGGAGGAGCAGTACCGCAGCGGCAAGACGGACGGGCTCGACCCGGCGCAGACGGAGCAGAGCCTGCTTGCCCAGAAGGCCACGGTGCTCACGCTGGAAAAACAGCTTGAGGAGGAGCGCCGCACCCTGCGCGACCTTCTCAACCTGCGGCCGGAGGAGGAGCTTTCCTTCACCCTGCCGGACCTTCTTGCCGTGGTCGTGCCCGAGGCGGATCTTTCCGTGCCCGTATCGGCACTGGGGCTCCGGCCCGACGTCGCTGCGGCAGAGTACCGCCTGCTTTCCGCCTTCCGCAATCAGGAAGCCGCCAAGGGCGACCTTTTCCCCAGCCTCAGCATAGGCGGCACGCTCGGGGCCTCGGCAGCATCCTTCGGCGATTTCTTCAGCGCGCCCTTTGTGAGCGGGCTTGTCAAGCTCACCCTGCCCTTTCTGGACTGGAATCGTGTAAAATGGAACGTGCGTATTGCGGAGGCCGACTTTGAAGACGCGAAGCTTTCCTTCCAGCAGAGCGTGACCCAGGCGCTGAACGAGGTGGCGCTTTACTGCCACACCTTGGCCAATGCAAAGCAACAACTTGAAAACATGAAGAAAAAGTACGAAGCCGACCTCAGAGTGGAAGCCTATCGCAAGGCCCGCTACGAGCAGGGGGCGGATGAACTCAAGGATTATCTGGAAGCCATGAAGGCCTGCAACGACTCGCGGCTCTCCGTGCTGGACAAGGCCTATGCCGTGATTTCCTCCTCCAACGCGGTCTGGCAGGCCATGGGAGGGCGCATTTTCCGCCGATAGATAATTTCTTCATGAGATTGACGTTTTTCTTTTTTCATCGGAGAATCGCCTCAACTGATCTCCTATTGTCAGCGAGGCGATTTTCTTTTTCCGTCCCCTCTGAGATATAAGGAACCTCTTATGAGCACTTTCCGTAACCTTTCGTATGCCCTTCTTTTTCTTTCTGTTTTGTCTCTCGTGATGATTTTTCCCTTCTCGCGGGCCAACTACAGCATGACCACCTTCTCCTTTCTCGGGGTGTTCGTCGCGGTCTTTGCCGTGAGCCTGGTGGCACTCATCGCGTCCCTCACCATGTATTTCCACTCCAAAAATACGGCCATTACGGTGCTCAAGCGCCGCGGCGGCCGCGTCTACGCGGAGCTTCTGCACCATAAGACCCTGCTCATCAGCGCCATGGACGGCGACAAGCACGTTTCGGACTGGGATCATTACCTCTACAATCCCGATGAGTTTCCGCGCATCAAGAAGTTCCTGGGCGAGGAATATTTCCTTCTGCTTTCGTGCGATTCGTTCTTCTGCCATTCCAAGGCGGCGGAAGCGTACAACGCTTTCAAGACGCTGCACAACGACTTTGCCGATTTCATCCGCTCCGTGTCCTACGACCGCATAGAGTGCGCCAAGTTCCGCAAGCTGTATTTCCGCGTCACCGGGCAGTACATGACTTCCAGCACGCCGGAAAAGGAATTTGAAAGTGAAGCCTTCAGCGAAGCCTACGAAGCGCTTCTGGCCGCCAATGAGCAGGCCCTCAGCACGGTGGAAGGGCTGCTTTCCAAGATAGAAGCCTTCGAACAGCGCCTGGACCGCTACTATACCGCCGGCACTTCCTGGCAGACCACCAAAAAGGCTCTGAACGCCCGCTACCAGGTCTGGCTGCACGCGACCGAGGTGTAACCCTCCCCTGCGCATGAAGGGGCCCGCGCCGGAACAAGGCGGGCGCAGGGCCTGCGGCTCCGGTACTGCCGACGTCCGAGAGCTGCCGCGGCCTTGAGAAAAACGTCTTCCCCCACCTGGAAGGCGGAAAAGGACGGCCGGAAAGCCGAAGTGTGGAGAAACGGTGATGCCCCCGCAAAAAGGCGGAAGGGAGCGCGGACAAGAGGCTTTTTTTCGCAAACAAAAGAAAAAGGAGCGTTGAGACGGGAGATTCCCCGGCAAACGCTCCTTTATTTTTGCCTTCCTTTTCCACGCCGACGGGGCACAGAGGCCCCCCCCCTGCGCATGAAGGGGCCCGCGCCGGAACAAGGCGGGCGCAGGGCCTGCGGCTCCGGTACTGCCGACGTCCGAGAGCTGCCGCGGCCTTGAGAAAAACGTCTTCCCCCACCTGGA
>NZ_DYZA01000157.1 GCF_020741395.1 Mailhella massiliensis | reverse complement strand
AAAATATATGGAGCTTTCCTGAAGGCGGAGAAAAAATCTGCGCCCGGGGCGGGATTTGCCGCCGGGAAAAAAAAGGTATGTTATTTTTTTCATTTATAAAAAAGCTCCGTGCCCCCCTCCGACGAAAGGCGTTTTCCCCCCGGGGAAAAGGCCTTGCGGGACACTTGCCCCGGAGGCGTTTCGTTCTTATACTCTGCGCTGTTCCCCTCTGTTTTTTCTCTTGCATGTCCCCGGGGCATGGTCTGGAAGGCCCGGGGCAAACGTAAAGGCGGGTATCTGTATGCAACAGGCTCAGGACTGCCGCATCTGCGGCAGGAAATTCAGCAAGCGCGGCGGCATCCGTCACTTGTGTGCGGAGACCATTGCGGACTTTTCCCGTTTCGGCATCGACGCAAAGGACATGTGCATGTCTTGCGCTATGGACAAGGTAAAGGAGCTTTCCCTTGCGCGGGAAGAGCGTCTGGGCGACCTCAAGGCTGAGCTCGGGCAGTATCAGGAGCAGATCCTGAAAGAGATAGAAGTATTCACCACCCCGCACCCGGAGACCTGGACGAGCGGCGTGAAGGGCGTGGTCTCGGGCTATGCCGTCATCGGCGTGGGCGCGTTCACGGGCATTTCCAACGTGCTTTCCGACTTTTTCGGCGGCGAATCCGAGGAATACCTCAAGAAGATACGCATGGCCGAGCAGCGCGCCATCAACGTGGCCAAGATGCAGGCCCTGGAAATGGGCGCCAACGTCATTTCCGGCATACGCCTGGAAGTGAAGAGCGGCTCTGCGGGCATGCTGCTTGTGTCCTGTGTGGGCACGGCCCTGGAACACGGCGTGGTGAACATGCCGGAATTTGCCAGGATGCGCGAGCTTGCGGCCGAGTACAACATGCTCAAGGGCCAGCGCATGCCCATCGTGGCCGGTACTCCCGAAAGCTACGCCGAACTCTCTCCCGAGAAGGACGGCAAGTTCCAGATGCCCGCCTACCTGTAGGCGGCGTATCTTGACAGCGCCACATTCGGAGGCGTATATTAATCGCGTTTTTCTTTGCCCCCCCTGAAAAGGGAAAAGGCAGCCGGGCCGCGAGGGCCGCGCAGCCGCGATCCACTTGCGGCGTAAGCAGGGCCCGAGTCGTGCAAGTCCTGTGCCTGTACAGCGTGTCCTGAACATACGGGCCGAAGGCAGAGATTGCCGGAGCCGGGCCTTGTCCCGAAGCTCCGGGGCCCCCGGCCAGCCTTCAGGCGGCCGGGCCGCGAGGGAGTCGCAGGCGGGATTCACTCCCGCCGTAAGCGACGAAGGAGCGTGCAAGCCCCGCGCCCGTACAGTGTGTCCTGCGCAGACGGGCCGACGCATAAGAAAAGCGTTTTTAAAGGAAGGATGGCAGAGCGGCTGAATGCGGCGGTCTTGAAATCCGTTGAGGGTCATACCTCCGGGGGTTCAAATCCCTCTCCTTCCGCCAGGAAAACCATGAAAAAGCCCTTGCGGTATGCCGTACCGCAGGGGCTTTTGCGTATGCCGAAGGCAGGGATTGCCGGAGCCGGGCCTTGTCCCGAAGCTCCGGGGCCCCCGGCCAGCCTTCAGGCGGCCGGGCCGCGAGGGCCGCGCAGCCGCGATTCACTCGCTCCGTGAGCAACGAAGGAGTGCGCAAGCCTTGCACCCGTACAGCGTGCCCGGAGCATGCGGGCCGAAGCATAAGAAAAGCGTCTTTAAAGGAGGGCAGAGCGGCTGCATGGGGCGGTCTTGAAATCCGTTGAGGCCCTCCGGGGGGGGGCAAATCTCTCTCCTTCCGCCGGGAAAAAATCTATAGAAGTTCCCCGTAGTCTGTAACCATCTGCGGGGACTTTCTTTTTTCTTTTCCGTTTGTCTGTCATGAAACGGCGTTATCTGCGGTAGTGCGTGGACGCCGCCGTTTTTTGTTGGTACTTCTGTCGGTATCTGTTCCAGCGCCTGGGGTCTGGAAAGTCGAGATACCAACAGGAAGTTCCCATGCCGTTGACGGATTCCAAGGTAAAAGCGCTGTACGGTCGCGCCCGTACAGTGTGTCCTGCGCATGCGGGCCGAAGCATAAGAAAAGCGTTTTTTAAGGAAGGTCGGCAGAGCGGAACCCTGCGGCCGGCCACGCTGTTGTGCATGCAAAGGGCAGGGGGGAAAGCTCCGGGGCCCGAGCGCTTTTGCCGCTGCCGGTAAAGCGAAAACTATGAATAAGGAACAGGTACGTTTTCGATGAAACGGCCTTGTGCGCGGAGGCTCGCCGGATGAGCCCCTCCCCGGGAGGGCGGTATGCGCCGAGATTTTCAGGAAAACACCGGGGAGGGCGGCCTCAGGGCATAGTGCATGGAGGGGGCATGCCGTATCGCAATTGACAAGTAGTGTTATTCCGCTTAGAAAAACGAAAATTCCCCTCTAAGACAAGCAGGCATAGCCATGATCCGTGTCCTTGACAGAGCCGTTCGCATCCTTGACGTCGTTGCCGACGGGAACGGCATGACTCTTTCGGAAATCAGCAAGGCGGTGGATCTTCCCTGCAATACGGCTCTGCGCATTATTCTTTCACTGATTTCCTACGGTTTTCTTGAGCAGCAGGCCGGGAGCAAAACCTATCGGCTGGGCCGCCATCTCCTCACACTCAGTTTGCAGGTTCCCTATCCGCCTTCCCTGGTGGAGGTCTCCCGAGGCCCCATGCAGGAGCTGGCGCAGGACACTATGGAAGACATAGGCCTGAGCGTTTTTAAAGACGGCAGCCCCATCATCATTCAGAAAATCATGGGGCCGCAGCCGCTTAAAATCATCGACAGTCTCAATATCGCCGTGCCTCTGCACTGCGGGGCGTTCCGTAAAATGCTGCTCGCCCATCAGCCCGATGCCTGGATAGACGACTATCTTCAGTCCGCACCCTTTATCAGGTTTACCGGCACTACAGTGATGGATCGCGAGGCAACACGGAGGGAACTTTCCCGCATCCGCGAGCAGGGCTTTGCGCTTTCCCACGGAGAATATCTGAAGGATGCCGGAGGCGTGGCCGTGCCCGTGTACGGGCTCTACCATGAATTTCTTGCCTGCCTTTTCATCGTAGGGCCGAATACGCGCATTAATACGGAACGCATGCCGCGTCTTGTGGAAAAGCTGCAGGCATGCGCGCGGAAGATTATGGACAACATACGCGGCACCGTCCCCTGTCTGCCCTGTGAGCATGCGGACGGGGATGAGTGATTTTTCTGGAGAAAGGGCATCGCCGCGCATCCTGTCCGCAGTCCGCTTGCCTGTATATCTTCCGGGAGGGCCGGTGCGGCATGACACGGGCCCGGGAACAATCGGCTGCACAACTAAGCCGGGAAAAATATACAGCCCCCGGTACAGGCCTGCAGCTCAGCCGGGAGGCGAGGCGTGCACGGCGGAGGCTTCCGCCGTGCACGGAGAAGGTTATTCAAGCCACGCCACAGCACGGATGGGGCTGCCGGTGCCGCCTCTGATGCGGAGGGGGAAGCCTATAAAACGGAATCTTCCCTTGCCCACCAGCTTGTCGAGATTGACGAGTCCTTCCATGTGCGTGAAGCCCATGTCGCGGCAGACATGGTGAACCTCGAAGTTGGAGCGGCCGAGCCTGCCCGGACTGACGGGCTCAACGCCGAACAGGGAAATTTTCTTTTTGCCCAGCCAGACAGCGCTTTCCTTGGTCAGCCCCGGAAACTTGGAAAGGTAGGCTTCCGTCCCTGCGTGCCTGTCGTGAAAGCCCGTATACAGAAGTACGGTATCCCCTTCCTGTATGGCAACGCCTGCGGCGGCTTCGGCTTTTTCCAGGTCTTCGGGCAGAATGTCGCTTTCATCCGGCTTATGGGAAAGGTCGAGGCATACGGCTTCCGTCAGGAAGGTGGTCAGCGGCATTTTTTCCACCGTCACGGTGCTTTGCGGGTCGAAATGGTAGGGCGCGTCCACATGGGTGCCCGCATGATCCCCCAAGTGCAGCGCCAGGGTTGCACAGGTGAATTCATATCCGTCGGCGACACGCACGTCGTTATGGGTGCTGAAGGTGCATACTTCCACGCTGGGATGGGAAGGGGGGCGCTGCATCTTGTGGCAGATTTCGCGGGTAAGGTCGATGAGTTTGGCATGTTTCAGGTCTTGAAAGGCATGAGCGTCGGGCATGGTCGGCTCCTTGCTTGCGTCAGCATTTCCTGCCGGCAAGGTCAAGAATGAGGTTGGTAAGGACATGTTCCGTATAGGCGAGTATCTGCCGCCCCTTTTCCGCCGAACCGAGCCCGGCATCGCCTATGGCGCCGCTGTCGGAAATATCGTCCATGAAGTCCATGGGGGTGAGCACACCGGATCCGCGGAACATGGGGTCATAGCAGATATGATCGGAAACGGGATAGCCTGCCTGCCGGAGTTTTTCCATGCGGCCGTGTTCCTCCGCAGGGAGTTTGTCTGTCCGTACAGGCATACCCAGAGCAAGGCCGACGGAAGTTTCCGCCTCTCCTGCATGCAGCATGGGCGAGACCATTCCGAGCTTTTTGATTTCCGGGGCGGCCATGGTGAACCACTGTGCGAGCAGGACGCGGATATGCTCCTTCTGGTAAAGCCGGTCCAGGCAGGTGCTCAGGGCGGAACTGTTTCCGCCGTGCCCGTTGACGATAATGAGATTGCGGAATCCGTGACTGGCGAGACTGACGACGATATCGTGTATGACGCTCATGAAAGTTTCGTGCGAAAGGCTCACGGTTCCGGCATAGTTCATGTGATACCACGAGACGCCGTAATGCACTTCCGGTGCAACGAGAGCCCTGCCCCCTTTTTCCTGCACGGCAAGGGCCGTGCGCCTGCACAGCTCCACGGCCGTGCGGCTGTCGAAGGAAAGTTCAAGATGGGGGCCGTGCTGTTCCGTGGCTCCGACGGGGATGAGGACGGCGTCGATATCGGCAATGCAGGCGCGGATTTCAGGGGAAGTCATTCTGTTCAGGAATATTTCAGCCATGGTAAGCTTCTCCGGGAGTGTTTTCTCAGCAGATGCGGAGTTCTCTTGAGTGCGGATAGAGCTTTTCCGCACCGGTGGAGGTAATCAGAAGGGTGTATTCTATCTGGAAGCCCCCGAGGCCGAGTTCCCCGTAGGGCAGTTCAACGCTGACGACCATGTTTTCTTCCAGCGGAAGATCCAGTGTCCCGGGCAGGAAGGGCGCGTCCGTTGTCACAGGCCTGGTGAACGTGGGGTAATCCCTGGCTTCCAGCCCTATGCCGTGGCCGCAGAAAAAGCAGCTTCGGGAGAAATTATCCAGTCCGGCCTGCTCCACACGGGCCACCGCTTCCCTGAGGAGGACGGAAGGCAGGGCCCCCGGCCGCAGGAGTTCGAAAATACGTTCCATACCGGCAGAAAGGGCGCTGAAAATGCGCAGTTGCTCTTCGTTGGCCTTGCCCACGACAACGCAGCCTCCGGCATCGGCGTGATAGCGGTAAAAGACACTGCCGCCGTCGTAGCGGTAGAGGTCGCCTTTTTTCAGGCGGCGGGCACAGGGGGGCCGGAACGCGCCCGGAGACATGAGCGCCATGGAGGATTCCGGCCCGCCGGCCGTGTTCCAATACTCAAATATGCCGCCTTGCTCGGCAATCCCCTTCATGTAAAGGCCCGCCAGTTCGGCTTCGGAAGCTCCTTCCCCTACCTGTTCAAGCACCCTTTCCACCGCCCGCTCGTTGCGTATGCCGGCTTCGCGCAGGGCTTCTGTTTCTTCCGGGGTTTTGACCATGCGGACATAGCGCATCAGGGGGCCTGCTTCGAGGAACTCCAGGCCGGGGAACATGTCTTTCAGTTTTCCGACGGTGGAAGGGGAGAGGCTTGCAGCGTCCAGGCCCACACGCCCTTTGCAGAGGCCGCGCTTTTTCAGCGCCTGTGCCAGCGCATCCGCACAGCTTGCGGCCCGGTGTTCCGTATCCGTCATAAGGGCCTGAAAGCGTGCTTCCGCCTCGGTCAGCGGCCTGTTGACCTCAACGCGGGTCCATATATTGCCGTAAGTGCGGATTTCTTCCACCTCCACGGGGTGGCGGCAGAGTATGCCCGCATCATTGGCAGGGAGGATCAGGCAGGGGGCATAGGCTTCCCCCCGGGTGACGATAACGGCAGTTTCGATGGTAAATTCCCGGAAGCAGTACGGGCGTTGCCCCTGGAACCCTGAGAGGTATGCGGTGTTTTCCGCACTGGAGGCAATGACGGCATCCAGACGGAAGGCCGACATGGCCTCCTGCAGTCTCGGCATGTTTGCAGACATGGCATTTCCTTTTCAGAACATTTTGCAGAAAGCGGGGAAGGAACGGAGGGGGATCCCCGGGTGAGACGGCCTAAGCGTTGCCGGTGCGGATTCCGTTTTTTTCCGCATAGAGCTGGATGATCATGATGAGTATGAGCGCCAGTGAGCCTATGACGGAGAGCAGGTCGTCCGGGTACAGAATGAACGCCGTGGCCGCAAGGCTGACCAGCCTTCCGAACAGGCCGAGCTTTCGGATGAAGAAGCCCTCAAGCATGAAAGTCATGCCGATACCGCTCATCAGCAAAAAGCCGTTGGAAATAAGGGCCTGAAGAGGTGCGCTTTCAAGGGCCAGGGTTTCCGGCCTGAACAGGAAGAACACGGGCAGCAGGAAGCCCTGAAGGCCGAGCCGCACCGCCTGAAGGCAAGTGGAGATATAGGAACCTCCCGATATGCCCACCGCCACCAGCGAGGCCATGGCCACCGGCGGGGTTATGGCGGCAATCACGGCGAAATAGAAGACGAACATGTGTACGGAAAGTTCGGGGAAGCCGAAATTGATCAGCACGGGAGCAGAGAGAAGCACGGTGAGCATGTAGGCGCCCGGAGTGGGCATGCCCATGCCGAAAAAGAGCGTCAGCACGGCGGCAAGGGAAACCAGAATGAACACGTTGCCCCCGGCAATGCCGATCATGGCGTGGCTCAACCTCTGTCCGAAGCCTGTTGTGGTGAAAATGTCCACGATAATGCCGAGCGCTCCGAGTACAAGGGCGATTTTCGCTCCTTCCTTCCCGCCGGTGAGCAGGCCTTTATAGAGGTTGGCGCACACTTCCTTCATGGCCTGTACGGCCTGCCCCCGCCGGGTGACAAGCGCATGCAGGAAGGCGACGCCTATCATCAGGAAGTTGGCGTTGACGGCGGCTCTGGCCGGTCTTTCCCCGGCGAAGATGCGCCAGGTGAGGAAGACGATGGGGATGAGCAGGTGGCCGTGTTCCCTGAAAATACGCATGATCTGCCTGCCGAAGGACGCTTCTTCCTCCTGTTCGGCCTCGTAGCGTTTCATGCCGAGGCGGCAGCTTCTGACCGTGACGCTGAAGGAAAGGTGGAGGAAGTAGATGATTGCGGGAAGAAGCGCGGCAATGCATATCTTCGCATAGGGCAGCCCCACCAGGGAAGCCATGATGAAGGCGCCCACGCCCATGACGGGCGGGAGTATCTGTCCGCCTGTGGAGGCCACGGCTTCCACGGCCCCGGCATAGTTGGGGTCGTAGCCGCGGCTTTTCATCATGGGGATGGTGAAGGAGCCGGTAACGGCGACGTTGGCGGCGGCGGAACCTGTCATCATGCCGATGAAGGCGCTGGAGTAAATGGCGGTCTGGGAAGCGCCGGAAGCGAAGCGGCTGCACACCAGCCGGCTGAGCTTTTCAATGAGGCTGAAGCCGCCCAGGCACTGGAGCAGGGCCCCGAAAAGGATGAAGTGGAAGATCATGGTGGCCGAAAGGCTGGTAAGCGAGCCCAGCGTCCCCATGAAGTAGGTGCTGGTGTAGCCGACGAGCCTTTCCAGGTCTATGCCGGAGTGGCGGAACAGGCCCCCGAGGTGCTGCCCGGACACGGCGTAAAGCAGCGTGGCGAGCACCACGACGGGAATGGTCATGCCCCATTCCTTCCAGGTCATGACAACGACGAGGAGGACGAAAATA
>NZ_DYZA01000156.1 GCF_020741395.1 Mailhella massiliensis | reverse complement strand
CTTCCATCTGAAAATCCACGCGGATTTTGAACAGCTTTTCGGCCGGAAGATTCATGACGGGCACGCCGGTGCGTTCCTCAATGCCCGCGATGGTGGCGCACACGTCTTCCCAGGAAGGGCCGATGAGTGTGAACCAGATATTGAATTCGTGGTTGCGCAGGTAGTTGTGCGTCACTCCGGGCAGGGCGTTCACATCGGCGATGAAGGCGTCGAGCTTCTCTTCCGGCACATGCGCGCCGCAGAGCGTGGAGCGGAAGCCCAGCTTCGCGGACTGGAAGTTGGCCCCCAGGCGGCGGATGATCTTTCTTTCCTTCAGGGACTTCACACGGCAAAGCGTTTCCTCTTCGGAAATGCCGAGTTTTTTTCCCAGCTCCTCATAGGGGCGAGGAACCAAGGGAAAATCCGTCTGGATGATATCCAGAAGTTTTCTGTCGATGAGGTCCATGGATTCGGTCTGTGCCATAGAGGTGCTCCTTGAGGCCCGGGGAGGCGCTCTTTCCGTATCGTCCTTTTCCGGGGAGAGGGCGGGGTATCGTGCGGGGAACGGCCCGGGAGGGGCCCGGTTTTTCTTGCCGGGAGAGTTCCGGGCGACGCGGACTCCGTCCTTCCGGCGGGGAATGATGCGCAGGCTCTTCGCGGAAGGCCAGCCGCGCAATGTGCGCCGTGTCTTCCGCGAAGCCCTGACGGGTTATTTTGCAGCCTTGGGCTGATACAGGCACAGGGGTTCCTGAGCCATGGGATCGTCGGTCATGCTGTAGGCCCTGGCGCGGCAACCGCCGCATACCTTGTGGTACTCGCACACGCCGCATTTGCCCTTGTAGGCGCTCTGATCGCGGAATTTGAGGAACCACGGGGTCTTTTTCCAAAGCTCGGGGAAGGGCGTGTTTCTCACGTTGCCGCAGTCGAGAGTGAGGTATCCGCAGGGCTGGAGCTGTCCGGTATGGCTGATGAAGCAGAAGCCCGTGCCGCCGAGGCAGCCGCGCGTCATGGCGTCCATACCGAAGTTTTCCATGCTCACGCTCACTCCTTCCTCACGGGCGCGCTGGCGCATGATGCGGTAGTAGTGCGGCGCGCAGGTGGCTTTGAGGTGCATGGAGGTGGTTTTGCGGAAATCGTAGAACCAGTGCAGCACTTCCTCGTATTCCTCGGCGGAGATGACTTCTTCCTGAATTTCCGCGGCCCGGCCCATGGGCACAAGCAGGAAGATATGCCAGGCCACGGCCCCTATGCGCTCGCACAGGTGGAAGATATCCTTGAAGGAATGAAGGTTGCTCTTGGTTACCGTGGTATTGATTTGAAATTCCACTCCTTCGGCCTTGAGGTATTCGATGCCGCGCATGGAGGCGTCGAAGGCTCCGGGCACGCCCCGGAAGGCGTCGTGGCTTGCGGCGTCCGCCCCGTCGATGGAGATGGAGCAGCGCTGGAATCCGGCTTCCCTGATTTTTCGGGCGCTTTCCGGCGTGATGAGCGTGCCGTTGGGCGACATGACGCAGCGAAGCCCCTTGTCGCGGGCATAGGCGGCGAGCTCATACACGTCGGGCCGCATCATGGGGTCGCCCCCGGTGAAGATGATGATGGGCTCGCCCACTTCCGGGAAGGTGTCGATGAGCGCTTTGGCCTCGGAGGTGGAAAGTTCCCCCTCATAGGGTTCGGGATGGGCCTCGGCCCGGCAGTGCTTGCAGGCCAGGTTGCAGGAGCGCGTCACTTCCCATGCGATGAGGCGGCATTTGGGCGAGCCGTCGGGCAGAAGGCGCGCCTTGCCGCCGTGACCCATGGAATGGTCTCCCGGCATGCCGTCGGCGGGCCTGCCCATGGGATGCCCGCCGGGGTGGCAGGCCCCCAGAGTGGACGGGGCGGAATCGTGGCCGGCCATCAGCGTATCCATCCTTCGCGGAGGGCTTCCGCAGCGAAGTAGGTGATGATCATCTTGGAGCCGGAGCGCTTGAGCCCGATGAGAGATTCCATGATGACGGCCTTGCGGTCGATCCAGCCGTTTTCCGCGGCGGCACAGATGAGGGAGTATTCGCCGCTCACCTGATAGGAAACGAGCGGTACGTCGAAGCTGTCGTGCATGAGGCGGATCACGTCCTGATAGGGGCCGGCGGGCTTGACGATGAACATGTCCGCGCCTTCCTCAATATCGGCCTGCATTTCGCGCAGCGCTTCCTGTACGTTGCCCGGATCCATCTGATAGGTGCGGCGGTCGCCGAAATGGGGGGCGGATTCGGCCGCGTCGCGGAAGGGACCGTAGTAGGCGGAGGCGTACTTCACTGCGTAGGACATGACGGGGATTTCCTCAAATCCCGCTTTGTCCAGAGCGGTACGGATGGCGAGAACACGCCCGTCCATCATGTCGGAGGGCGCGATCACGTCCGCTCCGGCCTCGGCCTGGGAAACGGCGGTTTTCGCCAGAAGGTCGAGGGTGGGGTCGTTGAGCACATGCCCCGTCCTGTCGCCGTCGGCGATGATGCCGCAGTGCCCGTGGGACGTGTATTCGCAAAGGCACAGGTCGGTGACGACGATGAGGTCGGGCCAGTTCTTTTTAATCATGCGTGTGGCGCGCTGCACGATGCCGTTTTTGGCGTAGGCGCCGGAGCCCACAGGGTCCTTTTCGGCGGGAATACCGAAGAGCAGTACGGCGCGAAGGCCAGTCCCCACGGCAGCGCCGATTTCCTTTTCCAGCTCGGCGAGGGACAGCTGATACTGACCGGGCATGGAGGCTATGGGCTGGCGGAAGTTTTCATCGGCCGTGTCCACCACAAAGTAGGGCATGATGAGGTCGGCGGAGGAAAGGGAAGTTTCGCGCACCATGTCGCGAAGAGCCGGAGTGCGGCGCAGGCGGCGGCCGCGATGGAAGGAAAGTTCAGTCATGGGGATATCCTTTGCGCCTTGCGGCGCGTAGCGGTAAAGGGAAAAACCTGAGGAAAGATAACACCGGCCCCCGGCTTTGAAAAGGGCCATGGGCACACACGGCGGAGTCGGCCTGCCTTCACGGTTCAGAGTTGGAAAAGGTATACCATTACGGGCATGGTGATCACGCACAAAAGGGTGGAGACCACGCTGATGAGGCTTGCGTATTCACCGTTGTGGCCGTAGAGATGCGCCATCTGCGTTACAGTGGAGGCGCAGGGCGCGGCGGCGGCAAGAAAGCTGATAAGAAGAATGGTGCCGCCGTCTTTCGTCCAGCCCGCAAGGCCGCTTGCACGGAACAGGAGCAGGGTGGCCAGAGGGAAGGCGATGAGGCGCAGGAACACTATGAGCGGAAGCTTTTTGTAGGCAAGAATGCGGCGCAGGTTCACGGAGCCTATGAGCATACCCGTGACGATCATGCACATGGGGCCCACCATGGCGCCTGTGGCGTGCACGGCGAGCCTCGGAATTTCGGGAAAATGCAGGCCGGAAACAAAGAGCAGCGCGCCTGCAAGCATGGCAAGAATGTTCACGTTGAGCAGAATGTTTTTCAGATGCACCTGGCCGTTTTTCTTGAGAAGCGTGTAGCAGTGCGTCCAAAAAAGTGCGGTCTGCCCGATGAGAAAACCGCTGGTGTAGATCACCCATTCCTGTCCGAAGACATAGATGACGATGGGAATGATGAGATTCCCGCCGTTGGAATAAATGGCCGAGGTCTGCTCCACGGGGTCGAGCCTGAGGGGGCGGCGTATGAGGGCGTTCAACGCTATGGCCAGTGACTGGGAGAGGGCCGCCGCCACGAGGGAAAGGAAGAGGCCGTGCAGCCGTTCCGGGGAAAATTCAATCTGAAAGGCATCGAGCATCATGCACGGGCCGACAATGTACAGGACAACGGCCGCAAGGGGAGCGCTGTCTTCGGCCTTGAGCAGGCGCAGGTGCACAATGGCATAGCCCATGAGCACCATGAGCAGCATGGCCGCTATCTGTTTACCGAGAAGAAGGGAAATGATCATGGAAAATTTCCTGGGGGCTTAGAGGAAGGAGGTGCCCTGTGACGCGGGAGGCATTAAAAAATAAACCGCTCATGCCTCGCGGGAGCGGAAAATAACAACATGAGGATATTTGACTTTTTTCAGTTGGAAGCGCGTCTGAAAAAGACGACATGCTCACTCCGGGATTGCCGGAGAAATCCTTCCGGGAGAGTACGGCGGATATCCGTAAAAACGGGGGGCCCCGCCGGAGCCTCCCCGTTTTGAGGTATTACTTGATGCCGATTTCCTCATCGGTGAGGTAACAGGCCGGATCTTCGGCCCATTCGTCGCCGTAGAAGGCTTCAGCGCGGGAGCGGAAGTTGCCGCCGCAGATATTGAGGAAGCGGCACTTTGCGCAGCGGCCCTTCACATGGGGCTTCTTGTCCTTGAGCTTGTGCAGAAGTTCGATGTTCGGGTCGTCCCATATCTCGGAGAAGGGGCGCTCAAGCACGTTGCCGAACACATGATGACGCCAGAACTGGTCGGCGGAAACGTCGCCGTTCCAGGAAATGCAGCCTATGCCCCGGCCGGAGCTGTTGCCCTCGTTGAACTGAAGAAGCTGGAACACTTCCTCGGCGCGCTTCGGGTCTTCCTTGAGCAGGCGCATCCACACATAGGGGCCGTCGGCGTGGTTGTCCACGGTGAGCACTTCCTTGGGAGTGCCCGCGTCGAAGCACTCGCGCGTCTTGTCCATGATGAGATCCACCATGGCGCGGGTTTCTTCATGGTTCAGGTCTTCATTGATGAGCTCCGTGCCGCGGCCGGAGTACACCAGGTGATAGAAGCAGACGCGGGGAATGTCGCGTTCGCGCAGGATATCGAAGATCTTGGGGACTTCCACGGCGTTGCGCTTGTTGATGGTGAAGCGCAGGCCCACTTTGATGCCTTCTTCACGGCAGTAGTCCAGCCCTTCCAGCGCGCGGCGGAAGGAGCCCTTCACCCCGCGGAAGTGGTCGTGTACTTCTTCGCCGCCGTCCAGGGAAACGCCCACATAAGAAAGTCCCACGGCCTTGAGTTCCTTGGCCATGGCACGGTCGATGAGGGTGCCGTTGGTGGAAATGACGGCGCGCATGCCCTTTGAGGTGGCATAGCTTGCAAGTTCCGGCAGATCCTTGCGGATGGTGGGTTCGCCGCCGGAAAAGAGCATGACGGGCGCGCCGTAGGCGGCGAGGTCGTCGATCATGATCTTGGCCTGTTCCGTGGAAATGGGATCCACGCCTTTGTCCGTTTCGGCCTGGGCATAGCAGTGCACGCATTTAAGGTTGCAGCGGCGCGTCATGTTCCAGACCACCACGGGCTTCTTGTCGGCGGAGAACTGAAGAAGGTGGGAAGGCAGCTTGCCGGAATGGCGTCCGTAACGCAGAGCGTCGGAAGGTTCCACCTGCCCGCAGTAGAGTTTGGAAATGCCAATCATGTACTATCCTCACAGATGCGCGTTGTTATGGAAAAGGAGCGGGGAAGACGGTTTTCCTCACCGCGCCACAAAGTGTCGCCGGCATTTTTTCAGAGAAAATGCGGAAGAACCGGGCCATTCGGCGTTGCGCCGCACTTTCCGGGCGCGGCATGTCCCGGCTGTGTTCAGGGCCTGCGCGGCCGGACGCCGGAACAGGGAACGGTCGTGGCGTCGCACTCCGGACGCTGTGAAAGCACGTTCCCGTTCCGGGGCCTTGCCGTTTTTCTCCTTTGCGCCGTAGGCTCCTTGAACCACGCTTGTGCAAAGGCCCTCAGGGCAGGCGCCCGTTCTGCGGCCGGGGGCCGAATGGGAGGCATCATAGACGCACTGGCCTCTGGAATCAAGTGATTCCAGTCATAAATCAGGAATAATTCCTGAAAAAAAGAAGGGCAGCTCCGTTCCCGTCAGAGAGGGAAACGACAGGGTACCATACAGCATATTGTAGTGGAAAGTAGCGCCGTTTTAGAGAGTACTGCTTTTGAACAATGTGGTGGATACGCTCATAACTTACTTGTTTATTAGGAAAATATCGTGAAAATCCCCGCAGATTCCTTGAGTCCTCCCGCACCTTGGAAAAATTTTAATTCAGGATGCCGCCTGCGAGCACGAAGCCGTCGCCGTCGTACACGGCGGCCACCTGCCCCGGGGCCGGGAGCTGCTGCGGGGAGAGGAACTCCACGATCATGCGCTCCCCGGACACGGAGACACGGGCCGGTACGGGCGCCTGATGGTAGCGCACGCGCACGAAAAGCTCTTCCGGCCAGAGCGCGGGCTCGACCATAAGGTTGAGTTCCCCGGCTGAACAGGAGAGGACGGGCAGCATATTTCTCGGGCCTACCACGAGGGTGTTGTCTTCCGGCCGCCTTTGCAGCACATAAAGAGGCTCCTTCCAGGCAATACGGAGCCCCCTGCGCTGGCCTTCGGTGTACTGCCAGAGCCCCCGATGTTCGGCGATGATCCGGTTTTCTCCGGCAAGCAGCACGGGCCCGGGGCCGGGCAGATTCAGACCTTCTTTTTTCTTTTTCTCCAGCCAGGCATAGTGATCATCGTCGGGTATGAAGCAGATTTCCTGGCTTTCGGAAGGCAGGGGAGGCGTATGGCCGCGTCCGGCAAGCCAGGCTCGGATATCCGTTTTTTTCCATGTTGAGAGAGGGAAGATACAGCGGCGAAGGCGCGCTGTGGGCACCAGGGCGAGAAAATAACTCTGATCCTTGGCGCCGTCCTTCCCGGCGCGGAGGGCGGTCCCGTACACGGGATGCTCTTCCATGGAGGCATAGTGGCCGGTGGCGAAGGTTTCTCCGTGAGCCGCAGCCGCATCGAGCAGACGGCCGAATTTCATGGCGCGGTTGCAGAGCGCGCAGGGGTTGGGCGTGCGGGCCATGGTGTGGGCAAGGGCGAAAGGCTCTATGACGGATCTGCGGAAGGCTTCCGAAAGGTCGGCCACGCGCAGGGGGATGCCGATGCTCCGGCAGAGTTTTTCCAGCGCGGGAACGGGGTCGTTTCCTGAAGAGGGGAGAAAGCGGGCGTGCAGGGCCGTGACGCTGTGGCCTTGTTCCTTGAGATAAAGCAGGGCGAAAAGGCTGTCGGTCCCGCCGCTTATGGCTACGGTAATGTTCATGGAGAGAGTGTGCCACCGGCCCGGCCCGAGGGCAAGGCTGTTTTCTTCGATTTTCGCCCGTTGCCAATGATCCGGGATAGTCTTATGCTGTGATTCTCCTGAAAAAGCGGGAGAATCGTTCATTATGGCTGAAAACGAGGTGTTGTTATGAAACATATTCTTGCATGTGCGCTTCTGGTTGCCGCGACGCTTCTTAGTGGCTGCGCCGCTTCCTCCATCTACCGTGGCGTGGACGCTTCCAGCGGCGCCTTCATTTCCACTTCTTCTCCCGTGGTGAGCGTGAAGGCCGCCCCGGGCTATGAGCGTGTGGTCTCCGGCTATACGCTGTGCCGCGTCGCTTATGAGAACAGTATGATGCGCACCATTTCCGCAGACGCGTGGTTTTCCCTGCAGGCAGGGGAAGGCTCGCAGCTTGTCAGCCTGCTCGCCGAATGTCCCAGCGACATGATATGGGAAGTACGGGCTGTCGGTGTGGATTTTCAGACTCTGAAGGTACTTTACGAGCATAACGGCATTTCTCCCAATTCCGCCACCGTGCATGTGTATGTGCGCCCTGCCTCCATGGATCCGTGGACGCCCATGTTTGCTCAGGCCGGGAAGGCCGCCTGGCAGGGAGATACCCTTGTGGCCCGTTACGAATGGATGGGCGGGGCCGACCGGAGCAAGCTTATTGTGGAATACCGCGAACCTGCTCCTGAGCTCTTCCCGGGTATTACCATGAACGTGGGGCAGCTGACGGACTTTATCGAGCGTTCACAGAAGGCCTTTACCCTTGAAGGGGTCACTGCGCCCGTGACACCCATGCCCCGCAACATTATGAACGTGCCCGACAGCCTGCTTGCTCCGGTCATCGGGGTAGTGAGCAACGGCCGTATTTTCATGGATATCTGATCGCCTGCGGCGAGTTTTGGAAATCGTTCCTTCGTACCCGGCAGAGCTTCTGGTCTGCCGGGTGTTTTGCGTTCTTACGGGGAGTAAGACAGATTTTTCCGTCGGTCACGGCAGGGGCTTGACAGAGGGGACTCTCCCGAGTAGATACAGCAATTCACCTTGTTCGCCGTATGGTTTTTCCGACAGGAAGTCGGGAGCGGCGGACCTCTGACCGTAAGGAGAACTTACATGCGCAAAATGGAAACCCTGCTGCTCCTTTCTCCGGAGCTGTCTGTGGAAGAGCGCGAAACCATCCTGAAGACCCTGGATGAAGTGATTGCCCGCGAAGGCGGCAAAATGCTTCTCGTGGATCAGTGGGGTATGCGCGACCTGGCCTATCCTGTCCGTAAGCAGATGCGCGGCTTCTATGTCCGCCTCGAATACGCCGCTCCTTCTCAGCTCGTGGCTGAACTGGAACGCATCATCCGCATCACCGACGGCGTGTTCAAGTTCATGACCGTCAAGCTGGCTGATTCCGTTGAAGCCACCGAGGAGGTCGCGTAATGGCTTTCCGTAAGAAGTTTGCCCCTCGCCGCAAGTTCTGCCGCTTCTGCGCCGACGCTGAACTGGCTCTCGACTACAAGCGTCCCGACATTCTCCGCGACTTCATCACCGAACGCGGCAAGATTGTCGCCCGCCGCATTACCGGTACCTGCGCCAAGCATCAGCGCGCCCTGACCACCGAGATCAAGCGCGCCCGCCAGATGGCCCTGCTGTTCTACACTTCCGCCCATTCCAGCGAAGTGAAGAAGAAGACCAACATCTAACGGCATAGGAGAGCAAAATGAAAGTTATTCTTCGTGCCGACGTTGAAAAGCTCGGTCACCTTGGCGATATCGTCAATGTCAAGCCCGGCTACGGCCGCAACTATCTGCTGCCGCAGCAGCTTGCCAGCCTTGCCACTCCGGCCAACATCCGCGTGTTCGAACTGGAACGCAAAAAGCTGCAGGCCCGTATGGACGCCCTTCGTGCCGCCGCTTCCGAGCTTGCTTCCAAGCTGGAAGGCGTGGTGGTGACCATCAGCATGCGCGTGGGTGAAAACGACAAGCTCTACGGCTCCGTGACGCCCGCCATGATCGGCGACGCTCTCGCTGCCATGGGCATTGAAGTGGACCGCCACCGCCTGTTGCTTGACGGCGCTATCCGCACCCTGGGCGATCACCATGTGCGCGCCCGTCTGCATGCCGACGTGGTTCCCGCCTTCACTGTGAAGATCGTGTCCGAAGAAAAGCACCTCGTGGAAGAAGAAGCTCCTGTGGAAGCCCCTGCCGCTGAAACGGAAGCTCCCGCTGAAAATGCCTGATCAGCTTCTTCGGAAGCCTGACGAGTCATGGACAGCCCGGATACCGTCATGAATGAAGCCGCCGCTCCTTTGCGGAGCGGCGGCTCTCGTCGTTCTTCCCGCCCGGAAGGCGATCTGTCCGAACGCGCCCGCGACGACCTTCTGCGCCGCGTGCCGCCGCACAGCGAGGAAGCCGAACAGGCCGTTCTGAGCGGCGTGTTTCTCCGTCCCGACCTTTTGCAGGAAATCATAGATCAGCTTCGGGATACGGATTTCTACATTCCTGCGCACCGCATCATTTTCGGGGCGTTCATCGCTCTTGCCGAGCAGAACATTCCCGTGGATGAAGTGACGGTGTTCGATTGGCTGGCGAATCATTCCCAGCTTGAGGCGGCGGGCGGGGCCGCATATCTCGGCGACCTTTCCCGTGCGGTGGTGAGCGGAGCCAACGCCGCGCACTGGGCCAAAATCGTGCGCGACAAGGCCATACAGCGCACGCTCATCGAAACTTCCGCCCAGATCATCAGCAACTGCTACGACTCCACCAAAGACGTCCCCACGCTCCTCGATGAGTCGGAACGAGCCGTATTTTCCATATCCGAACGCGCCAACAGCAAGACCTTCAGCAGCAGCAGCGAGCTGGTGCGCTCCGTGTTCGATGAGCTGCTCGCCCGCTATAACAACAAGAGCCTGACCACGGGCGTACCTACGGGCTACATGCAGCTCGACAAGATGACGGCGGGCCTCCAGCCCACCGACCTCATTATTCTTGCCGCGCGCCCCTCCATGGGCAAGACCGCCTTCGCCCTCAACGTGGCCATGCGCGCCGCTCTTTCCGGCGGGGCCACGGTGGCTGTTTTTTCCTTGGAAATGAGCAAGGAATCCCTCATGGATCGTATGCTCTGCGCCTGGGGCAGGGTGGAACTTTCCCGTGTGAGGAGGGGCTTTCTGGAAGATGAGGACTGGGCCAAGCTTTCCGCAGCTGCCGACGCTCTTTCCTCGGCAAAAATCTTCATCGACGATACGGCCGGCCTCACCCCGCTGGCGCTTCGCGCCCGTTGCCGTCGTCTCAAGGCCGAGCATGGTCTCGACCTTGTCATGGTGGACTACCTTCAGCTCATGCATTCGGCGCGCAACGATTCCCGTGAACTGGAAATATCCGATATTTCGCGTAACTTGAAGGCTCTTGCCAAGGAACTCAAGGTTCCCGTCATCGCGCTTTCCCAGCTCAACCGCAAGGTGGAGGAGCGTACCGATAAGCGCCCCGTGCTTTCCGATCTGCGCGAATCCGGCGCCATTGAACAGGATGCCGACCTCATCATGTTCATACACCGCGAGGACGCCTACAATAAAAAAGGCGACCGCCCGAAGACCGGCATTGCCGAAATCATCATCGGCAAGCACAGGAACGGCCCCACAGGCACGGTGGAACTCGCCTACAGGCCGGAATTCACCGCTTTCGACGACCTGGAAACCACCTATATCGAGCCTTCCGAGTCCCAGCCGGGCTGACATTCCGGTACAAATTCTCAGAGAATGTCCGCACGGCATATCCATTTGTCTTTTTTCTGCGGGCGGCATCATTTTTCTTCGACGATATTTCAGAGTACGGAGGGCGTTTGTTCTTCGGCTGCAACGAGACCGGGCCAAGCTCAGTCCGGGAAGCTTATCCAGTCCCGGGCCTCGCGGTGAAAAGAAAGGGACTATACAACTTCCTTATGAAAGCCGTAGGCCTTAAAGGCAGGGCGACGTGCCGGTGTTGCAGGGGAACGCCCCGGAAGTTTTTCAGGTCGGGCTTTTCCGGCGTGGATGGGGAACAGACAATCATAAGGAGAGATCATGAAGACAATGCCGGTTATGCTGCTTTCAGGCCTGCTGCTTACCGTTGTCCACGGCGCAGCCCTTGCAGAGGAAGAACTTGCCCCGGGTTACAATATCTGCATGGAAAACGCCCTTTCCAACATGGACATGATGGACTGTACTCAGGCGGCCTATGAGCACTGGGACAAGGTCCTGAATGAAAATTATGCCGTGGCGCTGAAAGCGTGCGATGATGCCGTCGACCCGGCCGCGTGCAGGGCGAACATCAAAAAAGCGGAAAGGCTCTGGGTACAATACAAGGAAGCCATGGCCGAGGCCGTGGCGGATCTGAACGGAGGCGGAAGTCTCTCCCGCCTTGCTGCAGAGAGCTTCCTGGCCGAAGAGACCAAAAAACAGGCCACCTTGCTGGGGGCGGCCGGTCTGTAGACGGCGTCGACAGCTCTTTTTTTTTCATAGCTTTCCGCTGTAGAGAAGGTGAGGGTTCGGCTTCTGGGCTGACTGTGATCTCAAGGCAATGAACCCGGAGCGGGGAGGGGAAGAGCCCCCCCCATATTATTCCATGATGGGAAGCATGAACAAGGTGTTGCCCCGGGCAACATGCTTTCATGGCCTGCATAGAGAAAGACTTGCGGGCTGCTTCATGCCGCAAGGAGTCGGGGAGAACCTGCTTGCCAACATGAGGGAGAGGGGCTATTCCCTGTCGCTTGCCTCCCGCGTGCGGGCATGGTATTGGGAGCATGGCCGTACCGCCTTCCCACCTTCAGGTAGGGGTATATCTGCAAAAGAGAGCTTCGGACTGTTTGCGGAGCGACTGGAGAGAGTATGCCATTCTGGAATCAGAAGCGCCTCAGCCCTTCACAGATCATCATCCTCGGCTATGTTCTGCTCATCCTTTGCGGAACGGGGCTTCTCATGCTCCCCTTCACCACAAGGGACGGGCTGGGGGCAGGCTTTGGGGACGCCCTTTTCACGGCCACTTCCGCCATTACCGTGACCGGACTTGTGGTGCACGATACCGCAAGCTACTGGTCGTTTTTCGGACAGGCCGTTATTCTTCTTCTCATTCAGGCCGGGGGACTCGGCGTCATAACCATGGCTGTGGCCGTGGCCGTGCTCGCGGGGCAGAAAATAGGCTTCCGTATGCGCTATGTCATGCAGGAATCCATTGCCGCACCGCAGCTTGCGGGCATCGTTCGCCTCACGGGCTTTATTTTGCGTACAGTGCTTGCCGTGGAATTTCTGGGTGCCGCGCTTCTGGCCCTGCGCTTCTGCCCGGAAAGGGGACTCGGGCATGGGCTGTGGATGGCGCTTTTTCACTCCGTCTCCGCCTTCTGCAATGCCGGATTCGACCTCATGGGCGTAAAGGCTCCCTATGTCTCCCTGACGGGCTATGTCGCAGATCCCCTGGTCTGCCTTGTGATAGCAGCCCTGATCACTTTGGGGGGCATAGGCTTTCTCACACTGAACGACGTGCGTTCCCACGGCTGGAAGATCCGGCGTTACCGACTGCAAAGCAAGCTTATTCTGCTTTGCAGCTTTCTTCTGATTGCAGGTGGCTTCCTTTTTTTCTTTTTCTTTGAATTTCAGAGGGATTTCTGGAATATGAGCAGGCCGGAAGCAGCGCTTGCCGCACTTTTTCAGGCGGTGAGTCCGCGCACGGCGGGTTTCAACAGCGTGGACCTCGGCGCTCTCCACCCACTTTCGCAGCTTTTTACCATACTGCTCATGCTGGTGGGGGCTGCGCCCGGTTCCACGGGAGGCGGCTTCAAGGTGACCACGTTTGCCGTCCTTCTGCTGGGGGTCATGACTATCTTCCTGCACAGAAACGATGTGCGCACTTTCGGGCGCAGACTGCCCGACATGACGTTGCACAAGGCTTCCGGCCTGTTCGTGTGCTATCTTCTGCTTTTTCTGGCCGGGGGCATGATGCTCTCTGCGCTGGACAATCTTCCGCTCATGACGGCATTTTTTGAATCGGCCTCGGCCATAGGTACCGTAGGGCTTTCCCTGGGGGCGACGCCGCACCTTTCCGACGCTTCGCGCGCCCTTATCATAGCGCTCATGTATTTCGGCAGAGTGGGCGGTCTTACGGTGCTTTTCGCCGTTTCCTCCGGCATGCGGCAGGACGGCTTCCGCTATCCCGCCGAAGATGTGGCCGTAGGCTGAAAAAAGGAGCATGGCATGAAATCCGTATTGCTTATCGGCTTGGGACGTTTCGGCCGCCGCATGGCGAAAAAACTGTGCGAACTTGGCCATGACGTGCTCGCTGTGGACAAGAATGAAGGGCGGGTCAACGACGCCTTGGAGTTCGTCACCAGCGCGCAGATTGCCGACGCCACGAACGAAAACTTTATGCGCTCCCTGGGAGTGAGCAATTTCGATCTGTGCGTGGTGGCCATAGGCGACGATTTCCAGAGTTCCCTGGAGGCCACGGCTCTTTTGAAGGACTGCGGAGCCCGTTTCGTGCTTTCCCGCGCGTCGCGCGAGGTACACGCCCGTTTTCTTTTGCGCAACGGGGCCGATGACGTGGTTTACCCCGAAGGCCAGATGGCCGACTGGGCTGCCATGCGCTACAGCAGCGAGCATATTTTTGACTATGTGAAGCTCTCCCCCGAGTATTCCATTTACGAGATCGCCGTACCCGAAGAATGGCTGGGCAAAACCGTCAAAGAGCTGGCTGTGCGGCAGAAGTACCGGGTCAATGTCCTCGGTGTGAAAAAGGACGATGATCTCCAGCCTATGCCCGGCCCCTCCCATCGCTTTGTGAGCGAGGAAAAAGTGCTTATCCTGGGGCATGACAGGGATGTGCAGGCCCTTTTAAGGAAAAATTGAGCCTCAAGCCTTCGCTCCTCTTGCCGGGACAGGCGTTTTTCTTTACTATTGGATTAAGTCTTATAGTTGAAGCCGGGCTGCCTCCCGGGGCTTTTCTGTCGGACTGCTTTGGAGAGCAGTTCTTCGTCATAGAAGAAAATTCGTGGGAAAGCGAGCGATTGCAGCAGACGCAACCCTGCGGGGAAAGCCTCTTCTTTCCTGTTATGGAGTGGAGGCTGCGGAACCATCGTACGAGAGGACCGGAGGTATGATTCCGTCGCTTTTCCGACACAACAAGCTGTTTTGGGGGCTGAGGTGGATATTCTTGATTCGTGCGCCTGTTCAGGGGGAAATCTTCCCCGTTTCGTGCAGCCCGTGCTTCTGGCGCTTCTGGCGCGGGAGCCCATGCACGGCTATGCCTTGGTGCGGAAGCTGGCGGGGAGCGGCCTTTTCGGCCCGCAGATGCCGGATATGACGGGCTGTTATCGCATGCTGCGCGATATGGAGCGAAGCGGCGTGCTGGAAACCAGTCGGGGTCTGGGCGAGGGGCCGGCACGCAAAATGTATACCGTCACCGCGAGAGGGCGGCAGTGCCTGAACCGTTGGATAGACTCTCTTTCCCGGAACAGGAAGCATCTTGATCGCGTGCTCGGCGTCCTTCTCACCGCAAAAGAAGAGAGCGAGTCCCTGCCCGAGGACTGCCCGCTGGAGGAGAGAAGCTTCATGGAGGAGGTAAGGGCACGAGCCATGGCCGGGGAACTGCCCCGCCGTGAGGATGTGCTGCACCTTCTCTCCTATGCGCCCCATTCTCCGCAGGCGGCCTTTCTGGGCCGCATTGCCCGGGGCGTGGCCCGCGAGGTGGCCGGAGATACGGCGCGGGTGTGGGCGGCCGTAGGCGTGGACTGTGCTCCCTGCCCTATGAACTGCTCCTTCTGTGCCTTCGGAGAGGCATGGGGCGTGGTGCGCAAGGCCCATGAGTGGACCAGGGAAGAGATTCTCGGCGCGGTCTGCCGCTACACCTTTGAAGGAGCTTCCTGGGTGGTTCTTCGCACCACGGAGCACTACGGGCTGGAGCGTCTTTCGGCCCTGGCCCGGGAGGCACGCGGTCTTTTGCCGGAGCGCTGCGTCCTGGTGGCCAATACCGGCCAGAAAGAAGCGGGCGATATACGGCTGTTGCAGGAGGCCGGAGTGGAAGTCATGTATCACGCCCTGCGTCTCGGCGAAGGAAGAGATACGCCCTTCGCTCCCGAAAAGCGACGTGCCGCTCTGAAGACCATAGGGGAGGCAGGCATGACTTTGGCCTGCCTTGTGGAACCTCTGGGAGTGGAACATACGGACGGGGAAACCGCCGACGCCCTGCTTGCAGCCCTTGAAGCCGGGGCGGGAATATGCGGAGTCATGGCGCGCAGCAACGTGCCGGGTACGCCTTTTGAAGGCCGGGAAGAATTGCCAGAGGAACGGCTTGCCCAGGTGGCCGCCGTGGTGCGCCTTTGCGGCGGCGTGCGGACAAAGCATATCTGCGTGCATCCGCCGTCGCAAAGGGCCGTGGAGTGGGGGGCCAACGTGTTGGTGGTGGAAACCGGTGCGGTGCCCCGGGCCGATGAGGAGATACCGGGCGAGTGGAAAGGTTTTTCCGTGGAGGACGCCAGGGAGCTCTTCACGCGCTGCGGCTACGCCTTTTCCCGCTCGGCGCGCGAGGAGTCGGGGGAAGAGGGGCGTGAATCTCTGGTGACAAGGCGTTGCAGGCCTTGATTTCCGCGTCCTTCATACCGTTCAGGGACATGGCCGGCCACAGCTTCCTGTGAGGCCGGGGCTTGGATCACACGAGTCAATGCAAGGGGGAAAATATGCCTTCACGTTTCGGTTACTGTGCGCAGACGGTATGCCTGCACTGCGCTTCCCGCCTCGGTATCAGCGAGGCGCAGGCCATAGGCATGGCTTCGGCTTTCGGCACAGGCATGGGGCATGCCGAAACCTGCGGTTGCATCAGCGGCGCGCATCTGGTGTTGGGGCTCTATTACGGCAGCGCGGACAACATGGAGGGGGCGAAGCTGAAAAAGCCGCTTCTTCTGGAAAAAGTCACGGAATTTGAGCGGCGTTTTTCACAGACGCAGCCGCATCGTCTGTGCAGGGACATTCTCGGCATGGATATCACGCAGCCCGGCGTCATGAAGGAAGCTGCAGAAAAAGGGCTTTTTACCTCCGTATGCGGGGAAATGACGAAGCGTACCTGTGCCATACTGGCGGAGATGCTGGACGAGGACGGGCAGGCAAAGTGATCGTTGCCGGAGGGAGAAGGCCCTTGGAGGCTGCGTGCGGCAACAGGTATGAGGCGGCAGGGCGGCTCGCCTGGCTTGCCCCCCATGGGGCCGGGGTGCCCCGCATCAGGCCGGCAGGGAGCCGCTTCCGGCATGTCAGCGGCAGCAGCTTCGGTAGGCACAGAGCGCGCAGCGCTCTGTGCGGCGGAGAGGAAAATCCGTGGCTGTAGTCATGTGCCGCAACAGAAAGCGCAGCAGGCAGGGGATACGTTCATTCATGATGCCTCTGCGCTCTTCAGCGTCGATATGTTCCCCGAGCAGGGGGATTTCGTCTCCCCTGTCGGCGAGCTGGACAAGGGCGGCATCCCACAGCGGGGCCCGGCGCAGCATGTCGGCATGGGTGGCGTCGTGCATGCAGATGTAGGCATAACAGGGAAGCTGCACGCTGGGCAGTTCCCGGGAGAGGTCTGGCAACGGGTCGGGCAGGCCGGGCCGCCAGTTTTCCAGGGCTTCCCAGAGTGTTTCCTCCCGCCAGAATGAGGGGTGGGGCTGGCGGCTGGTGCTCCCGCTTTTGTAGTCGAGGATGATGAGGCCCCGGGCGCGGAGATCCAGCCTGTCTATTTTTCCTTCCAGCATGAAGCGGAGGCCTCCTTCTTCTATTTCGGCGGCGACAGTGTGTTCCAGCGCCAGGACTTCCAGAACGTCCGGCTGGTTTGCGGCAAAGTCCCTCAGTCTTGCCGGACCCGCAGCCTCCAGCATGAACCGGCTCTGGGCGGGCAGATTGACGGTGAGGCTGCTTGCCGAGAGCTCTTCATGAAAGATCCTCTCCAACTGTTCCGCATCAAGGCTTGCCGGCCGCACGGCCCGCCCGAGGAAGGGCTGGAAAGCCCGGAACAGCACGGCATGCAGCATGGTGCCCACGCCGAGATGATCGTCCCCTTCCATGACTTCCTCAGCCTCGCGCAGGGCACAGGCGTATTTTCGGAAGAAGAAGGCCGGGCAGAAAAGGTAGGCGTCCAGGGCGGTCGGCGAGATTTTCCGGCTGAGGATATCCCGCATACGCTCGTTGATGGCGGGAGTACGGCGTATGGGAGCGTCTTTTGGAAGGGGTGGTTCCGCCATGGGGAAAGCCGCCGCAAGCAGGGGAGGTTCACCCGGCCGGAGCAGACGCTTTTCTTGCTGCTCTACATGCCAGATACATTCTTCCACCAGACGGGAACGGCATTTTTTGCCGTCCAGAACGCCGCTTTGCACGCCTTCCTGCCAGTAGAGGAACACTTCCTTCGCCCCTGCGATGAGGCGGTGGAAAGTGTGGGCGGCGAGCACATCGCGGCGGTTGTTGTCGGGCAGGCCCAGTAAGGGGCGCAGGCTGTCGGGCAGAAGAGGGTCATGGGCGGGTACGCCGGGCAGCGCGTCTTCCGTGATATCCAACATGTAAACGCGATCGAAATGCAGAAGGCGGGTCTCCAGCGTGCCCAGTATCTGGAGGCCTGTCAGAGGGTCGGCCTCAAAGGGTACGCGCTGCTCGGCAAGACTTTCCTTCACGATGGCGAAGAGCGATTCCAGGGAAAGATGCTCTTTGGCCATGGCGTTGTCGGCAAGCTCGGGAATTACATTCTGCATGAGCCTGGCAAGACATTCGGCATCCAGCGGGAAACGCGGCCAGATATGCCGCCCGTTTTCCAGAAGCAGGGAACAGAGCTCTCGCAGGCGGGAAGCCAGCTCTTCCAGTGTGGGCACTTCCCGCCAGCCTTCCACCAACACGCGCATGGCCTTTTCCAGAAGGCGGCCGCTTTCTTCGCACAGGCCTTCCGCGAGGGGACCTCCTTCGATATCTCCCAGAATCTCGTCCACAAGGTCGGAAGCGCAGGTAAAGGCGTCCACCATGCGGCTTCCCCGACGAAGAGCCCCTTCCATGCGGGAGAGAAAGGGGCGCAGGGGCAGGAGGCCGTCGTCGTCATCCGCGACGCCCAGCATGCGCACATAGGGGTGGCGTATGAGCGCCATGAGGCTTTTCCAATGCACGCGCCCTTCTTCGTCCATGCTTTGCCGCGTGTTGAGCATCCTCTCCACAAGCTGGGCGAGCAGGGAGCGCTGCAAAGGATAACCTAAGGAAATGTTGATGCTTTTTTCCGGTATGTGGTGGAGCGTGGGCATGAGCAGGGAATCGTGGGAAATGACTACGGCCCTCCGTTCCTCACGGCAGGGGTGAGCCGTAAGTTCGTTTTTCAGGGCCAGAAGCTGAGAATGCAGATCGTATCCGGCATAGAAATGGATACGGGGTTCGAGATTCCTGCTTTCCCCGAATATTTCCCCTCGGGCCTTCCAGCGGGAGAGCCATTCCTTGTGGTCGATGCAGCTCCAGTGCCCGCCGCCGGAGAGTATGGCCGGATCGGTATGCAGGCAGACGGCGGCCCCGCGTTCCCACAGATAGCGGAAGAGCCTGTCCTCCGCACGGGTAAGGCGCACGAAGCCTGCGATGATGATTTTCTTGCCCTGAAGCTTGAGCGGCAGATCCGGCCCGGCTCCGGCAAGCTCTGCCGCGTGCTGCGCCTCCATGCCCGCCATGCTCAGGCTCCGGCCGCGCAGAAGGGCGCGGTAGCGTTCCTGTATGCGGCCAAGGCTTCCCAAGAGCGTCACAGCGTAGGGGGCCACCATATCGTCCACATGAAGCAGGTCCTCCGCTTTCACCATGTGCATGGCACATTCGTCGAGCAGATGGGCAAGACGTACCCCCCAGGGGAAAAAGCGGGCCATGCCGTCCTCTTCGTGCAGGCTTCGGGCAAGTTTGGCCAGCGGGCTTTCCTGTGCTTCATCGAGGCTTATGTCCAGAAGGCAATCCTTGAGCACCGCCACCTGGTCGAGCGTTCCCGCCGTGCGCGGCACGGAGCGCGTCCAGCTTTCCAGACAGCTCTGGATAAGCTGGCCCCCATTGATGATGCGCGGCAGAAGAAGCGGGCCTTTCGCCTCTTTCCTGTAGAGGTCGAGGAGATAGCGCCGGGGCCGGTTGAGCGGGAACACGATGACGGCTTTACCCGGCCGTCCCCCGGTTATCTCATGGGCAAGGGTATGCACGCGCAGCATGAAATCGTCGTCCCACGGGACGATGCGGAAGGGAGTGAACGAATGCTGACGGCTAGTCATGGCTGTCTCCGGGGAAAATCGGGAAGATTTCGCGGCGGTCGAGGTACACGAGCGCGCCGCGCGCCTTCTGCCCCCCGGCTTCCTCAAGAAGGCGCAGGTAGCGCAGTAGCTGCTCTTTATGTTCGGGGGCGGGCAGCTTTCCGTCCGTGCCGGTTTTGTATTCCACGGCAACAAGTTCCCGACCGTCGTCCACCAGAAGATCGATGCGGTGCTGCCTTCCCTCCCCGTCCAACAGGGAGTGTTCCGGGGTGCCGAAGGCCAGCCAGTGCGGTGTTTCTGGAAGCTGTGCATACCAGACGAGGCACTCTTCCACCTCTTTCTGCACCTGTTCCCTGTCGGGGACGGGCAGGGGGAACGTCGTTATGCCGCGCGCGGCGGCCAGGGCGGCGTCGTGTTTTGCCGAGGCTTTGCCCACGCCGGAAATCTGGAGGCTCTCCAGGCAGTGATGAATGAGCGAGCCGCGCCTTTTTGGGGTGAATGTCCAGTCTTCCAGCACGTTCTTGAAAATGCGCAGACGGGGAAGCCAGCCCATAGGCCGCCAGGCTTCCTGTTCTTCCTGCAAGGGGTCTTCCGCTTCCTTTTCTTCAACCTCGGGAGAAGAAGAAAGGGAAGGGGAGGAAGGGAGTCCCGGCCCGGCCGGTTCGGCTCCCGGTACGGGTTCTGCGCGCTTCTTGTCGGTTGCTTTTTCCTCTCCCCAAAAAAGGGCGTCTCCCCGTTCCTTCAGTCTGTCCCGCTGCCGGGAGATGAGCGTATCGAGCATGAGAGGGACGGGGCCTTCGGAAGGATCGGGAAGAAAGCAGTGCAGTTCGCTGACGGCGCGCGTCATGGCCACATAGATGAGGTGCAGGGCTTCACGGGCCGTATCCATGCGGTCCATGAGCCAGGGCCTGCCCATTTCTTTGCATAAGGGGGCGAGCAGTCCTATACCGCGGCTTTTCCAGAACACGGCTTTGTCGTCGGAAGCCCTGCCCATGGAAAAATTCAGCCACGGCAGGATGACGACGTCGAACTCCAGCCCCTTGGCCTTATGCATGGTCATGATGCGTACGGCCTCCATGCTTTCGGGTAGGGGGGCCTTTTCCTGGCTGCCGCTTTCATCCCAGAAGTCGAGAAAGCCGGAAAGGTCGGATACACCTGTTTCTTCAGCGCAGAACAGGACTTCCAGAAGACGTCGTATAAAACCTTCTGCCTCCGGGCGGCGTTCCATGACATGCCAGCGCGCCACGATTTCCATGACGGCGTCGTAGGGGGTGAGCAGGCCCGCGTTGTCGTGCAGGGGAGCGAACACCTGCTCCCAGGCTTCAGGAAAGTCCTGGGCAAAGCGGCTTGCCATATTTTTTTTATGGGAGCGTTGGGCCGTCCAGTCGAGCAGTTCTGTCATGCCGAGTCTGCCTCCTTCAAAGGGCAGGGAAGGGAGCAGCTCTTCGCAAAAGAGGGTGGAGCAGAAGGCGATATCGTCCTCCGGGTCGTTTAAAAAGCGCAGCAGGCTGATGAGGCCCGCGATGACGGGCTGTTCAGCAAGAAGAAGGCTCCCCTGCGTGACTACGGGGATATGCCGCGCCATGAGCCATGAAGAGGCCTTGGCAGCCTGCTCGTTGTTTCTCGTGAGAATGCAGATATCTCCCAGGGAGCGTGTGCGGCTCATTTCCTCCACCAGATCGGGCAGCATGGTGGAGAGAAGTTCTTCTTCCCGGCCCTTTTCCAGCCGTTGCAGGCGTACGAGCCCTCCAGCGCAGCATTTTTCCGCGCTCTGGGCGGCGCGGTCAAAGGCTTCACAAAGCAGCGCGGCCTGATCGCGCAGAAGCTCCGCATCCCCTTCGGCCAGAGGGCGGAGAAGCTCTTCCGCCACGTCCCTGTTTCCTAGGGGGGAGAACAGGGCGTTGTTCCAGGCCACGATGTGACGTCTGCTTCTCCAGTTGAAGGGCAGGGTTTCCAGCACGGGTTCCTGCACCAGGGAAAGCAGGGGAGAGCCTCTGCGCACCAGTTCGTCGAAAAGGGCGGCGTCGCCTCCGCGCCAGCCGTAAATCGCCTGCTTCACATCGCCCACGATGGTGAGGGATCCGTTTTTTGCCAGCGCTTCCTCGGCCAGAGGCTGGAGAGCCATCCACTGGTCGCGGCTGGTATCCTGAAATTCATCGATAAGCATGTGGCGTACGCGCGCACCCAGTCGGCAGAAGAGTTCGTTCACACCTTCGCTGTCGTCCGCAGCGCGTATGGCGAGCCTCGGCACCTGCGAGGCCGCGATGATGCCCGTGCGGCGCTCCTCATCCTCCAGACGGGAATACACAGCCTGTGCAAGTTCCGCAAAGGGCATGAGGCGGCGCGCTCCCATGAGTACGCGCAGGGAGCGCATGTCGGACTGAAGGCTTTCGTAAAGGGCATGCAGGGCAAGGCTGGCGCTGCCCTTGGAGGCCTTGAGAAGGCAATCGTCGAAGCTTTCCTTCTGGAGCATGGCCGAGGAAAAGGGAAGCTTAGAGGCCCTTCCTCCACATTCTATGCAGGCTGTGAGGGCGTTCAGAAAATGCCGGGAGACCTTGAGTTCTTCCTGCTCCATGCGGGAGCGCATTTCCCGCGCATCGTTTTGTATGCCGCGGAGTATTTCCTGAAAGTGCTCCTCTGCCTCTTCCGGGGAAGCAAGATCGCGCATGCTCCATCCGTCTGCAGCAAGCATGAGGGACACCATGCTTGTCACGCGCTCGCGGATGCGTTCCCCCGCAAGAAAGCCCTTTGTTTTTTCCGAGCGCAGCATCTGGCGACAGGCGCGGCGGAAAATCGCCCCGAGCTCCTCGTCCGTCCTGGCCTGTTCGGCCATGTCGTCAAATAGGGGGCCGGTAATCTCCTCATCGGAAAAGCGCGGCTCGAAATCAGGGGAAAGGTCGAAATCCAGCGCACAGAGGCGCACCATGAGGTGCAGGAGGCTGTCGATGGTGCGGATGTTCAGGGCGCCGTAGTTTTTTATGATCATGTCCACGGCTTCGCGTGCCCGGGAGCTCTTCCAGAACGGCTCTTTTCTCTCTTTTTTCGGGCTGAGGGCCATGCTCTTCAGGCGCTGGAGCAGGCGGTCGCGCATTTCCGTAGCGGCTTTATTGGTGAAGGTTATGGCGAGAATTTCCTGCCAGCCGTAGCCTTCTTCTTCGGAAAGGGTACAACCTGAGGGCGGGCGGCTCCACGACGCGCCGGAAGAGCCGGCCAGCAGGGCAAGGAAAGTGCTGGTCAGGGTATAGGTTTTGCCGGATCCGGCGGAAGCTTTGATCTGTCGGAATTCGCTCATGAAAGACGGGTTTTTCCGGGAGGGGATTCTCCCTTCCTCCATCATCGTTTATTCCGCTCCTCTTCGCAAGGAACAAATGCCGGGAAGAGGAGGATAAAAAGGCCTCCGCATCCATGATGCGGAGGCCTTCGACTCGACGGTATGGCTGAGTTTTTCTCACTTTAAAAATTTTAGGAGAGGCGCTGGCCCGTGGTTGCGATGACGGAACGCCAGTAGTTGGATTTGATATCAATATGGCGGCGGCGGCGCGTGACGAGCTGAAGAGGCAGATGCACGAAACGATCCATGAGGCGGGCCACCACCATATTGGTCTTGCCGGCCATGGCCGCGTGGACGGCGTTTCTGCCGAGAAGACCGCAGTAAACTCTGTCGTTGGTGTTGGCGGGCACGGAACGCACGATGTAGCTCGGGTCGATGTACTTGACGGTGACGTCCATGTCCTTGGTGGAGAAATAGTTCTTGATGGCCTTCTGCAGAAAGAGGCCTATGTCGCCGAGTACGCGGTTGCCGGAAGCGTCGGTTTTGCCGCTTGCGGTGAGCAGGTCCTGCCCGGCGCCTTCGGCGGCGACGATGACGGCATGGGAGCGGTTTTTCAGGCGTTCTTCCAGCGCGGGAAGAAGGCCTCCTTCACCTTCCAGCTTGAAGGGGACTTCGGGCACGAGCACGAAGTTGACGACGTTCAGAGAAAGAGTGGCCTGAGCGGCGATGAAGCCGGATTCGCGGCCCATGAGCTTGACGAGACCCACGCCGTAGGGTGCGCCGATAGCCTCGGTGTGCGCACAGCGCAGGGACGAGGTAGCCACGTCCACGGCGGTGTCGAAGCCGAAGGATTTGGGAACGAAGTTGATATCGTTGTCGATGGTCTTGGGAATTCCGATGACGGAGGTGTGCAGATTACGGCGGAAGATTTCTTCCTGAATGGCCGATGCAGCCTTCATGGTGCCGTCGCCGCCTATGATGTACAGGATGTTGACGTTCATGCGCTCCAGGGCGTCCACGATTTCCTCAGAGCTCTGAGGGCCGCGGGAAGAGCCGAGAATGGTTCCGCCGAAGGTGTGGATTTCCGAAACATTGCGCGGCGTCAGCTCCATGATATCGTGATGATACTTGGGAATGAAGCCTTCCAGGCCGTAGCGGATGCCGAGGATGGAGCGCACGCCGTAGCCGTAATAGGATTCCAGAACCAGGGCGCGGATGACGTCGTTGAGGCCGGGGCACAGGCCGCCGCAGGTGACAATGGCCGCCCGGGTCTTGCCGGGATCGTAGTAAACATGGCTGCGGGGACCGGCCTGCTCGATGGAAACGGGAGCGCCTTCGAGCCCCTGAACGTCTTCTCCGCCATGTTCGGCGTCGAGGTAGAAGGGGACGGGAGTATCATCGACATAGGGCCCTATGGCCGGATTGTCTATTTTGGCCTTACCGACCGTCATGATGTGCGTATCTATTTCGTGACTCATTTGAAGCCTCCAAAATCATAGAGCGGAAAAGATACTTTTTTTGACTTCGCTTGTCACGAAAAAATTTTCAGGCCCCGTGAAGCGGCTGCGGAGGGAAGAGATATACGTATAAAATTTCCTGCGTTTCACGGGCGGTTCGAAGCGACATAAAAAAGAACCTCCGACCCCATGGGGCCGGAGGCGGATATTACTGGAAACTACTGGGGAACGACTTACTCGTCGGCTTCTCCCAGAGCATTGACCATGGTATCGCGGTTGATCTGACTGCGGCGTTCACTGGCTTTGCGCAGCTGCTGGCCAATACGGTCGTTGCACAGGTCTATGGCGGCATACATGTCGTCGTTCCTTTCACTGGCGGCGAAGTTCACGTCCTGCCCCGTGAGCAGCAGGTCGACTTTCGGCCTGTTGCTTTCCATGGAAAGCGTGACCAGAAGCTTTGCCTCCTCATCACCGACCATGCGGTCTATCTTCTGGAAACGCTTGAGAGCGTAGTTCTTCAGGGGATCGGAAGGGGTGAGATTACGGAAAACGACTTCAATCTGCATAAGCAATTCCTTCCCCGGCCAGGCCGGGAGCGGGCTACCCCCGCGTTCATGGGACGCAAAGACCTTGGATCATACGGTCTTTTGTTCTTAAAAGACAACGTAGCATAGAAGATGCGGAAGGTCTAGTATAAGGATGTTGTAAAGAGCAGGCTTTTTTATGAGATTCAGCGCTTTTTTCCTGCAAGGAATTTACTTTCTTCTCCTCTCATGAGGCGGCCTATGTTGGCGCGATGCGCCCAGATGATCATGGCGCAGAGGATAATGGCGAGCGGTTCCAGGTCGAAACGTCCGAAGAGGGCGTAAAAGATCACGAGGGATACGGACATGACCATGGAGCCCAGGGAAACATAGCGTGTGACGGCGATGACGGCCACGCAGCAGAGCACGGCGCAGAGAAGCGGCCAGAAGGCCAGGGGCAGAAGTGCGCCGATGGTGGTAGCCACACCCTTGCCGCCCTTGAAGCCGAGGAAGGGCGATTTCACATGCCCCGTTACCGCCGCCAGGGCCACAGCGCTCTGCATGTAGGGGGAAGGCAGCATGGCCGTGGCCAGAAGCACGGGCAGAAGGCCTTTCATAATGTCGCAGAAAAGCGTGAGTATGCCCCAGGGCAGGCCGCAGAGGCGGGCGACATTGGTGGAACCTATGTTGCCGCTCCCCGCCTTGCGCGGGTCTATCCCCTTGAAGGTTTTGGCAATGACCAGCCCGAAGGGGACGGCGCCGAGAAAGAAGGCTAAGGCGACACAGAAAACGAGGGCGAGGTAGCTCATAATCATATATCCGGGTTGAGGTTCTGCCGGTGCGGAAAAAATCGTGCCCGGAGCGGCGGGAAAACGCTCCGGGCACGGGGAGTTTACAGGGCGGAGGCCGCCGGGGTTTCGGGAGCCGGCGCCGTCGGAGCGGGGGCCTGAGGCGTGTTTTCAGGGATCTGAGCGGGAACTTCGGGAGTCTGCTCAGGGGCCGGGGCCTGTGCGGCGGCCTGAGTTTCGGCGGAGGGAGCAGCCGGAGCCCCTTCGTTGAACACGGCTACCACATAAGGCTTATGCACCATCCAGGCGGTGAGAATCGTTTCCGCTCCGGCAGGCTTGCCTTCCCAGGCTTCCCAGTCGGCCTTGGGCATGGCCATGACGGCTTTGGGGTGGGCCTTCAGCCATGCGTCCCTGGCCTTTTCATCGGCAAGGTCGGGTACGACAAGGCGTTTTCCGGCGGGAGCCATGATTTCATTGAGGTGCCAGGCATAGGCGCCGGGATAGACGTGGAATGCGGCCGGGGCATAACCTTCTTTCACCTTTTCGGCCATGGCGGCAGCCTGGGCGCGCGGGCTCAGGAGCTTGTCCATGGAGGGCGCCACAAAGAAGTGATAGGGCTGGAGCAGGGCGATCATGCCGATGCTGGTGACGAGCAGAGCTCCGCCGGGCATGGAAAGCCTGGTGAAGAAGAGCAGGACGACGGCGAGCAGCACAAGGATGCCGCCCATGTACATGGTGCCGTCAAGCGCATCCAGCCAGGGGTTGACCACGGCCGGGATGGGCGGCAGGAAGCCTTCCACATACGGTCTGATGAGGGGAAACACATCCACGAGCACGAGGGCAAGGCCTGCGAGAGCCAGGATGGTGGAGGTGAGGCTGAAGAAGCAGCGGCTTCTGCCGGGGGTGAGGCGGAGCAGAGAGCGGCCGGTGAGCACGGCGAGGGGAGCAAGCAGGGGCAGAGCGTACACGGCCATTTTGGCCTGCACGCAGGAGAGCATGGCCACACCGGAGAAGAACCATATCCACAGCCAGCTGGAGCCTCCGTTTTCTCTGCGGCTTTTCCATGCGGCGGGGATGCCGCGCAGGGCCGCGAACCAGTTCACGAAGAGGATGATGAGCACCCAAGGCGCCCAGATGATCGGGATGGCGGCCAGATAGTACCACCACACTTCGGCGTGATGCCCGCCCTGCAGCACCCGCCCTGCAAGCTGCGTGCCCAGCATGTCGCGCAGGTAGTCCTGGTGTCCTTCAAGGTAGAGCATACCGAGCCAGGCCGCGATGAGAAGGAGCATGAGCAGGAAGCCGGGCAGGCCGTCGCGTCCGTTCAGACGGCCGGGAGTACCCCGCCAGAACAGGAAAAGGATACTGGCGACCACGGCGAAGGCGATGCCGAGAGGGCTCTTGATGAGCGTGGCCACGCCCATGAGCAGGAAGCCTGCCGTCAGCCAGAAGGGGGCGAAAGACTTGATCCAGCCGCGATACAGGCAAGTCATGCCCAGCGTGACTACGGCGGCGAACAGAAGATCCATGCGGGGGTAGCAGGCTGCGCCGCTGATATAGAGGCAGCTTAAAGCAATCAGGCCGGAGGCAAAGGCAACGCGCCTGTCATGCCCTGTGCCGCGTGCCAGCAGCCAGATGGAGCCGATGAACAGCGCGTGGGAAACGGCCACGGCCAGGAAGAAGACCATGGGCATGGTGACGCCCGGGATCAGGCACAAAGCCTCCATGAACCAGAAATAGAGCGGCGGTTTGTCGGGATAGGGCAGACCGTTCAGGGTGAGCATGAGCCAGTCGCCGTTTCTGAGATTCATGAAGGCGTCGGCGAGGCGCACTTCGTCGGAGAACCACAAGTCGCGTACCTGCCACACTTCAAGGAAAGTCATGGCCGCGGCGAATACGATGAGCAACGGCAGGCCCGCATAGGAAAGTGCGTCGAATACTTTTGCAGCGGGGCCGGAGGGCGGGGGTGGAGGCGTTTCAGGGGCAGGTTTTGTAAACTTTTTGCGGACAACCTTGCGCTTTTTCACTGGCTTGGCGAGTTCGAGCGGGGCTTCTTTCGCCTCTTCCGGCGCAGAGTCTTCCTCTTTCGGCGCTTCGGCTTCTTCTGGAGATTCCTTCATCCCCTCTGCCGTCGCTTCGGGTTCTTCCGCTTCATGCTTTGCCTGAGGAGCGTCTTCCTCCGTAACGGGGCTGTCCTTTTCCTCTGCTTCGCCGGCGGGGGCTTCAGCCTGCGGAGGCCTTTCAGAGGACTCTTCCTTCGGGGAGGCTTCGGTTGCGTATTCTTCCGTTTCCTGTGCGGGAGCAGTGCTGTTGCCTGCGGAAAGTTTTTCCTTGTCCTGTTCCGTGCGTTCTATCTTTTCGTCCATGGCGGGCTCCGCTGAGGTTCATAAAAGGTATCCAAACATGTCGACAAGTGTGGAAAGTATCCCAAAATATCCTGAATGGTGCAAGCCCTGCGCCGTATTCAGGGCGATTTTTCATGTCCTTGCCTGCCGAAGATGACGCTTTTCCTGACTGCGCGTAGAAAGCGTCAGTGCAGCAGTACGGCGCTCCAGCCCCACGGGGGGAGAACCATGGTGTTTTCCAGAAAGGGTTCGTCGGAAACAAGGTCGGTTTTTGTTTGCGTTTTTTCCCAGAGGGGAAAGTCCGGGGTAAAGGCGGCGCTTGTTGCAGAGAAGTTGCCGAAAAAGACCAGAGTGCCGCCGGAGGGCAGGGTGCTTGCCGTGATGAGGACGCTTGCCTCCCTGCAGTCCGGCACAAGGCAGAGCGTCCCCCGGGAGACGCCGCTCTTTGCCCGTGCGGCAAGTATGTCTGCCAGTTTTTTTCGTGCTTCGTTCCCCGGGAGGCTGTATAAAGAGAGCCCTGACGGCAGGCCTCGGCCTGCCGGGGTTTTGTCCAGTTGCCAGAGAGGCGGCGTAGCCGGCCAGTCCGCTCCCTGAGGCAGGCCCCCCGAAAGGTCGGAACCGGAAAGCATGAGCAGGCCGGGCAGAAAGGCCCGCGTCGCTATCTGGAGCATGTGGGCGTTTTCCAGGGTAGAGAGGAGCTCCCCATCCGGTCTTTCCCCGGGGGGAAGGCCGGAGCTTATGGCGGCGAGGGTGGGAGCATTGACACGCAAGGTCTTTTCCCCTTCTCCGTGGAGGAGCAGCCGCCTCCAGCCTTCCGGCAAGAGAGGGATGATCTTCCCGGTGAGCGTGCAGGGCATGCCGTCCGCCGCACCGCGCCACAGGGCACGATGATCTACCCCTATGGCAAGAGAGTGTCGAAGGCTTTCCCGTACGGGGCGGGCGTCTTGTACCAGAAGGGATTTGTCCAGCGAGGGGGAGAGCACACTGTCGAAGCAGAAGTCCACTCCCGTGTCCTGAATAGAGACGAGCTTTTCCATGGGAAGTCCGTCTTCTACAAGCAGGGCTGCGCCGTAGCGGTGGGCGTTGCGCGCAAGCGTGCGCAGGGCCGACAAACCGGGCTCCAGAGCTTCTCCGGAGGGAGAAAATTGGACGGAAGAGACGGCGTCCAGCCCCATCCATGCCGCCGCGTGTACGCCCACGAGAACCTGATGACGCAACCCCGCCTGCTTTATGAGTCCGGCCTCCATGATGCGCCGGGCCGAGCCGGAGGGGTCGTCCCAGTGGAGGACCGGCCTTTCCGGGGTTTCGAACCAGCGGTATATCCAACGCCTTTTCACGCCATCCACCCCGGTGACGGGACCTGTGGCGGCCCAGCCGCACGGGGTATGCGCAAATCCCGGCGCGTCCTGCACAAGGGCCGGAGCCATGACGCCGCGTGAGGCGAGAGCCTTTGTTGCTGCGGGGGAAAGAGCAGCCTTTTCCCCTTCGTTAAGGTCGGGCAGGATGGACCATAGCGGCTGCGGGATTTCCGCCATGGCATAGAGGCCCGGATAGTCGCGCACGGAGCGCACGGCAAGGAAGAAGTCCGGTCCCATTCCGGTATGGGCGGGAGGCAGGACTCCCCCGGACAGAAGCTCTGCCTCGGAAAAAGCGGCGAGCAGCGCTTCGTATTCTTCATCTTGTCCGGCTGCCCGGCCGAAAGAAAGGCTTGTCGCATCTTCTCCAAGTCCGCTTTCGGGGGAGCGGCCCGCCCAGTCGTCGCCGGTGTCGGCCATGCCGGAAAAATAGACACCCTGTATGCCGAGTACCGCAAGTTCCTGCGCCATATTTTTTTGCCCGAAGGCGGCCAGAAAGGTTTTCTGCCCTGCCCATGCCGTGAGAGCAGGGGAGGCGCGAAACCATGTCCCGGCGTCGTCAGGCAGCATTGAGATCCGTGAACCGTGACGCCAGCTTAAAGAGGAACCGCTGACGATGGAGGTCAGTTCCGCAGCCTTGCGCAGGCAGGCCTGTTCTTCAAGCCATTGAATATAGGCCGGGCCGGGCCTGATCGGCCTTTCGGCAACGGGCGTTTCCGGTGAGCAGGAAAAAAGCAGGGCCAGGACGGGCAGGACAAAAAGAAGAGGGAAGGACGTTTTCATGGTTATCTCGCGGGGACGTTTTCGAAGCGGCGTATTTTTTTGGAGGATGTTTGTGGCGTGCCTGGAGCGGAACACTTATCCGACAAGGGAAAATCCGGGTATGCGGTGCATCTGCGCCTTAATTTTCCCGTAGGCCGGGATCTTCATGACTCAGCGGTAAGGCATTTTCTCGGGCCGGGCGAGGCGTTTTTTTCGCTCGATACGAAGGGGAGTTCATGATTGAGCCGAAAGAAAAAAATAATCAGGAATTGTTCCCAATAAGTATTGCCTTTTATAGAGAGAAAAGGTAGAAGCAGGAAACAGGCGCAAGGGATGCGCCGGATAACAAGGAGATTAGCATGGAAGATAAAGTTCTCAAAGCCATGAAGGAAGCCGGCAAACCCGTCCGTCCCGGGGATATTGCCAAAGCCCTCGGCGTGGATTCCAAGGAAGTGTCTAAAGCCTGTGCCGAGCTGAAAAAGGCCGGGAAGATCTATTCCCCCAAGCGTTGCTATTACGAGCCTGTGGCGGAATAGTTCCTGCCCTGAAGCAATGTTGAACACCGGCCCTGTGCCGGTTTTTTTATGCCCTTTGCAGGGCAGCCTTTGGCAGCGTTCATTCTCTACCCGACAGGGGGGGATTTTTCGGAGGCGTTTTCAGAATGTTGAGCAGGAAAGGACTGTCTGGAGAGAAAGTTCCGCTTTTCTGTGTACCAAAGGACGTAGAGCCCTGTTCCTGACTGGCCCTTGCCGGTGAAATCTGTTAGTATGTGCGGTAAGGGAACATATGCCCGGTGTCTGCGTCGTACCGCCAGCGCAGCCCAGCGGGAGGTAT
>NZ_DYZA01000155.1 GCF_020741395.1 Mailhella massiliensis | reverse complement strand
GATCCCTCCGCGCCCGGGAGGGAACAGGCCGTTGACGCAGCGCGGCAGGCACGGAGTGCCCGATCCCTCCGCGCCCGGGAGGGAAAGGGGCCTCGGAAGGCCGGAGGAGAAGGCAGGAGTCATGCCCCCCTGTCCGGCGGCAGAGGTCGTTATCCCGGCATCGTTGCTGCCGGGTTCCCCGCCTGCGCGGAAAGAGCATGCTGCCGGCCTTGAGGGCAAGAAGAAGTCTCCCCTGCCGCGCGGAAAGGGGCCGCGCCTGCCGCAATCAATGAGATCCGGACTGCGGCCTGTGAGATGCCCGCTTCCGGGGCGCCTGCGGGCGGCGCGGATTGCGCGGTATGCCCCGCGCCTATTTCTTTTCCCCTTTGTTGGCGCGCACAATCATATCCGCAAAGGTTCCGGCCGTTTCCTTCACCCAGTCGAGATGGGGCTCGGGATTGTCGTGCCCGAGTATGGAGCTTACGGTTACGAAGAGCACGGTGTCCTTCACGGGTACCACGGCCGTGGCCATGGCCATGGAAAGCCAGCTTTTCGGCCCGCGCTCCACCATGTTGTCGTGGATGAGGAAGGTATAGAGGAAGGCGCTTGAGGTGCGCACGGAATCCACCAGAAGGGGGGAGCCTGTTTCCAGCGCGCGGGCAAGGGCCTTTTCCCTGTTTTCCATCTCCTGGGCGGGGGTATCGGTGCGGCTTCGCGGGATGCGGGAAAAGCCGATGAAAAGCCCCTCGGTGGAGCGGGCCAGAAGCTCCGCGTCTTTCTGGGTGAGCGGCCTTTTCTGGCCTTCCATGGCGCAGATGAGCACCTGGCGCGTCACCGCGTCGCGGCTGCCGTAGCGGTACTGATGGGCCATGTACTGCGGCAGGTACATTTTGAGCAGCCTGCCGTGGCTTACGGCATATTTTTCCGTGTCCCGGAAAAGGTCGGAATCATGGTCGGTCAGCTCCGTGAAGGTGTCGGGCACGGCAAAGGCGAGTTCGTCCACCCCGTCGTCGTAGGCGGGGGCGGAAAAGGGGAGCAGGAGAAGCAGGAGGGGAAGGACAAGGGCGATGCGCGTCATGAAGGCTCCTTGCGGCAGAATCCGCAGGCAGAGCCTTGCCCGCCCGGGGCTTTTTGTCAAGGCCGGGGACAAAGCCCCCCGGCTCCCCAGCCCTTCTTCCGCACAGAAAAGCCGGGAAGCCGGGGGCCGAAGGAGGCTCCGGCAGGGAGGTGCGGGCGGCTCGCCGGCGGGCACGGGAAAGGCCGCACGGCGGCTGCAGAAACCGGGCGGGGCCTGTATCTTCGGCGTCGGATTTGTCCCCTCCCCGGGCGCGGGGGCTTCCGCCCGGGGAAAGCGCCTTCGGGGCCTTTTCCGCCCGGCCGGGCGGCGCGCCCGAAGGGCAGCGGGGCTGAAGGCGGCCCGGCTTCCCCTCTGCGGGGGAAAGCCAGCACCGCCGTTTCCCCGGGGAAAACCGGTATGCCGGGCCCCTTCCGTTCCGGGGAAAGCCGCTCGGGCAGGGCAGGCACAGCGCCTCCATGCCCGCGCCGTGCGGCATGGCGGTGGCGAAGAAAAAGGGGGAAAGGCGACGGCTTGACCGTGGGCCTTCGGGATATTAAAAGAAAAGTCCCGCCGCTCCCGGAAGCGGGCGCGGCTTTCCCCGGAACCTGAACCCCCATTTCGGAGGTACAACATGTCCCAATTGCACCTTACCTGGTACGGCCATTCCAATGTCATGCTCAACGAGAACGGCGTGTCCGTTCTGGTCGATCCTTTTTTTGAAGGCAATCCCTTTGCGCCCGACTGGCGCGAAATTCCCCGTCCCGATATCGTTGCCCTTACCCACGACCACGGCGACCATCTCGGCCAGACCGTGGAAATAGTGCGTACCACCGGCGCAACCCTTTACTGCATCCACGACCTCGTGGGGTATTTCCGTGAACACGGCGTGCCGGAAGGGCAGATCATCAACTACGGCATGGGCGGCAATGTGGACGGCACGCTTGAGGAAAAGGGCGTGAAGATCACCATGACGCAGGCCTTCCATTCCGCGGCCGCGGGTTCCCCCGTGGGGTACGTCATTGAAATGCCCGGCGGGCACACCGTGTATCACGCGGGCGATACGGGCCTCTTCGGCGACATGGCGCTCATTGCCGACCGCTTCAGGCTCGACCTTGCGCTTCTGCCTGCGGGCGGCGTGTTCACCATGGACGGCGAGCTTGCCGCCCGGGCCGCCGCGCTTTTGAAGGCTCCCGTGGCCATGCCCATCCACTATAAGACCTTCCCGGTGCTCGCGCAGAACGCCGACGCCTTTGTGGAGGCCCTGAAGCGCCATGCGCCGGAGTGCCGCCCCCTCGTCATGGAACCCGGGGAAATCGTGGTGCTGGACTAGGAACCTTTTCTCTCCGCCGCAGCCGCCTTTTGGGGGCGCGCTCCCCAAAAAGGCGCGGCGCGGGCTTTGCCGGGCGCGGCTTTCCCGCCGCCCGGGAAAAAGGGATTGACAAAACGGGAAAGCGCGGGAAATCTCTTTTCGTATAACGCTTTTTCGTGGAAGGGCGGTTTTTGCCCCGTCGGGCGGCGGCCCGGAATCAGACGCATGTGGAGAAAATATGGCTACCGTGATGCAGCATGAGGAACTCGTGCGCCGCGCGCTCGCGTATATGCTGGAACGCAGGCAGGAATCTCCTTCCGTGAGCGTGGCCGAGCTGCTGGACGGCGCGGGAGTGCGCTTCAACCTTTCGCCCCTCGATCAGGAGGCCCTGGAGCGCCTTTTCGTCCGGCAGGATGAGGCGCGCGCATGAACCTTCTCCAGCGACGCCTGTTCATGGAGCACGCCAAGACCTTCTTTCTGTCCATGGCCGTGCTTCTTCTGTTCATTCTCATGGGCCGCGCCTTGCAGCTTCGCGACATGCTCCTCGGGCTTGAGCTGAACATCTGGGATACGCTGCGCCTTTTCGGCTACTTGAGCCCCTTCTTTCTGCTCATCATCTGCCCCATCGCGTGCATGCTTTCGGTGTTCCTCACCTTTTTGCGCATGAGTACCGACAGGGAGCTCGTGGCCCTCAAGGCGGGCGGGGTGAGTCTTTACCAGATGCTGCCCGCGCCGCTTCTCTTTTCCGTGTTCTGCGCGCTTTTCGGCTTCTGGATCTCCTTCTACTGGCAGGCCTGGGGCATGGGGAACTTCCGCTCCGAAGTGCTCAGCATCGCAAGCAGCAGCGCAAGAGTGGTGGTGCAGCCCGGCGTGTTCAACAAGGACGTGCCGAACATGGTCATGTTCGCCCGCAAGGTGGATCCGGTTTCCGGCACCATGGCGGGCGTCATGGTGGAGGACCGCCGCGCCGCCGACACTACCATGACTATCCTTGCCCCGGACGGGAGCCTGGACGCCGACTATGAGAACGGCGAGATCATCTTCCTGCTCAAGAACGGGCGCAGCTATACGGAAAAGGACAACGCCCTCTCCATCATGGGCTTTCAGGAATACGCCGTGCGCCTGAGCTTCGATTCCCTGTTCCAGGGCGTGGACATGGGCCCGGTCAAGCCCAAGGAATACACCTGGGCGCGCCTTTACGACTATGAGAATGAGCGCGCCCTGCAGAAAACCGATCCGCGCATGGCGCGCAAAATAGTGGTGGAGCGCCACAAGCGCTTCGTTTTCCCCCTGGCCTGCGTGGTGCTGTGCATCTTCGTCATACCCATCGCAACATCCTTCCAGGGGCTCAAGCAGCAGACCGGCGTGCTCATGGCGCTTCTGCTCTTCCTTGTGTACTACAGCCTGCTCATGCTGGGCATAAGCCTCGGCGAAAGCGGCGACCTTACGCCCACCGTCGGCCTGTGGGCGCCCAATCTCGTCTTCCTCCTCCTCGGCCTCTACGGCATGCGCCTTGCCGCGCAGGAGCGGATGCCGCGCATCACGGAACACTGGCAGTCGCGCAGGAGCCGTAAAAAGAAGAAGGAGGATAAGGCATGAGCCTGCTTTTCCGTTACATCTTCCGGCGGCACGCGCGCCTGCTTCTGCTCATCATGGGCCTCGGCGTGGGCCTTTACCTGCTCACCGACATTGTGGAGCGCGCGGATATCTTCATCGAAGCCGGCTCCGGCCTCGGGCTCATACTCCAGTACTTCGGCGTGCGCCTGCCTTCCATCGTGGCGCAGATACTGCCCGCCGTCTTCCTGCTCGCCACTGTAGTCACGCTCTGCCTCATGGGCCACAGCCGGGAACTCACGGCCCTGCATGCGGGCGGCATTTCCTTTTTTACCGTGGCCGTGGTGCTCGTGTTCTGCGGCGTGTTCTGGGGCGGCGTGCAGTTCGCCTGCTCGCAGTTCCTCGGCGTGCAGGGCGAGCGCTATTCCCAGCAGATATGGCGGGAGGAAGTGCGCAAGCAGGATCTGAGCCAGCGCACCATTTCCGACGTGTGGTTCATGGAAAACGGCTGGACCGTTTCCATAAACGCGCTGAGGCCCAGCGGCGAGGGCATGGGCTTTTCGGCCTTCCATGTGCGCGACGGCGTATCCGATGTGGACGTCATTGTGCGGGCTCCCCGCGTCATGGGCAGCGAAAAAGGCTGGGTCCTTGCCGACGCCGAACGCCTCTTCCCCGAAAGCTACCGGCGTGAACATCTGCCGCGCCTGGAGCTGCCCCTGCATCAGGACCCGGAACTCTTCTTCTCCACCGAATCCAACAACCTCCAGCAGCTCCCCATCTGGCAGCTCGGCGAGGCCATTGAACAGCTCGGCGAGGCCGGTTCCAACGTGGAAGGCCTGCGTACCGTGTGGCACGGCAAAATATCCTACGCCGCCTCCCTCATCGTCATGGCCCTGCTCGGTGCGGCTATCGTTTCCTGGAATTCCAATGTCTATATCGCCGTGGCCATAAGCATGGCCGCTACCTTCATCATGTACTCGCTCACCATGTTCGGCGAGACCCTGGGACAAATGGGCTCGCTCCCCCCGCTCATGGCCGCCTGGGGCCCGGATGCCCTGCTCCTTGCCGTGGCGCTCTGCCGCCTCTACCTCGTGAACGTGCGGCGCTAGCTCCCCCCGGCAGACAATACGCGAAACGGCGGGAACAACTCCCGCCGCTTTGTGTTTAAAGGCAGGAAAGGCACGCGGGGCGCCGCCCCGCCGGAAAAGCCCGTGGGGCGCTGCCCCAAGGCCCCGCCGTGGGGAATGATTCCCGCCGGACCCCTCAGCAGGCAGGGCAACGGCCTTCCATCCGCAGAGGCTCTCCTTCGACTCGCGGCTGTTTGCTGTGCCGCCCCTGGAAAGGATGGCGCAGGTCTGCCTTCGGCCTTTCGCCGTGCTGTGCGCTTGGCATAAGGCATGCTCTGGTCGAAAGGCCGTCCTTCCGCCGGAAAAGGCGGGGAACGCTCCGGGCATGAGGGCAGGGCGTGCTTTGTCTGCCGCGTACGCGCTGCCGCCTCAGCGTGAGCGTGTCCTGCCTGAAAGCACTTTCGAAGGGAAGCGTCATGCCCCGGGAGCATTTCGTCAGGACTTCGCCTCCGGGCCTTTGTGCTGCCCGGAAGAGGCTCCGTGCCCGGCGGAACTTCGGCAGATTTTTTGCCGGATGCGGGGGCATAGGTGCGGGAGTCTCCTTTCGGCCTCTTCAGGGCTGCCCGGCTTTTGCGCCCGTGGTGTGCAATGGAAAGTTTTGGGGAGGGGAAAAGCCTTTTTCAAAAAGCTTTCTCCCTTCCCCTGCAAAACCGTCTATCCCATTTCCGAAAAGGGTATGACGGGCGCGGGCGGGTCGGAGGGTTCGGCGAGGCGTTTTTCCATCCATACCATGCCGTACCAGCGGCCGAACTTGTAGCCGCAGCGGGGGAATTCGCCCACGCTGCGGAAGCCCATGCGGGCATGGAAGCGCAGGCTTGCGCGGGTGAGGTGTTCGTCCTCCTCGGAAGGGCTTGCGATGCAGGCATAGAGCACAAGCATGTTCTGTCGCCTGAGGATATCTTCCAGCGCATCGTAGAGCCGTGCGCCGAGGCCATGGCCGCGCGCGTCCCGCGCAAGGTAGATGGAGGCTTCCGCGCACCACTGGTAGGCCGCGCGGGGATGGAAGGCAGAGGCGTAGGCATAGCCGAGGACGCGGCCGCCCTGTTCCGCCACTATCCACGGATAGCGGGAAAGGGTATGGCTTACTCTTCCTTCAAATTCCTGAAGCGAGGGAACGTCGTATTCAAAGCTGATGGCCGTTTCCCGGACGTAGGGCGCGTAGATGTCAAGAAGGGCGGGGGCGTCGGCCGTGGTCGCCGTGCGGATGCGGATGTCTTTCATGATGGCCTTCGTGGAGAGAGGGCGTGCCGGAAGGGAGCCGGGCGCTTTTTGGTTTTCATGAAACGGAAGAGTTGCGACCGGGGGAGCGGGAAGTCTGCCGGAGGAGGATGCCCGGGGCTCGCCCGTTTTGATTTCATGCCCGTGCAGGCGCAGAAGACGCGGGGATGTGCCGGACGGCACGGCATGTTCGAAGGACTGATGCCGTCTTTCTCATAATAAAAGTTTTCGGAAGGAGGATGGGGGTGCGGGGGAAGGAGGAAAGCCCTTTTTCAAAAGGGTTTCCTCCTTCCCCCGCTCAACTCCCCTATTTTCTGCATTCCTCAACAAAGTTTTTTGCCCAGTGGGGGACGGCGGGAGCGAAGAGGTGCGTCCAGCAGG
>NZ_DYZA01000154.1 GCF_020741395.1 Mailhella massiliensis | reverse complement strand
GGCTATTTTCATGCCCTGCGCCTGAAAAGCAGCGGCATATCTATCGGCTATTTAAGGCCGGGAGTAGGCTAATAGAATACCCTTCGGGGGAATAGGCCTGGGCGTTCATAGACGTTTTCGAGCTCCCGGCCTTTTGTCATATCCGGCAAAGGCCCATCGAAAAATCTATGAGGTGCCTTATGAAGTTTGAATCCCTGGAAAAGTGCGGCGGCAAGTGGTTCTCATCGCTCGACCGTTCGGCCCAGAATGCCGTAACGGACCTTGGTTACTACATCTACGTTGACCTTGAGAACCTGCAGACGCGGTTGCGTACGCTTTCCGAGCTCACGGGCCAGCAGAGTGAGGGGCTGCCCATTGCCGACATGGACGGCCTCGGACTCATCATCGGGGACTACGCGGAAGCTCTGGACGCCGTGATAGAGCATTTTCGTGATATGCGTTCCGCCGGGAGGGTATCGGCATGAAGAAGCTCTCCCTTGACCTGAACGCGGAAGTGGAACGCCTGCGCAGAGTAAACGCCCGCCTCATGACCGCCGTGCGCCGCGGCCGCGAAGACTACGCGGAACTGCTGGAAGTCTCCCATGCTTCCATAGACTACCTGCGGAGGGAAGTCGCCGCCCTTGAAGCCGAAAACCTCAACCTGAATATCCGCCTTGGCTCGGTGAACTGATACCGATAAAACGAATCCCCCGGAGCTTTCGCTTCGGGGGATGTTTTTTAGAGGCCCATGGCTATGGCCTTGCGCAAAACCTCTTCCATTCTTACCTGCCAGCCTTTGCCGGTCTTGCGGAAGTGCTCCACGATGTCGGCATCAAATCGGGCGGTAAACTGAATCTTCGGGCGCTCCGACTTCGGGCGTCCGCGCTTTTTCAGCAGCGCTTCCGCCACGTCCGCCGGGAAAATCTCCGGCAGCACCTCATGAGCAGGGCGGGCCGAAGCCATCATTTCTTCCGTCAGTTCGGGGGCGGCATCGGGGTCTTCATGCATGGCCCTGGTGATTTCCTCGTCGCTCATGGGGCGGCGTGCTCCGTCAAGGCGGGGCAGGCGTTCCAGCTCTTCGGCAGAGTAGCTCACGATGTTTTCTTCAGGATGCTTCATATTTCTTTCTCTCCCGACTGTTGGCTTTTCTGTAACTGATGATTCGCAGATTTTTTCCCCGGAGGGTAAAGGTCAGACTCATGAGCCTGCCGTCATCCCTCAGAAGAAAGGCATTATATCGGACTTCGCCATAATCCTGCCGGTCATCCTGCTGGATGATGGCAGAAGTCCAATCTAGCAGCACAACATCGGCAAAGTCTTCACCGTGTTTCTCCAGATTGATTCTGCGTTTGTTTTCGTCCCACTCGTATTGCATGGAATTTATATAACAACAAAAATATGGCAAGGTCAATATTTGTAGTTATAAAATTTGCTTGTACGAGGTGAACGGCACGGCCGGATGACGCAATGGTAACGAGGCGTCGCGGAGCTGTTTTACCCCTCTTTGGAGGGGCTTTTTTTGCCCGAAATTCTGCCGTAAATCGTCCGCTCTTAAAAACGTGTCAACGGTAAATATAGGTCTTTTACCGGTATATAAGGGTCTTTTGACGGTATATGACGGTATATACCGACACCCCCATTTTTCGGGGTTACGCTTTTTCCCATGTTCGCGGGCACCATGCCCGCGGAAAAAACATGGGGCAAAAAACATGACCTATACCTGGTGCGAACTGGAAGAGCTGCTTCTGGAAGACATGGCTTCCGGCGGCTTCGGAAAAGTCCAGAGCTACAGCGTGAGCACGGCGGGCGGCTCCCGAAATTTCAGCTACCGGACGCTCTCTGAGCTGAAGGATCTGCTTGCCTATGTTCAGAGTCGCTGCGCCATGGAGCGCGGCAAGGTTCCCTATGTGGGCCGGACCTGCGCGGGCAGTGCCGGGAGGGCTTGAGCATGGGCGTGCTTGAGAGCATACGAAGCTGGCGCGTGCGTCGCGCCCGTGCGCTGCTCAGAAGCTGGGGTTACGACGGTGCTTCCCTTTCGGAAGCGAACGAGTGGCACACGGTTAACGAGCAGATCAACTGGCTCATAGGTCGGGCTTCTCCGCGCCTTCGGGCCCGTGTGCGCGATCTGGTGCGCAACTTCCCGCTCTTTGCCCGCGGCGTGAATGTTTATACCGCCTACATGGTGGGCCGCGGGGCCCGCTTCCAGTCGCTGGCCGTGCATCCCGACGGCTCTCCCGCCTATGAGGCGCGCCGCCGCATAGAGGACAGGTTCCGCGCATGGATGGAGCAGGATGCCGATATCTCCGGCGGCCTGCATTTCTATGAGCTTCAGCAGCTTTTGTGCCGCCAGATCATGGAATGCGGGGAAGGCTTTTTCACGTTCTGCCGCCGGTCTCACTACCATGTGTCGCCGCTTGCGCTCATGCCCATAGAGGCGGATCGCCTCACGGAACTGGGCGGCGGCCGGGATACGGAGCGCGTAGGGCATTTTGCCGGTGTGGAATACGACAGGCTCACCGGGGAAAAGCTGGCCTATCACATCATGAACGACGGCTACAGCGCGGACGTGACCCGCGTGCCTGCCGACGAGATGCTGCACATTTACCAGCACCTGCGGCCCGGTCAGCTTCGCGGCGTCACGCCCTTTGCCCCGGCCATACTCACGGCCCGCGCCATGAGCCAGTTTGTGGAGAGCGAACTGGACGCGGCCCGCAAGGCCGCCAAGTACCTGGCCATAGTGACCACGGATCAGCCGGACGTGTACCAGGCGGCGCGCGGCATTGCCGGCGCAAAGAAGACGACGCAGGGCACGCCCATAGAAAGCCTGGAAAACTCCATCATCGAATACCTGCGCCCCGGCGAAGACATCCGCTTTGCCGAAGGGGCGAGCCGTCCGGGGGATGCCTTCGACCGTTTCAACCGCTTTGCGGCCCGCATGGTGGCCGTGAGCATAGACGTACCCTACGAGGTGCTTTCCGGCGACTACACGGGCATCAATTACAGCACGTCCAAGGCCAGCCGCGGCGACGCCGTCATGCTGCTCAAGCCCCATCACTTCATGCTGCAGAACCGTTTTTCCATGCCGGTGTTCCGCCACTGGCTGGATATGGAAGCCCTCACGCAGGATTACCTGCCGGGGTACTGGCTGGGCCGGGAAGGGTATCAGCGCTGCATGTGGATACCTGCGGGAATGCCGAGCGTGGATCCGCAGCGTGACGGCCGGGCCGATATCGAGGCCATAGCCGCAGGGCTCAAGTCTCCGCAGGAGGCCATTCTCGGCCGAGGCGGCGACCCCGAAGAAGTGCTCGATCAGCTGGCGGAATGGCAGCGCATGGCGGATGCGCGCGGCGTGACCTTCGGCCAGGTATCCGAAAGCCTGAGCAGCAATCCGGCGGCGCTGGAAGATCAGCCGGTAACCATGAATGGAGGCGACAATGCCGAATAAACGAACGGACATTTTCCATGCGTCCAGCCGCTCGGTCTCTCTGGGGCGGCGTGGTGCGCCTCTTTCCCTCAATGAGGCGGAGCGCAGCGTGGAGTTCACGGCGGCTACGGAGCAGCCCGCCATGGTGTGGGACTGGGAACGGTGTGATTTCGTCCCCGAAGTGCTGCGCATGGACGGCGTGATATTGCCGGCGTCCGGCCAGGTGCCGCTTCTGGACACACACGACAGGGCAGAAGTGGCGGACATTCTGGGCAGCATGACCGACTTCCGGGTGGAAGGCGGTCAGCTTATAGGCCGTGCCGTGTTTTCCCTGGTGGAACGCGGAGAGAATGCTTTTCAACTGGTGAAGGAAGGCCACCTTACCGATGTTTCCGTGGGATATCGCGTGCTTGCGTCCACCTGGGTTGAGAACGGCGCCACGGCCACGGTGGAAGGCGTGGAATATACGGGGCCCCTGCGGGTGTCCACATCCTGGGAACTTTTTGAGGTGTCGCTCTGCGCCGTGGGCGCGGACGATCGGGCCAAGGCCCGGAGTAAAACATTTGCCGATGGAGGCGAGAGAATGAACAAGACCCCTGAAAGTCGGCGTTTTGACGCTGCGGCCGCGCAGGAACAGCTGAATACCGCCGTTACGGCGCTGAACGCACTGGCTGAGGCGCTTGCAGAACCGGAAGAAGAGAAGACGGATGAGTCCGCAGAAGAAAAGGAACCTGCGGCCATACCGGAAAGCCCTGCGGGTGAAGGCGACGGCCGAGCCTGCGAGCCGGACGACAAGACCAGAGAAAGCGCCGTGGAAGAAGAACGCGCCCGTATCATGGAAATCTCTGCCATGTGCCGCGCGCACAACATGCCCGCCAACATGGAGGATGAGATGATCCGCAAGGGATACAGTCTGGACAAGGCCCGTGCGGCCGTACTTACCCGCCTTGAAGGACGGAGCTCTGCCGCCTTTGCCCGTGTGGACGTAGGCCGTACCGAACAGGAAAAAGTGCGTGAGGCTGTTTCCCACGGCCTGCTTCTGCGTTGCGGTGTGGCGGAAGGCCGGATCAATAACGGCAAGCTTGCCGCCGGCGCCCGTGAGTTTTCCGGCATGAGCATGCGCGAAGTGTGCCGTGAGATGCTCATGAGAAGCGGACAGTCCACAAGCGGCAACGTGGTGGAAATGGTAGGCCGTGCGCTCTCCACCACCGATCTTCCGAACCTTCTCACCGATACGGCCAACCGTGTGCTCATGGACGGCTGGGAATCGGCGGATAAGCAGTGGCAGGTCTGGTGCGGCCTGGACTCCGTATCCGACTTCAAGGAACTCACGCTGCTGGACTTTGCGAGCGGTGACGATCTGACCCTTATTCCCGAAGGCGGCGAATACCAGAACGGCCGGGCTGCGGAACACGCGGAAAGCGTGAAGATCGAAACCTACGGCAAAATCTTCCCGCTTACCCGCCAGGCGATCGTGAACGATGATTTGGGCGCGTTTGCCCGCATTGCCCGCAATCACGGCGAAGCGGCCGCCCGCATGGTGAACCGCCTTGCCTGCCGCGTGCTCACCGCCAACCCGACCATGGGCGACGGCACGGCGCTTTTCCATGCGGATCACAACAATCTCATAAGCTCGGCGGGCGGCGTACCCACGGTGGAAAATCTCGGCGCCGCATTCCTGAAGATGCGTACGCAGAAGGATCTTCTGGGCAACCGCATACAGATCCGTCCTCAGTTCTTCATTGCACCTGCCGCACTGGAAACCGGAGCGGAAGTGTTCTTCAACTCTCAGCTTATCGGTACGCAGGCGCAGCCCAACCAGGCGAACATCTACGCGGGCAGCGTGCTGACCCGTGTGTATGACGCGGAACTGGACGACGTTTCCGCCACCGACTGGTATCTGGCCGGCCCCAAGGGCAAGACGGTGACCATCTTCACGCTGAACGGTGCGACGGCTCCTTACCTGGAATATAAGGAAGGCTGGCGTGTGGACGGTGTGGAATACAAGGTGCGCCTTGACGTGGCCGCCAAGGCCGTGGCCTGGCAGGGCCTGTGCAAGTCTGCGAGCTAAAGGAAAGGAGAGAGAACATGCAGAACAAGATTCAGGGAACCCATCTCGTCATTTACGCGCCGTCGTCCACGCCTGTGAAGGGCGGCGACCTCGTGAAACTGGGAGACTCTTTTTACGGCGTGGCGGTGAATGACCTTGCTGTGAATGAAACCGGCATTGTGGATACGGACGGCGTTTTCGAGCTTCCCAAGGCCACCGGCGCCGTTACCCAGGGCGCGCCGTTGTATGTCGGCAGCGACGGCAAGGTGACAGCCACGGCGACGGACAAGGCTTATTGCGGCCGGGCCTTTGCCGCTGCCGGCGGTTCGGATGCCACGGTCAAGGTCATGCTGAACTTCGGCGTGGACCCTTCGGCCTATAACGCGGGCTAGTCGTATGGGTTGCTTTGAAAGAGCCCATGCCTTCGTGGCGCGCATGGAGGGCGGCTTTGTGGACGATCCCGCCGACCCCGGCGGAACCACGAACTACGGAGTATCCCTGCGCTTTCTGAAAGCGCAGGGCCTTGAAGTCGGGGACATCGACGGCGACGGCGACATAGATGCCGACGATATCCGTGCGCTTACTCCGGAGCGTGCGGCGGGAGTTCTCCGCCGCGCGTTCTGGGATGTGTTTCCGCTCGATGCCGTGCCGGACCCTCTGGCCATGGCCGTGTATGACACGGCCGTGAATATGGGAGTGGGGCAGGCCAAGAGGCTGACGCAGAATGCTCTTTTTATAGAGGCGGACGGCCGCTGGGGCCCGCTGACCTGGGCGGCCGTAAAGGCCTGTTCTGATCCCAAGGCGGCAGCCCTTGCCATGGTAGAGCGCCGCCGGGAGCGTTACGCGGCGCTGGTGCGGAACAACCCCGATCTGAGGAAGTTTTCCCGCGGCTGGGAAAACCGCATGAAGGCGCTGGAAAAAGAAATAAGGAGTGCTGTGTGAAGACTCTTTTTCTGATGGGGCTGATGCTGCTCTTTGTCGCAACGGGGGCCATGGCTGAGGAAGCGGTGGAAGAGGCTCCGCTGGGCGCGGACATTGTGGCTGTATTGCTCACGTATCTGCCTGCTTCCTGGGGCGGATGGGTGACTCTGGTGGTGACGGTGTGCGCGGCCATAGCAGCCTGCTGGCCGAGACCTTCCGACGACGCGAATATCTTTGTCCAGATTCTGTATGCAGTGGTGAACGCCGTGGGCTTCAATGCGGGCAAGGCGCAGAACGCCGACGATGCGGCTGCCCAGGTGCGAAAGGGCCGGGCGTGAGCCGTGTCACTGAAATCCTTTATTTTCTGCTCTCCCTTGGGGTGCGTCTTCTGGAGCGGCTGGATGAAAAGAAAGCTGAGGAGTTTCGTGCTTCTGTGCTTGCTGATCCTGCCGGCGAGTGGGTGCGCCTCATGGGAGGGACGGACAGAAGGGGAAGCTCTGGAAGCAGCGCCGACAACACCGGGAGCGCTGGTCACTGAAGGCTGGTCCTACGTTCACGGCGGAAGGGTAGTTGCTGAAGAAGGTACATGGGTTCACCTGCCCGCAGGGGAAGCGGGAAACCTCCTTTTGTGGGTGAAGCAGGCGGAGGAGAAATGCCGATGAACGACCTGGGAAACGAGTCCCGCCATGCCGCCGAGTATCTGGACTGGTTCCGGGGAATATGGCCGCTGGCGCTTCTGGCCTGTGTACTGGCCTTCCTTGTGGCGGCCGGGCACATCAAGCGCAGTTACCGCCAGCGTAGCCGTGGGCAGATTATCGGTAACATGCTCTGGTCTGCGCTGGTGACGGGCTTTCTGGCCCTGGGGGCGGTGGCTCTGCTGCCGCTGGTGGCTCCCGAGCCGACCAGGGGCATGGAAATAGGTGTGGTCATCTTTGTCTGCGTGTTCGGCGTCAAGGGCATGGACGTGGTGCTTCGCCGATTCATGGGCCTGTCGGTGGTGGACCTCATGGACCCGGCGGACATCAACGACATACGCCGGGGAATGTCTCCGAGGCAGCAGGAAGAGCATGCCAGGAACTGTCCCTTCCGCTGTGGGGATTGCAGGAGGCGGTGATGGCTATGCAGGCGGGACCTGTGCGGGAGCACGGAGGGCACTACAAGAGGCGCTACGTCCATATCCGTACGGCGCAGAATTTGAATCTGGACATGGACCTGTACCTGGCCGGGGAACTTTCGGCAAGGAACCTGGCGCTGAAGGCGAAGGAGTTTACGGCGGTACAGGCCAATGCCGTGAACACGGCGCTGACGTTCATGCAGAAAAAGATGCTGGCCATGCTGACGGGCCGGTATGCAGTTTCCAGAAAGTTCTTTTCCCGCTGGTTTTATCGGCGCAGAGCCGATGCCAGGAAAGGAAAGGTGATCGGCCTTATTCGTGCATCGGGCCCGAGGTCGGTTCCCATAGAGGATTTTCCTCATGAGGTGAAAGGCCCGACCTACACCAAAAGGGGAAAGCTGAAGAAGCGCGGCGGACTGTATGTAAAGATCAGGCGTGACGAAGGAGTGAAGCTGGTGGAGGGGGCGTTCAGCTGGTCTCCGCATGGTGGAGACCTGTACTTCGCGCGCAAGGGGAAAAAGCGTCTGCCCATTGAACGCAAGTTTACTACGTCCGGTCTCGAATATCTGGTGAATGAAGAAAACCATGACGGCCCCGAGGCCCGGGAGATGAACCGGGAGGGGATGGTCTATCTGCAAAAGGAACTGACGCGCCAGCTCGACAACCGGCTGGCCAAAATAGCCGCCCGCATGGCGGCAAAGGGCAGCTCATGAACATTCTGGATAGACTGGATGCAGACATGAACGCCGTGTTCTCCCAGGAAGACGGCATAACTGAGGCCTGCGTTGTGGAGAACGTAGCCCTGCGCTGCTTTTACGAATACCCCACGGAAGACGTGCAGCCCGGCTCCGCGCGGCTGGCCACGCCTGTGCGTGCGCCGTATGCCACGCTGCTGGTTTCGGAGGTAAAAGCGAAGCTCGGCCGCAAGCTGAAACGCGGGGATGTGCTTACCGTTCGCGGCAAGGCGTTCCGCATCGAGGTTATCCGGCCCGACGGCATAGGGGGCCTTGTGTGCAAGCTGAAGAAGCAGGAGACGGGCAATGACTCTTAATGAGTTCCAGGACAAGGCGGAGACCTTCAGTGAACCGTACTTCGACAGCGTGGACCACTGCGCAATCGTACTCGGCGAAGAAGCCGGGGAAGTCCTGGGCAAGGTGAAGAAGTGGGGCAGGGACGCCGGATTTGATCGAGATTCTCCTCAGTTCAAAGGCATAAAAGATGAGCTTGGAGATGTTTTCTGGTGCGTGTCGCGCATGGCGAAGCAGTGCGGCTGGACGCTGGAAGAAATAGGGCAGGACTGCTGCCGGAAGCTTGCCGATCGTAAGGAGCGTGGAGTGCTCCATGGAGAAGGAGATAGCCGATGAGCGCCGATGTTATGGGCACATTGCCGGCGCATCCGCGTACGGCACTTCGTCAGTCCGTGGGGGCGCTCATTGAAGCGGCGGGCTTTTCCGGCCGCGTGTACTTGAATCCGGAAGAGCCCTGGGATGCTCCCTCGTTCCCCAGCGTGGGCGTGTACGTCATGAGTGAGCAGGCGGCGGAAAGTGATCTCTCCCCGCGGCCGGACAGCCGGGAAGCCGAGCTTGCCGTGGACATTCTGGAAGCCGTGCGTGGCCATGACCTGCCCCTCGATGACCGCATAGAAGCCCTGGAATTTCTTGTTGCCCGGGCACTCACCTTTGAGGCCGTGGACAGGGAGTTCACCGCCCGCGGCGGACGGCTGGAAGACTTTGAATATTCCGGCATGGAGCTCGGCAAGGCTGACAACGGGGAAATCACCGTTGCCTGCCTCACGCTCACGTTTACGGCCTTTTACCGGATGCCGCCGCGTGAGGGGACAGTGGACCTGTTCCGGACCGGATACATCGAATGGGATCTTGCCGACGGGGTGAATCATCCCGACGGCCGCAAAGAGGCAACGGACATAGTCACCCTTCCGCAGGATGGGGACGAAAGCAAAGGAGAATGACATGCAGCGCGAACAGATGTTTGTGAAGCCTGCCCCCGGCCGCATGGTGCGCGACCCGTCCACCGGTCTGCCGCTTCCTGAAGGCGGCGCAGTGGTGGAAAAGACGCAGTTCTGGCTGCGGAGGCTCAGGGACGGAGACGTGGAGAAAATCCATGAGGAAAGGAAGGAGACGGAATAATGGCCATATCGTTCAATGAAGTGCCCCAGGGCATTCTTGTGCCCGGCGCCTATATCGAGTTCGACAACAGCCAGGCCATGCAGGGTGCCAGCCTCATGGACTACACGGCGCTTATCTGTGCCCAGATGCTGGAAGGCGGAACGGCGGAGCCGCTCAAGGCCTACAGTGTGACCAGCGCAGAGCGTGCGGCGGAGCTTTTCGGCCGCGGCTCTCAGGCGCATCTCATGGCCGGCGCCTTTCTTAAGAACAACAGCTACACGAGTCTCCGCATGATCGGCGTGGAAGATGGAGAAAGCCTGACGAAGGCCACGGGCTCCATAGCTCTGGAAGGTACGGCGACCGTAGGTGCGCCTCTGTATCTGTACATCGCGGGGCAGGCCGTGTCCGTACCCTGCGCCACCGGAACAACGGCGGCCAATCTTGCCCAGGCCGTGGCGACGGCGATCAGCGCGGAAGCGGATCTTCCCGTTACCGCCCAGGCGAGCGATACCACGGTAACGCTCACGGCAAAGAACGGCGGAACGCTGGGCAACGAGATGGATATTCGTGTTGCCTACTACAATGAAACCATGCCCGAAGGAATCAAGGTCACGGTTACGGCCATGAGCAAGGGAGCCGGTCAGCCGGACGTGGATGACCTTATCGCGGCGTGGGGCGACAACTGGTATCACGTGATAGCCTGGCCGTGGAATGACCGCAGCAGCCTGCGCGCCCTTGAAGCGGAACTTGAAGACCGCTGGGGCCCGCTGCGTCATATCGACGGCGTGGCGATCACGTCCAAAGCCGGCACGTTTTCCGATCTTCAGGAGTTCGGCAGCGGGGAAGACAAGGGCAACTACGCGCATATCTCCATAGTGGAAGCCTGCAAGACTCCCACGCTTCCCTGTGTCCGTGCCGCAGCCGTGGCCGCACTGGTAGCCTATTACGGCAACAGCGACCCGGCGCGTCCGTTCCAGACGTTGACCATATCCGGCGACCTTGCGCCGGCGCAGGAAGACCGTCTTACGCTTGAAGAGCGCAACCTTCTGCTGAAGGCCGGTATAGCCACAACGGTGACCGATGCCGGCGGCAATGTGACCATCGAGCGCATGGTGACCAACTATCTCACCACGTCCACCGGCGCGGCGGATACCAGCTATCAGGACGTGAACACGCTGCTGACGCTCTCTTACCTCCGGTATGATTTCCGGTCCCGTATTCTGCGCAAGTATCCCCGTCACAAGCTGGCGGGCGACACGGAAACCATAGCGCCGGGACAGGCGATCATGACCCCGAAGCAGGGCAGGGCGGAAGCCGTGGCCGCCTTCCAGGACTGGCAGGAACTCGGCCTTGTGGAAGATATCGCCAAGTTCAAGGCTGGCCTTGTGTGCGAACGCAACGCCACGGATGTGAACCGCCTGGACTGGCTTATCACTCCCGATCTCGTCAACCAGTTCCGCGTGGCCGCGGTGCAGATTCAGTTCCGGCTGTAAAGGAGCATCATCATGGCAATAGGCAACCGCCGTGCGGGCCGTATTTCCTTCAAGGTGGACGGTACGCTTTATGAGGCAAAAGGCAGTTTCAGCTACAACCTTGGCCTTGACGTAAGAGAGGCCATTATCGGAGCCGACGGCGTGCACGGCTACAAGGAAACGCCGCAGGTATCCTATATCGAGGGCGCCGTGACCGACAGGGAAGACCTTGATCTGGAAGCTCTTGTCGGTGCGGATGAATGTACCGTCACGCTGGAGCTCAACAACGGCAAGATCATCACGCTTTCCCGGGCGTGGTTCGCTGGCGACGGTACGGCGTCCACCGAAGAAGCGGAAATCCCTATCCGTTTTGAATCCAAGAGCCGCGCTCAGGAGGTGAAGTGATGAACGACGTTACTCCCGTCACCGTGACGCTGAACTATCCCGTACAGTTCGGGGACGAACTCGTTACGGAACTGAAGTTCACCCGCCGCGTGCGTTTTTCAGACATGGTCGACGCTTCGGCCGGTGCCCTGAGCATGGGGGACATGGCTCGTATCATCGGCAGGCTGACCGGACAGGACAGACAGGTCATCATGCGTCTGGAAGGGGACGACATTGCCCGAGTCATGGAGGCGGCCACGCCTTTTTTAGGGAGTGGCCGGACGACTGGCGAATAGCCGCAGGCTTTCTTCTGGCGGAGTGTCACACGCCGCCGAGCGAGATTATGGCCATGACCGGCCCGGAGCTTCGTTTCTGGGCCGGATGCCTGGCCGCATACGGAAAAGAGAAGAACCATGGCAAAAAATAAAGTCTCCATAGATTTTGTCATAGGAGCCTATGACAAGTTCTCTGCTGGGTTCGCCAAGTTCAACGCAAAGCTTGAGTCGGCGACCGGAGCCGTGAGTCGCATGCAGGCGCAGGTTTCACGGTTCAGCCAACGGAGCGGACTGAGCAAGGTTGCCGGCGCAGCTGGTGACGTTGCCGACGCCGTTGCAGGGATAGGTGACGGTGCCATGGAGTCCCTTGATCGTCTGACAGGCGCTCTTGGTAAAATGACGCTTCTTTTGGGCGGTGCATCCGGCGGCATGCTTGCGCTTGCCTCTGCTACGGCAGAGCAGGCGCAGGCTGCCGAGCGTTCGGCCGTGGCCCTGGGCGTGAACGCCAAAGACTTGCAGAAGCTGCAATACGCCGCATCCACTGTGAACGTGGAAGCGGAGAACATGACCGACATCCTTTCCGATCTTACGGAAAAGATGGTGGAAGCCGGAGACTCGGACGACCTTGCCGCCATGTTCAAGGCACTGGGCGTCTCGGTGAAGAACGCCGACGGCACGATGAAGAACTCGGCACAGGTGCTCATGGAGATAGCCGACGCCTTTTCCGGCATGCAGGACGGCGCGGTGAAAACGAAGCTGGCCATAGAACTTATGGGCGATGAAGGCCGCAAGCTCATTCCTGTGCTCAATAAGGGTGCCTCCGGACTCAGGGAGCTGGGAAAAGAAGCGGAGCAGGCGGGCATGGTGTTTGATGATACGGCCCGCAGTGATGCCCGGCGTTTTCAGGAGTCTCTGAGTGGTGTGGGAAACCAGGTGGCCGGTCTGCGTAATGCCATAGGGCGGCAGCTCATGCCGGTATTCACGCCCATCATGGAGAAATTTGAAGGCTGGCTGAGGCTGAACAAGGGGCTCGTTGCGGTAGAGACCGGAGAGTGGGTTCAGAAAATAGCGGATAATATCCCTGCCTTTCTGGACGGTGCGGAACGCTGGCTCTCTACAGGCGGAAAGGTTCTCGGCTGGTGTACGGATTTTATCGACCGGACCATAGGCATGGAAAATGCCCTGAAGCTCGTTGCCCTGTATATGGGGACGCCGTTTATCCGGTCTCTGTTCAATGCCGGCAAGGCCGTGGCAGGCTTCGGGCTGGCACTTTCCACCAATCCCATTGGTGCATTCATTACCGCCATAGGGCTGCTCGTGGCCGCCGGATGGTGGCTCTATAACAACTGGGAAGAAATTTCCGCCGGCATGAAGAAGTTCTGCACGGAGATAAAAAACGCGGTCCAGGGCGTGGCCGACGTACAGGATGCGGCCGATCTGCACGGCATAGACCTTGAAGACACCGATGCACTCATGGATCCAGAAAACGCCCGGATACTGGCGGAAGCCGCCAAGGGAGGCAGTCGGGAAGCTCAGGCGGAACCGTCCATGCCCGAAAGCACAACCTCCGGTTTTTCTGATCTTGCCCGCTCCGGAACGGTATCTTCTGAGACGGTGCGCAAGGAGGAGAAGGAAGTAACGCACAAGGTGGAACTTATCGTTCCTGCCGGTATGGAAGCCAGGGTGGATCGACAGGCCAGCGATGCCGTCACGGTGAAGCGCGATAATATGGGCTACGGCTGGGCCTTTGCGGGAGTGTAACATGGCGCAGGCATGGAAACTTCGCATACAGCAGGCGTCCTTCCGGGGAGTGCCGTTTCAGGTCTACATGGCGGGCGGAGAACTCGGCCGGTCCACGGCGCTGCATGTGTTCCCCAACGGCTCGGCGCCGTATCCGGAAGACATGGGCAAGGCTCCTCAGTTCTATGACGTGCAGGGATTCGTCTCCGGATCGTCCTACATGGCGCAGCGCGACGCTCTGGAAGCCGCCTTTCAGCAACCCGGGCCGGGCACTCTTGTCCATCCGTGGTACGGCAGCCTGTACGTTGCTCTGGCCGGACCCGTACGTACCCAGCACAGCGCGGCAGACGGCGGTCTCTGGCAGTTCCAGGCACGCTTTGTACGGGTGGAAAAGCCCGGCGGGCTGACGGGCTCTCCCAACCTCATGGACTCGGTATCTGCGAGAGTGAAGACGGCGGCAGAACGTGCGCAGGCTCTGGCCGATTCCGTAGGGCAGTACATGGACAAGGGAGCCTGGGTGGTTTCGCAGATAGAAACAGCCGCCGGCGTTTTCATCAGCAGTGTGAAAAGTGTTCTGGCCATACCGGAAGGACTCTCGTCTCTGCCCGGGCTTGTCGGCACTGCCGGCTGGCTCACGGGCATGATTTCTTCAGGAAGCTTCGGGGCTTCCTGCTGGGATATGATAGAGACCGGGGTTGAAAACCTGCCTTCCGGCTCTGGTCCTGCCGCTCTGCTTGATCTGGTGAAGGTCGCTCCGGAAGTGACGGTAAGCGCAGCCTTCGGCACGTCCCGCAAGGCGGCGGCTGAAGGGCAGAGTGTCATGGCCAACGTACAGCGGCAGATGTGTACGGCGGCAGCCTGTTCCGTGGCGGCCGGCTATACGCCTTCCACGACGAAGGAGGCGGGGGATCTTCAGGCCGCTGTTCTGGACGCAATAGACGCCGCCCAGATGGAAGCCGATGATGAAACCTTTGCCGCGCTTTCTGATCTTAGGACAGTGACACTCCGGGCCATGGCGGAAAAAGCCCGCACGTTGCCCGACGTCATCAGTGTGACGGAAACACAGGTCATGCCCTCGCTGGCCGTGGTGTGGCGCTGGACAGGAGGTCTCGGAGCTGAAGAGGAGCTTATTGTACGCAACGGCCTGCGTCATCCCGGTTTTGTGCCGGGCGGCCAGGTATTGGAGCTGATCGATGGATGATATCACCTTGACCGTGGGCGGCGTGGACTGGACGGGGTGGGAGTCCTTGCAGGCAACCCGCAGCGTGGACGCCATGGCCGGGGCGTTTTCTCTCGGCCTTGCGGATCGCGTGCAGCACGGCGGCTCGTCTCTTCCTCTGGCTCCTGGCATGGAGTGCGTGCTTTCGTGCGGCTCCGATACTCTCGTCAGCGGTTTCATCGACAGCGTTTCCCAGTCTCTCGATGCCGGAAGGCACGGAATAACGGTATCCGGAAGGGACAGGAGCGCGGATCTTGTGGACGCATCCGCCGTCCACATGCCGGGCAGCTGGAAAGGCGCGTCTCTCATGGATATCTGCATGGCACTCTGTTCCCATTTCGGGATAGCCGTGACACTGGAAGGCAATCAGGGGCAGCCCTTTGCAGCGTTCCAGATACAGCCCGGGGAAAGCGTGGCGGAAGCCATGCAGCGGCTTTTGAAGCAGCGTGAGCTTGTGGCCATGCCGGACGGCAAAGGTGGTATCAGGCTGGCCAGGCTGGCGCAGGAAACGCTTTCGTCCGTCTTGGAGGAAGGGGTGAACGTGCTTTCCGCTTCTGTGACCTGTGACGCTTCCGAACGGTTTTCCGAATATATCGTCACCGGTCAGAAGCAGGGAACAGACAAGGAGTTCGGCAAGGCGTGCTCCGTCAAGGCCAAAGTCACAGATGAGCAGATACCGCGCTACCGTCCTCTGGTCATTCGAGCCAGTCAGCAGGGTGGCATGGCCTATATGCGCCAGCGCGCCCAGTGGGAAATGACTACCCGGCGGGCCGACGGCACTTCCGTCCAGATCACGGTGCAGGGCTGGCGCGACAGTGCCGGCAAACTCTGGGCGCCCGGTGTGCTGGTGCCGGTCCACGTTCCTACTCTGGGGATATCGCAGAGTCTGCTTATTGGAGAAGTCACTTGGACGCGGGACTCCGGGGGCACCACCACGCAGCTTACCCTGAAAGATCCCGCCGCCTGGCAGCCGGAACCGGAAGAACCGAAAAAGAACACGGGCTCCGGCAGCAGCACCGACTGGGACCTGTACGTCAAACAGGCGGAAAAAGCCAAAGCCGAAGGGCAGAAGGTCCAGGAGGTCATGGTATGAGCCGTGACACTATCATGGAAAGGGTTCGCCAGCTCATGCGAAACGGCGTATCCCGCGCCGTGCTCAATGTGGTGGACGATGACGGCAACATGCAGCGCGTTCAGATATCTCTGCTGGAAGATGAAGTCATCGACGACGTGGAGCGTTTTCAGGACTACGGTTTTACATCTGTTCCGGAAGAAGGAGCCGAGGCCACGGTGGTATTCGTGGGGGCGGATCGTTCCCACCCCATTGTGGTGGTGGCCGATGACAGACGCGTGCGCAAGAAAGGCCTGAAGCCCGGAGAAGTCGCCGTCTATCACAAGAACGGCGACTTCATACACCTGAAGAACGGCAACGAGATTGAGGTGAAAACCACCACGTTCAATGTGAACTGCACCACGGCCACGCTTGCGGCCAGCTCCGAAATGACGCTGGACACACCGCTTGTCACGTTGACGGGCCGCCAGCAGACCACGGGCGAGAAGTCCGGCGGCGCGCCGTCCACCTTTGCGGGCGGTCTGGAAAACACCGGCGGGGAAATCATCAGCAACGGCGTGTCCCTGGAACATCATACCCACCCGGGCGACAGCGGCGGGACCACGGGGGAACCTCAATGACGGAAAAGCTCATCGTCTGGTGTGTGGTTGTGGTGAGCGTTCTTCACATTATCCATTTCATGCGGGGCGGATAGATGGACATTTTGATGACTCAGGACGAACAGGGGGCTTTCGATTTGTCTCTGAATAAAAACGATCTTGTGGGTGACGATTCTCTCGGGACGGAAGTCATGGTCTCCCTGTTCACCGACGTCCGGGCGGAAAAGGATGAGCTTCCCCCGGAGTACGCCGATCCGCGCGGCTGGTGGGCGGACGTCCTGCTTGCACTGCGGGGAGATGAGCAGGGAACCGGCTCGAAACTCTGGCTTCTTCGGCGGCAGAAACAGCTGGAATCCGTCCTTGTACGGGCGGAAGCCTATGCGCGGTCCGCGTTGCAGTGGCTGATAGATGAAGGACTGGCAAGCGCCGTGGAAGTAACGGCGGAAAATCCCTCCCAGGGCGTGCTCGGCCTTCGTATTTCCATAGCCCGGACAAGCCCGTCCGTGGTGCAGCGCGTGGTCGACGTGTGGCAGGTCAACATTTCTGAAAACTCCATAACCATGGAGGCGGCATGAGTTTTTCGCGTCCTTCTCTTTCGACGCTCCGGTCCCGGATCGCGGCGGACGTGTCCGGCCGTCTTCTGGACGGCGCTCCGCTCAGGTCCCGCTCAGTTCTTTCCGTACTGGTGTATGTATGGGCCGGGGCCTGTCACCTGATGTATGGGGCCTTGCAGTGGTATTTTTCCCAGTTCTGGATAAAGACGGCGGAAAAGGAATATCTGGAGCGCAAGGCGTCCACCTGGGGAATCACCCGCAAGGCCGGCGCGCGTGCCGTTGGAACCGTGACTTTTTCCGGTTCCGGCCTTGTGCCTGCCGGCTCCGTGCTCAGGAGCGACTCCGGCCTGCTTTTTACTGTGGACGCTGATGTTTCCGTGCCTGGCATAGGGAATGTTACCGCATCGGCAATAGGCAGTTCTGGAAATCTGGAAGCCGGAGAGACGCTCACTCTGGTGCAGGCTGTGGCCGGCGTTTCCGGTTCGGCTGTGGTGAACTCTCTCTCCGGAGGCGTGGACGCAGAAACGGATGAAGAGCTCCGTGCCCGGCTTCTGACAGCGTTGCAGGCTCCTCCTATGGGGGGATCGGCCGCAGATTATGTGACCTGGGCTCTGGAAGTGCCCGGCGTTACCCGTGCCTGGTGTTATCCGCTTTATCTCGGCCTCGGCACCGTGGGGCTGTCCTTCGTTTGTGACGGCCAGGAAGAATCTCCGCTTCCGGATGAGGAAATGGTGCAGCGCGTCCAGGACTATATCGACGCACGCAGACCCGTGACAGCTGATTTTCTGGCCTTTGCACCGCAGGCCCTGAAAGTGGACATCTCCCTGAAGATATCTCCCAACACGGAAGCCGTGCGCAACGCGGTGAAGCAGGAGCTTGCGGACCTGTTTGTCCGTGAAGGCACTCCCGGTGTGACTATCCCTCTGTCTCATATCAATGAGGCTGTGAGTATCTCCGCTGGTGAAGAGGATCATGTGCTGGTTTCCCCCACGGAAAACATCGTTCCTGAAAACAATGTCATGCCCATGCTCGGAAACGTGACCTTTGCGGGGGTGGACTGATGGCCGCCCATACCGCAACCGAGTACGCCGCCATGCTGAGAAAGCTGCTGCCGCGCGGCGTTATCTGGACCGCGTCTCCGGAGTCCAACCTTGCCCGTCTGCTTACTGCGTTCGGTGCTGAACTGGCCAGACTGGAAGGCGATGCGGAACGATTACTCCGGGAGCTCGATCCGCAGCAGTCGCTGGAAGCTCTGGAAGACTGGGAAGAGGAACTCGGCCTGCCGGATGAATGTTCTCAGAATGGCGCCGGCGTGGCCGTCAGGCGTGACGCCATAGTCAAAAAGCTTCAGCGCGGCGGCTTCATGAATGAAGCTTATTATGTCGAGCTGGCCGGCTCTCTGGGGTATGAGGACGTCGTTGTATCCCGCGTGCGTGAGTTTCGCGTGGGCGTGTCGCGTATGGGGGACAGGCTGAACGATATCCTTTTTCATCATGTGTTTTTCGTCTCCGTACCTTCAGGTGGACAGATACGGGCGTTTCGCACGGGAGAGTCCGGAATGGGCGAACGTCTGCGTACGTGGGGCGACGATTCCCTGGAATGTATTTTGAACCGGCAGAAGCCTGCACACAGCAAGGTTTTTGTCACCTATCAAGGAGTGGAAGATGCAAAGAATTAAAGCCTCTGGTGTTGTATCGGTTATGCCTCCCGCCCAGGAAAATTCCTATGACCCCGGCTACTTTTCCAACGGGAATCCCGCAACAGGCGAGCTGGCAACCATGATGACCGCTGAGTGGTGCAACGGCGTGCAGGAAGAACTGATTAACGTTATTTCCAAAGCTGGACTCACTCCGGA
>NZ_DYZA01000153.1 GCF_020741395.1 Mailhella massiliensis | reverse complement strand
GCAATATCCGGGAAATGCAGAACGCCGTGATCCGTGCCATGCTCATATGGGACGGCGCTAAGGAAAACAAATTCACTATTGAGGTAGGAAGAAATCTTTTTGCAGGCATGTTTTCCACCGTCCCCGTCATGGGGGAAAAAACGGGCCGACCTCTTCTTCCGGTCGACAGCATGAGAATGGAAGATATGGAGAGAGCCCATATCCGCCGTGTTCTTGCTATGACGGGCGGGCGTGTCACGGGCAGAGGAGGCGCGGCGGAACTTTTGGACATGAACCCCAGCACGCTGCGGGCAAGAATGCGTAAGCTCGGGGTGAAACGGATAGACGCTTCCGAATAGAAGAGCCATTCCACCTGCCGTGCCGTGTTGCGGCGTGTATGAAGGGTCAGGGGCTCTTTTCGGCACAGGGAAAAGGCGCCGGCCGAAGGGGTTCAGACCGGCGCCTTTGCAGGGGGGAGGGGAAGGGGAATATCTACGGGCGGCTGCTTTGTGGGGAAGACCATTCTTTTTTGAGCAGTTCCGCCATTTCTTCAAGACTCATATGTTTTCCGTCCATGCAGGAAGGTGAGGTTACAACATGGGCGCCGGCGGGAATATCCGGGCATCTTGCCTCACACCCGCAGACAACGAGCGTGATCTGACGCGTAGCCCGGGATTGCCCTGCCGCAGGGAAGGTGGATATATCCCCACGGCGCAGGCAATCCGCAAGGCTCTGTGCCCACTGTACACGGTCGTATCTGGCACGGCATCCGCCGCAGTACCGGATAAGAAGCCCTTCCATGGCTCAGCATGCTTCCACAAGCATGGCAAAGCCCTGGCCGCCGCCAATGCACAGGGTGGCAAGGCCTCTTTTCTGCTTCAGATGCCTGAGCGTGTACAGGAGTGTGGTCAGGATTCTTGCGCCGGAAGCGCCTATGGGGTGCCCCAAGGCAATGGCTCCGCCGTGGATGTTTACCCTGCCCATATCAAAATTCAGCTCGCGTCCAACGGCGAGGAACTGGGCGGCAAAAGCTTCGTTGGCTTCTATCTGGTCAAGAGAGTCCACAGTCCAGCCTGCTTTTGCCAGCGCGTTTCTGGTGGCGGGAATGGGGCCGAGTCCCATGACGGAAGGGTCTACCCCTCCGGGCGCCCAGCTGATGATTCTAGCCATGGGCTGAAGATGAAGCTCTTCCGCAAGGCGGGCGTCCATGACGACAAAGGCGGCCGCGCCGTCGTTGATGCCGGAGGAGTTTCCCGCTGTGACCACGCCGCCTTCCTTGAAAGCCGGGCGCAGTTTTGCAAGGGCTTCGGCTGAGGTGTCCGGCCGGGGAAATTCATCCGTGTCAAAAAGGAATTCCTTTTTTTTCTGCTTGATGGGCACGGGGACAATTTCTTCTTTAAAGGCGCCTGAGGCAATGGCTTCCTGAGCACGCTTCTGGGAGAGCAGGGCATGGGCGTCGAGATCTTCTCTGGTCAGCCCGTAGCGGGCTGCCACATTTTCCGCAGTCATGCCCATATGGTAGTTGTTGAACGCATCCCAGAGTCCGTCGCGGATCATCAAGTCCACCATGGTGTTGTCTCCCATGCGCGCACCCCAGCGGGCGGAAGGCATTGCAAAGGGCGCGGCGGACATGTTTTCCATACCCCCGGCAACCATGCAGCGAGCTTCACCCGCGCGTATGGCAAGAGCAGCTTCCGCAACGGCCTTGAGCCCGGAACCGCAGACTTTGTTGAGCGTCCACGCCGGTTTTTCCACAGGCAGACCTGCCCGCAGAGCCGCCTGTCGGGCGGGGTTCTGCCCCAAAGCGGCCTGAAGCACGTTGCCCATGATGACTTCATCCACCACGTCGGCGGAAATACCCGCTCTGTGTATGGCTTCGCGAATGACAATGGAGCCCAGCTCCACGGCGGGAACGGAAGAAAGCGCGCCGCCGAATTTACCTATGGCCGTGCGCGCGGCGCTGATGATAACTGCTTCATTCATAACAAAGTTCCAAATAGTTCTCTGTAGTTGCGGTATGATGACCGGTATTATGAGTCCCGCTGACGGTTGCGGAAAGAGCCTCTGTACTGCGGAAGGCATGCTGTTTTGGGCATGCCGGGCAGCAGGGGGCTGGGCCGTCTCTGCCTATCGGGCGTAGGTGAAAAATCCCCGGCCTGTTTTTCTTCCCAGGGTTCCGGCCCGAACCATTTTCCTCAGAAGGGGAGCGGCGCGGTATTTGTCTTCGCCAAGTTCTGCATGCAGCAGATCCATGATGGCGAGGCACACATCAAGGCCGATGAGGTCGCCGAGAGCCAGGGGGCCCATGGGATGGTTGGCGCCGAGTTTCATGGAGGTGTCGATATCTTCCGCAGAGGCAATGCCTTCCTGAAGGATGAACGCGGCTTCATTGATCATGGGAATCAGAAGCCGGTTGACCACAAAACCGGGATGTTCCTCCACCGTGACGGGGACTTTTTCCATGGCGCGGGCCGTGTCCATGATGTTCCGATAGGTTTCGTCCGAGGTGGACGCTCCCCGGATGACTTCCACAAGGGGCATGCGGGGAACGGGGTTGAAGAAATGCATGCCGATGACCTTGTCCGCCCTGCCGGTAGCCGCGGCTACCGCCGTGATACTGAGGCTTGAGGTGTTGGAAGCGAGGATGCACTCCGGCTTCATGATCTGATCGAGTTGTTTGAACACCGATTTTTTGATATCGAGGTTTTCCACCGCGGCCTCAATGACCAGATCAACGTCTGCGGCTTCGGCAAGCTGGAGCGTGGAGGATATGCGGGAGAGAGCGGCTTCTTTGTCGGAAGAAGCGATGAGCTGTTTCTCCGCCAGTTTGTCCAGAGTCTTTCTGATGTTGGCCATCCCCCGGTCGATAAACTCCTGCTTCAGGTCATAGAGAACCACATCAAAACCATGCTGCGCGGCAACCTGGGCTATACCTGCCCCCATGGTACCGGCACCGATGA
>NZ_DYZA01000152.1 GCF_020741395.1 Mailhella massiliensis | reverse complement strand
ACCACGCCCCCGAAGGCCGAAGCCAACAGAGCGGTATACAGGGCTTCCTCCGCCCTCCCCTGTTTGGTCATGGGGTATCCGTCAAAGGTGGTGGCAATGGAACCGGGCTGTCCGGGCGTATTGATAAGTATGGCGGCGTTGGCGCCGCCGTAGGTAGCGCCGCAGAATACCGCTCCCAGCGCAATAAGCGCAGTGCTGGTGGGCATACTGAACGTAAAAGGAATAAACAGTGCCAGTGTCGTCACCACGGAAATGCCCGGCAGCATGCCCCCTATGATGCCAATGGTCATGCCCAGGAACATCACCAGGATATTAACTGGTGCCAGAAGATTCAGACTGCCCGCGGCCAGCGCGGAAAACATTGTCAACAGATCCATAACGCAATCACTCCATTACAGACTCTTCCGCCGGAACCGTCCGGACTGAACCTCCTTCTCTCAAGAGGTTCAGCTCCGGAACCGGTTTACATACCTCTGCTACTTTTTCTTGGTGGAGTTGTAGTACTCAACAAGCTCCTTGGCTTCCGCCTGGAAGCCTTCCACAACCCCCTGAAGTTCCTCGCTGTCGCCGAAGTGAACAGGCTGGCCTGCCTTGGTCAGGCGGTCGTTCACTTCCTTCTTGGCGTAGATCCTGCCGAAACCTTCCGCATAACGTGCCTTCACTTCATCGGGAAGCCCCTTGGGCGCAATCCAGATGCGGGCGGCCATGGCTTCCACGGGATACCCCTTTTCCGTAAAGGTGGGCACACCGGGCAGTTCCGAGTCGGCGCTCTTGGAGGCCACGCCGAGGAAGTTGAACTTGGAGGCGGCATTCAGGCAGTTGCCCTTCACGGCCATAAGCGCGTCAAGGTGCCCGCCGAGCACGGCGGCTATACCCTTGGCGCCGCCGGCCATGGTGACGATATTCATGGGAACCCCCTGGCGCTGCAGCTTGAGGGCAGCTATATGGGAAGGACCGAGCACTTCAACGACGCCCACGGTCAGCTTCTTGTCGGGAGAGGCCTTGGCAGCTTCGATGAATTTCTCAAACGTGTCGTAGGGGCTTTCCTTGCGGGTCAGAAGAACAGCCACATCAAGGTTGGAAATGGCAAGATACTCGAAGTCGTCCATCGAGTAACGGCCCTTCCCGGTCAGGGTGTTCATCATAATGAGGGGGAAAGTATGCACGGCGATATTATAGCCGTCGGCCGCGTACCCCTTGAACTCCGTGGCGCCAATGGCGCCGTCGGCGCCGGGCTTGTAAATGAAGCTCAGCGGCTGGCCGAATTCCTCCATGAATTCCTTTTCAACCAGACGGGCCTGCTGGTCGGTGCCGCCGCCGGGATTGAAGGGCACGACGATTTTCACCGACTGATCGGGATTCCAGGCCGCCGGAGCGGCGGAAGGAAGGATAAGGCCCACGGCGAGCAGCAGCGCGGTCAGAAAATGTTTGTTCATAACGCCTCCTTGAAAAATGAAAAACATGGATCCGTTTCCATAGCCTCAGTACATGCGGGACAAACTGCCCGCGGGTATCTCAATAAAGCTGGGGAACTCTGTCGTTGAAGACCTGAATTCTGGCCCTTGTCTGACGGACAAGTTCAGGGTCGAAGTCGGCGCAGATAATGTCCTCTTCAGTATCGGCATGGGCAAGCACCGTGCCGTCTGGAGCAATGATCATGGAATTGCCGGCAAACACTTCCTGTCCGGTCACACCGCAACGGTTGCAGGCGACGACATACATCTGGTCCTCAATGGCGCGGGCGCGCAGCAGCGTAACCCAGTGCTCACGGCGCGGAAGCGGCCACTCGGCGCTTACAAAAAGGGCCTCCGCCCCTTCCACCGCCAGCTTCCGCACCAGTTCGCAGAAGCGGATATCGTAGCAGATCACCGACGCGCAACGCATACCGCCGAGAGTAAAGGACAGAGGGGCTTCCCCCTGCGCCAGATACTTGTCCTCATCCATCAGGCGGAACAGGTGTATCTTGTCGTATCCGGCAACGTACTTCCCTTCACTGTCCACAACCTGGGCGCGGTTGTATACTCTGCCGCCTTTTTCCGCGAGCACGGAGCCGCCGACAAAGGACACATGATACTGAACGGCAAGTTCACCCAGAAAGGCCGCATCGTCGCTGCCCATGGGAGAGGCCAGCTCTTCAGCGCGCTCGAGGTCATAGCCCGTGGACCACAGTTCAGGCAGTACTATAACATCCGGCGGGCATGCGGCCTGCATGGCTTCGGCCACCATACGCCTGACCGTGGCCCTGTTGGCCTCCCTGTCCCCTTTCACCACATCCATCTGAATGGCACATATTCTCATGACTTCATCATCCTCAATAAAAGCAGATTATCGATGCCGGCACATGCTGCCGGGCACGGATGCGGGCCGTTTTCACGAACACGGCTCTTCAGGCCCGCACCGTCGGTATTTCTGGAACAGAACGCCTAATTTCTGTCGTCCAGGCAGAGCACGTCGTAATGCTGCTCTATGGAGCGGCCCGTTTTCTGATCTTCCATCCTGATATCCCAGGCGGAGGCGTAGCGCAGCTGACCGCCCACCACGGGCACGGTACCGCTGCAGAAAGCCACGGGACCTTCACAGGGGGCGTCGGCCTTGGCAAGCTCAAGCAGCTTTTCCCACCCGAGCAGGCTGCTCACCGGGGCATCCTGGTACAAAGTCTTTTCCGGAAGCCAGGCGTAACAGGTCAGCCGGAGTTCATCCCAGTGATCCTTCACATCGTCCAGCGCCCAGAATTCCGGCCCTATGACCTTGGGGCATATCTGTTTGGCTTTGGAAACCGATACGCTCTCCAGCTTGCGATCCGAATGATCGCTCACCACGGTGAAATAGAGCCTACCCTCCGCATCGGGAGCCATAAAGAACTCTACTTCCGCGGAAGTTTCCTCTCCCACGACCTGAATATTGTCCGTGCAGACTATCTGGGCCGGGGAAACCCAATACATGGAAGGGATACTCGCCGGGCGGGGCACGCCGAGCCTGGCAAGTTCTTCCACATGCAGACGCACACTTTCCTGATCCCTTCCGGCATAGCCTATGGCCACGCAGGAGTTGAAAAGAAGCGCTCTTTCTTCCAGCGCGCCGTCAAGACGCCGTACCTTTACTTTGAGTTCCATATCCACTCCTACAGGATTCCTTCCAGGCTTCGGAAAATATGAAGCTTGGTCTGTTCGTTATGATAGCGCACCGCCTCGCGCACTTCCTTTTTCCGCCGGCGGAGTATGCCGGCGGCAATGGCGTCATGCTCAGCCGCCACGGAGCTTCTGTTGCCGTTGCGCGATTTCAAGGCCATGATACCCAATCTCACGGATTCCAGATTGATCTGCTGCCAGAACTTGCCCAGCCTGGAATTTACGTTAAAATACATAAGCTCCGTATGAAATTTCGTGTCGGTAGTCATGTATTCCATCTCGTCGAAATTCGGAGAGCTTCCACCACGCTTCAGACTGTCGGACAACGCAACGAGCCTTTCTCCCACAAGCGTATTGGCCTTTTCTTCAAAAATACGCTCCACACCACGCAGTTCCAAAAGCTGACGTATCTCGAAAAGCTCTTCGACATCTTCACTGGATATCGGCTTTACTTCCATAACATTGCGCTTGAGGCTGTTCTGCACCCATCCTTCGTGGGTCAGCCTGCGCAGGGCCTCCCTCACAGGAGTACGGCTCATTTCCAGCTGTTCCGCAAGGCTGCGTTCCTGCAAAGCCGTTCCCGGGACAATCTCAAAGGAAACGATACTCTGCAGAAGCTGATCGTAGGCCATGGAAGAAAGATTCGGCTGTGACATTGGTACACCGTTCCTTTTATTTGTATAC
>NZ_DYZA01000151.1 GCF_020741395.1 Mailhella massiliensis | reverse complement strand
CTGCAGAGCGCTCTCGCGGGCTACAAGTCCGATGCCCCTATTCTTGTGGGCTGCCCATCCTGCAAGATAGGCATAGCCCGTACCCTCATGACTATGGACATGGAGCATCCCGCACGCGGCAAGGACAAGGTGCGGGAGGACAAGCCCGTTATCGACACGCATCGCCCCGTGCTGCACAACGCCGAATGGCTGGCCGAAACTCTTCTCGGCAAGAACTGGCTTTCCCTGTTCAAGGCGCAGGCTTCGCGCACGGAAGGACACCCCGGCGTACGCGTGGTGTGCATGGAAAAAAAGGACTGAACGCTCGCCCCTGAGCGGGACGCGCCCCCGGCCCCGTGGGCTTCCTTCAAGGAGGCTTCCGGGGCTTTTTCGTGCCTGTGCTCCGGCGGAGGACGCGTTTTTTCTTCGCCGGAAGCGTATGCGGCAGCCGGGGAGGCGCCGGGGATATTGTCATTGACCTCTCATGCGGCCTCTTTCAGCATGGGGCAAACATGTAAGGAGGCTGGTATGAGAGTGATATCGTGGAGCATGGTTGCGCTGTTGCTGGCCGTTTTGCTGGGAGCGTCCGTCTGCCGGGCAGAGGAGGCAGGCGCCGAGCCGGAAGCGGCGGAAATTTCCTCTCTGAACGGCTATGTGTGGGAGGATTCAGCCCCGCAGTCCAGGCTGGATTTCCTTCTCGGCGTGGAATGTGCTCTGGCCATGGAATCCGCCCTGGCCGAAGCCGCGCAGGAAAAAGGGGAGAGCGTCAGCCTTTCCCTGTTCGCCAACGGCTGGCAGATAGCCTTCCATGATACGACGCGGCCGGAGCTCGTGCGCCGCATCGACGAGTATTATGTGCAGAACCCTGATCAGAAGAACCGCCACGTTTTTGACGTGATATGGACGGAAATGATCGGCCCGGCCCTGAAGGCGGGGAGCGCGCGGTCTTAACGCGGCCTGTCGAACACGTTTTCGAGTGTGAAGGCGAAAATGCCGCAACAGCGTCTTGGGTGGCGGCTTTCCGCAAGGCGCTGTGCGGAGCGGGCGTGAGGCTCCGAAGACGGCTTTTTCCGCGTTGTCGCAGAGAAGAAGACGCGACGTGAAACGCGGTCTCTTCCGGAGCGCTCCGGCAAAGATCCCTTTACCGCGCTTTTCTCAGGGGATGGAACGTCAGACGCCCGCATGCGGGCGCATAAGGAGAACGGCATGAAAGGATACATGGCGGCGGGAGCGGCGCTTTTTTTCTGCGCCTCCCTTGTGTTCGGTTCCGTGGGCTGCACGCACATGAACAGGACGCAGCAGGGCGCGCTTTCCGGCGCGGGGGTAGGGGCGCTCGCAGGCGCGGGCATCTCGGCCATAGCCGGGGGCAGCGGCACCATGGGCGCGCTTATCGGCGGCGGCATAGGGGCTCTTGCGGGCGGCATATACGGGCATGAAAGGGGGCGCTAGAGCCCTTCCGGGAGCGGCTCTTTGAGGCTCTCCCTGCCCGTAAGGAACTTTTGCGGTACGAACGCTTCCTTTCTCCTCAGAAGCTGTTCCTCCGTGCGCGGCAAGGTGCGCTGCTCCTTGCCGCGCGCCTTTTTTTATGCCACATTCCGTCCATGGAATACGAAGTTGTTTTTCCCGGAGGGTTCAAGGCCCTGAACGGGGCGCGCCGGTGCAGGCTGCGCCGCCTTTCCTCGGAGGCGAAGGCCGTACTCCTGGAAAGCCTGGAGGACGCGCGGGGTATACTGGTGCTGGGCGATGTCTTTTTGCTTTCCCCCGGCTTTTCCCTCGCGCTTTCTCATGAGGAGCGGGCGGCCCTGGGCCGTGCGGAAGGGGCGGGTGACAAGGGGATTGCCGTGTTCTGCCGTCTGTCCGTGCCCTCTGAGTATCCTCTCGCCGCGGGCTTTGACCTGTCGCAGCTCGTTCTGGTGGATACGGCGACGGGCAGGGGCCTCTGCGTCTCGCGCCCTTTGCAGCCTTTGGTCAGCCTGAAGGATAAGGATCCGGGCGCGTAGCCCTCTGAGAAGCCTTTTCGAAGCCTGAAACATGCGGGCGTGTGAAGCCTGAAGCGTAACGCTTCGGGCTTTTTTTGCGCCTTGTGCCCGGGGCGGAAGGAGGGGAAAGGGCCTTTTTGCGATGAGGCGCGCGGGGCCGCAAAAAGCATCTCTGCGGAAAAATAGATTTATCCATGTGTAATATATGGATATTAAAAAATGACAACGACAGCCGGAATCTGGCACGAGGCTTTTATAGGTTCCTTTTGAAAAAAAGGAGTATGCTGATGATATCGAGAAGGAAGAGCCGGAGCGTTTCACCGAGGCTTACGGGGGAGGTCGAGATCGACTATGCGCGCAAGAAGACCGCCTCCTGGCTCATATGCGCCCTGGAACAGCGCGTGGGCATGGACGAGAATTTTTTCGATTGCCTGTTCTGGGTGCTGGGAGAAAAGGAGCCTCTGCTCTGGGCCTTGCTGAAGGCCATGGACGGGGCGCCGAGGAAGGCCGGCATGCCCGCCGCACGGCGGGCCGTCCGGGAGATACTGGAGAATCTCCGCACGCTGAACGCATCTTTCGCCTGTGAGGAGCTCTTGAAGGATCATCCCTGCCTGGAGGATCTGGGCTATGCCGTTGCCTGTAACGTCTGCCGGGAAGTCATGGGGCAGGAAACGGACGGCGCCATATACGCGCGGGCCGGGCAGGGGCTGGAGCGCGTGTTCGGCCTTGGAAGAGAGGCCCGGGCCGTGTGCGAGTTTATTTTCATCCTTCAGCATTTTTCCGCCGTGGAGCATTATTTTGAGGACGAACTCAATGTGTTCCGCTTCGGCCGTCGCCGACTGCTCGCGCAGATGCTGGGTATCCCCTTTTCCTGTCTGCGCCCGGTCACGGAGGAGCTGGTCGGCTTCGGCATACTGGAATCCTCCGCCTTCGGCAACGTCCTGAGGCTCACCGAATCCGTACTGGCCTTCTGGGATGCCGAAGAACCCCGGCAGGAGACGCTGTTCCACCGTCCGCTGGAGGGCGAAAGCCTGCCGCTTCATTCCTTCCACATCCCGGCGGCGGATGCCGGGCATGCCCTGAGGCTGCTTCAGCGCAGGGACGAGGCCCCTGTGCACATTCTGCTCTACGGGGCTTCCGGCACGGGCAAGAGCAGCTTTGCGCGCACCCTGGCGCGGGAGTGCGGCGTGAAGGCCTGGGCCGTGACCAGCCGCGAGAACGACAGCGACAGTGACCGCCGTGCCTCGCTCACCGCATGCCTGCACCTCTCTTCCCTCCACAAGGGGTCCTTCGTGGTGGTGGACGAGGCCGAAAGGCTTCTGGATACCGACCTCGCCTTCGGCCGCCAGACCAAGGACAAGGCCTGGCTCAACGACTTTCTGGAAAGTCCGGGGCGGCGCGTCATCTGGATAAGCAACCAGGTGGATCATATCGACCCGGCCGTGCGGCGGCGCTTTTCCTTCAGCATATACTTTGAGAACCTCGGTGTGGGCGGCAGGGTGGAAGTCTGGCGGCAGGTCATGAAAAGGCTCGGCCTTGCCGGAAGGTTCGACGTACCGCGTATGACGGCGCTCTCCCGGAGCTATCCTGTGGAGGCGGCGGTGATCCAGGAAGCCGTCTCCCAGGCGCGGAGCCTGTACGGGAAAAGGCGGGACTTCTATGCCGCTCTGGAGCGCATCCTGCAGGCGCATCTCACGCTTCAGGCCGGAGGGGAATTCAGGCCGAAGCGCCCCTCCCCGGAGCTGGAGGAGTTCACGCCGGAGGGCGTGTGCATGGAAGGGGACGTGGAGGCCTTCATGGCGCGCTGCCGCCGTGTGGATGCCGCCATGCGTGAAAACAAGGCCCTGCGCTCCGGCTGTGGAGCCATGCTTTTTTACGGCCCTCCCGGTACGGGCAAGACGGCCCTGGCCCGCTACATGGCGGACAGGCTCGGCCGCGAATGTCTGTGCAGGCGGGCGAGCGATCTCATGAACGCCTTCGTGGGAGAAACGGAAAAGAACATCGCCGCAGCCTTCCGGCAGGCGGAGAAGTCCGGGGCCGTGCTCGTCATCGACGAGGCGGACAGTTTCCTTTCCTCCCGCAGCATGGCCCGTCATTCCTGGGAAAATACCATGGTCAACGAATTCCTCACCGCGCTGGAGGAATGTCGCGTGTTCTGCATCTGCACCACCAACCGCCGGGACATACTCGATGCGGCGGCCATGCGGCGCTTTCCGCAGAAGGTGGCCTTCGGCTACGCAGGGAGCAGTCAGGTGCGCAGGCTCTATGAAAAACTGTTCTCCCCGCTGTGCGGCACAGAGATGCCGGAGGAGCTTCTTCAGAAGCTTCTTGCCATGAAGTGCCTGACCCCGGGGGATTTCCACGCCGTGCGCGCGCAGTACGACCCGCTTTTCGTCTCCCCGGAGAATGTTTCGCACAGCGTACTCGTGGAAGCCCTTGCCCGGGAAGTGGCGCTCAAGCTGGAGCATAAGGAGGGGGCCGTCGGCTTCCTGAGGTAGGGGCGGGCCGGAAAGGCTCCTTGGCTCTCGCCCTTGCCCGGCTTCCGTTTTTTTTCTATAGGTATTTCTGAATGTTGTGCGGCAGGGCCTGCGCCCTGCATCGTTCGGCGGGGGGGGGACGGGCATGGGCAGAAAGTGGAATCAGGACATGACGCCTTCGGAAAAGCTGCTCTCGGTGTACAGCATGCTGCTTTTCAGCGGCAGGGAGATCAGCCTCACGGAACTGTCCCGCAGGCTGGAGTGTTCAAAGCAGACGGTGCGCCGCCTTATCGACCAGCTGGAAGCCGCATCTTTCGGCACACTGCTGCGCGAGATGCGCGGGCGCGAGGTGGCCTACCGCCTGGAGCGGCCCCGGAACCTGCCGAAAATAAGCCTCGACCCTGAAGGCCTGCGCCAGCTTGCCCTGTGCCGGGCCTTCATCCTGCACCTTCTGCCGAAGTCCATGCAGCAGACGGTGGACGCCACGCTTCAGCAGGCTTCGGCCTATGTTTCCGACAGTTGCCCTTCGGATATTCTGGAGGAGGTGGGGCGGGCTTTTGCCAAGGGGCCCATCGACTATTCCCCGTTTCAGGAAACGCTGCGAACCATGATAGAAGCCATACGGTTGCGCAGGGTATGCGAAGTAAGTTACCGTCCCTCCCTGTGCGGCGAGGAGAAAAGGCATTGTTTCGCGCCATGCAGGCTTATTGCCTACCGCGAGGCCCTTTATGTGCACGGCTGGCTGGTTTCGGAAGAAGGCAGGGCCAGGGCGCTCTTTTCTACCCCCACCAACCTGGCCGTGCATCGCATGACGGATTCGCGCATGACGAAGCGCAGCGGCGCGCATCTGCCTGAAGTGGAAGAGGAGCTCGAAGGCTGCTTCGGCCTGATGGGGGAGGAACCTTTCCGCGTGCGCGTGCGTTTTTCTCCCTCGGCGGCGACCTATGCCTCCGAGCGTGCCTGGAGCCGCGACCAGTCCGTGACAAGGCACAGGGACGGCAGCATCACGCTGACCATGACGGCCCGGAGCGAGGCTGAGGTCATTGCCTGGGCCATGAGCTTTGCCGATACGGCGGAAGTGCTGTCTCCCGCGTGGCTCAGGGAAGAAATGGCCGAGCGCGTGCGCGGCATGGTGGCCCTTTACGCGGAAGGGCCGGGGAAGGGCAAAAGGGAAGGCGGGGCATGAGGGCGCAGCAGGGTGCGACGTCCTTCCGGCAAGTTTTTCCGCAGGGAGGCTAATACAAAGGCACATGAAAGTGCAGAAGCTCGGGTTTTTTCGCCACCCAGAAGACCAGCACGCTCATGATGAGTATGGCGTATTCCCCGAAGCTTCCCGTGCTGCATATCTTCAGGGAAAAACGCGTGTTGCCGAAGGGCAGAAGCGGCACGCCGTGCGTGGTGCACATGTCGAGCAAAACATGGGTGAGCGCGCCGAAGCCGAAGCCTCCCACCAGGGCGTCGGGCAGGGGGCCGAGCTGCCCGGTGAGCGACCACGCCCAGAGGGCCAGCCACCAGCCGAACCAGTGCGAGGCCTTCCGGTGTACCTGATTGAATTTTTTCTGCCGGAAGAAGGCGCGGTTTGCGGCCCGTTGATCGAGGACGTCGGGCATCACGGAACCCGCCCATGCGGCGGCGATGCCTGCAAGGGGGAGCCCGACGGAAAATGCGGCCATGAGCGCCGCGCTCTGATGGGTGATCCATTTCACGGCTTTCTTCTCCTGTCGAGCTCTTCGGCGGCGCGGCGGCGGCGCGCCTCTTCGGCCATTTCGCAGGGGACCACGGTTTTTCCTATGGGGAAGAGGGCGAGCTCCGCGAGCTTGATGTGCTGCCAGGCGAAGGGGATGCCCACGATGGTGAGGGCGAGTCCCGCGGCCAGGGCCGCATGGCCGAGGGCAATCCACAGCCCGGCGAAGATGAACCAGAGCGCGTTGCCCACCATGCCGGGCGCGCCGGTACCTATGTCGCCTCTGCCGTAGAGCACTTCGCGGGAGATGGACTCATAGCCGAAGGGCATGAAGGCAAAGCCGGCCATGACGAAACAGGCCCTTCCCCAGGGCAGGCCGACAATGCTCACGCATGCCAGAACCCCGGCCAGGAGCCAGAGCAGGGCCGAAATCCACCCGCCAAAGATGATCCAGAGTATGTTGCCGATAACGCTCATGTTTTCCTCATATTCCGCACAGGTACGAAAGGCGCGCGGAAGGGAAGTATAGCGGCGGGGGCGGCGCTTCGCAAGGGGCGGGGTGCGGCAGGAAAAGGCATCCGGGCGGCGGTTGCAGAGCGTGCCTCTATGGCGTATGCTTACGCACCATTCAAGGCGGATCGCTCCCGAGGGATTTCTGAAAGCCTGCCTTCCGGGAAAACGTGTTTTCCCCGCACCGGGCGCGGCTTCCGCCTTGTAAGTTCAATATCAACTTCCTTCCCGGAGAGATTTTCCATGCAGCGTACCAGCATCAGCGAAGCTCTGGCTTCCGCCGGACCGCGCACCGGCATCACCGTATGCGGCTGGGTGAGAACCCGCCGCGATTCCAAGGGGTTTGCCTTTCTTGAACTCAACGACGGTTCCTGCCTGAAGAATCTTCAGTGCATCATCGACGAGGGCACGCAGGCCTGGAGCGCCCTTGAAGGCGTGAACACGGGCGCGGCGGTGAGCGTCTGCGGCGACCTTGTGGAGTCTCCCGGCAAGGGGCAGAAGTGGGAGGTGCACGCCGAGGGCATGACGGTGTTCGGCCTGGCCGATCCGGCTGTGTTCCCGCTTCAGAAGAAGCGCCATTCCGACGAGTTCCTGCGCACCATCGCGCACCTTCGTGCCCGCACCAACAAGTACGGCGCTGCCTTCCGTATCCGCTCCGAGGCGGCGCTTGCCGTGCACGATTATTTCCGTGCGCTCGGCTACTACTATGTGCAGGCCCCCATACTCACCGGTTCCGACTGCGAGGGCGCGGGCGAGATGTTCCGCGTGACGACGCTCCCGGTGGACGGCGGCCCGAAGCCTGCTTCGGGCAACGTGTTTGAGAACGATTTCTTCGGCAAGCAGGCCAGCCTTACAGTGTCGGGCCAGCTGGAGGCCGAGGCCCTGGCATGCGCGCTCGGCAAGGTGTACAACTTCGGCCCCACCTTCCGCGCCGAACATTCCTACACCCCGCGCCATGCCGCCGAGTTCTGGATGGTGGAGCCCGAAGCCGCGTTCAACGACCTGTGGGACAACATGGAGCTTGCCGAAGGGCTGATCCGCCATGTGGTGCGCCATGTGGTGGAACGCTGTGCGGACGACGTGGCCCTTTTCGACAAGTTCGTCGCCCCCGGCCTTCTGGACGGCCTCAGGGACATGATGGACAAGAAGTATGCCCGCGTGAGCTACCGCGACGCGGTGAAGCTTCTGCAGGAAAGCGGGAAAAAGTTTGAATACCCCGTGTCCTTCGGCACGGACCTGCAGACGGAGCATGAGCGCTTCCTGGCCGAGGAATATTTCCGCTCTCCGGTGACGGTTTACGACTATCCCAAGGATATCAAGGCGTTCTACATGCGCATGAACGACGACAATGAGACCGTGGCCGCCATGGACCTGCTTGTGCCGCGTATCGGCGAGCTTGTGGGCGGCAGCCAGAGAGAGGAGCGCCTCGACCGCCTGGAGGGGCGCATCACCGAGCTCGGGCAGAAGGTGGAGGACTACTGGTGGTACCTCGACCTGCGCCGCTTCGGCAGCGTGCCCCATTCCGGCTTCGGCATGGGCTTTGAACGCATGATCATGCTTCTTACGGGTATTTCCAATATCCGCGACGTTCTGCCCTTCCCCCGTACCACGGGTTCCCTGGAGTTCTGATGCGAGCCATGACTGAACGCCGCAGGGCGAAGATAGAGACGGTGCTTTCCAGGCGCCAGAAGGGCCTTACTCTTGTCATGGACAACGTGTGGGATCCGCACAACGTGTCGGCCATATACCGCAGCTGCGACGCCTTCGGGGTGCCGGAGGTGCATCTTTACTATTCGCGCTGCGCCTTCCCGCAGCTCAGCCGCAAGACCTCGGCTTCGGCCTTCAAGTGGGTGAACACCGTGCGCCATGCGGGCCTGGAGGAGCTCATCGAGTGCCTGCGCGGCCAGAACATGCAGATACTTGCCACAAGCTGCTCCCCCTCTTCGCGGCCGCTTACCGACTATGATTTCACAAAGCCCACGGCTATCATCATGGGCAACGAACATTCGGGCGTTTCCCCGGAACTCGTGCCTCTGGTGGACGGGGAGGTGTACATTCCCATGTACGGCATGGTGCAGAGCTTCAACGTGTCCGTGGCTTCCGCGCTCATGCTGGCTGAGGCCTCGCGTCAGCGCGCCCTGGCGGGCATGTACGAGCGCAGGCTCTGGAGCGACGAGGAGTATGAAGAGCGCCTGAACGCCTGGCTGGACAAGGCATGAGCGGGTATGACTCCTTCCCGGAAGGGGAGATGCCCTTTCCGGGCACGTTTTCCCGTCCGGGGGAAGGCTTTTTTTGCCGGATCGGCCCCCGTTTCTCATGGAACGGGGGCTTTTTGTAGGGGGAGCAGGTTTTTTGCCTCTTTTCAGCCTCAAGACCATTGCCAATGAGGCATGTGGGGGCGTACAATAGATATGTTTTGTGACGAATGTCTCCCGCGGAGTTTCCATGCTGCTCGACGATCTGCGCGACCTGCTCGGCCGCGCAAGGAATATCGCCATAGTAGGCGCCAAGGACAAGCCCGGTTCCCCTGTGGACCATGTGGGTCGCTATCTTCTCAATGCCGGTTTCAACGTCATGCCCGTGCACAGCGCGCGCAGGCAGGCCTGGGGCATCCCCACGGTACGGAACATCAGGGAACTTCCCGAGAGGGGCTTCCAGCCGGATATCGTCTGCCTGTTCCGCGCGCCGCAATATTGCGGGGAGCATGCGCGCGAAGTGCTTTCCCTGCCGCATCTTCCGCTCATTTTCTGGATGCAGGAGGGCATACGCAGCCCCGAGGCGGGCATGCTCATGGCACAGGCCGGGGTGAAGGTTGTGGAGGACCGCTGCATCCAGACGGTGCACGCCGCCTTGTTCGATGAAAGTTCCCCCGTGTTTTCCTGCCGCAGATGCGGCAAGTGCTGCGAAGGGCGCGGCGGCATTGTGGTGGGGCCGGGCGACCTGCCCCGTCTGTGCGCTCATTTCGGCCTTCCTGCGGAGGAAGTGCTCGCGCGTTATACCGAAAATATGGGCGGAAAGCCCACGCTGAAATGCGGGGAAGACGGCTTCTGTCTTTTCTTCAAGGCGGGCCGGGGCTGTTCCATACACCCTGCGCGGCCCGCGGTGTGCCGGGCTTGGCCTTTTTTCCGGGGCAATCTTGTGGATGAGGTGAGCTTTTCCATGGCAAGGGAGGACTGCCCCGGCATCATGCGCGAGGTCTCCCACGCGTGCTTTGCCCGCGAAGGGTACCGGTATCTGAAGGATTACAAGCTCCTTGCCCGGGACGGGCTTCATGAAGGCCGTGCCCTTGTGGTGGAGGAAAAGGAGCTTCCCTCGGAATCCGAGGGTTGATATTTTCCTCCCGTCCAGGCGGGAGGCGCCGCCACGGGCGGTTCGGTTTGCGGTTTGCCGCGCATTGCGGCATGAAGTTCATTAACAGGGGGGCGGGGCAAGGCTTCGCTCCGCGTGTATGCCGGGAGCATGCACGCAGGAAGCCCGCCGGGGGGACCCGGGGGCGCGCACGCGCAAAAGCGCCAGAGGATTCTGATGAATATTCTGATTTTTGGCCCCAACGGCAGCGGCAAGGGTACCCAGGGCGCCCTTCTCATGGAAAAGTACGGCATTCAGCACATCGAATCCGGCGCGGTTTTCCGTGAGCACATTGGAAACGGCACGGAACTGGGGAAAAAGGCCAAGGCCTACATCGACAAGGGCGAGCTTGTGCCCGACGATATCACCATCCCCATGGTGCTGGATATCCTGGAGGCGCAGGGCGACAAGGGCTGGCTTCTGGACGGCTTCCCCCGCAACATGGAACAGGCCCGCAAGCTGGAAGACGCGCTGGAAAAGGAAGGTCTCAAGCTCGACTATGTGGTGGAAATTCTTCTTCCCCGCAAGATAGCCCGCGACCGCATCATGGGCCGCCGCCTTTGCGTGAACAACAACAATCACCCCAACAACATCTATATCGACGCCATAAAGCCCAACGGCGACGTCTGCCGCGTGTGCGGCGGCGCGTTGAAGACCCGCCCCGACGATCAGGACGAGGCAGCCATAAACAAGCGTCACGATATCTACTATGACGAAAAGAACGGCACCCTGGCCGCAGCCTACTATTTCAAGGATCTGGCCGCCAAGGGTGTGACCCGTTATATCGAGCTGGACGGCAGCGGCACCATCGACGCCATACGCGAAGATCTGCTTTCCAAGCTGAAATAGCGGCATGCGCCTGAAAGGGCGTTGCAGGAAGAAGCCCCGGTTCCGCAGGTGCGGTTCCGGGGTTTTTGTCGCAGGGCCTTCGGGCGTTATTTCTGCGTGCCGTTCAGGCGGGCTATGGAACTGCAGTCTTCCCTGTCGTAGGCCGAAGCCTGAAGGTACAGCTCATAGGCCAGGCGGGAAAGGGGCAGGGCAAGATCTGGATGAGTTTCGGCACTTTTCAGCGCTATGCCCATGTCCTTACGCAGCAGGGCGAGGGTGAAGGCGGGGCTGTAGTCCCCCTCCACCATCTTGAAGAAGTTCCTGTCGAACTGCGTGGATCCGCCCGCGCTTTTCTTCACCACCTCCGCCGCTTCCTCCATGTTCAGGCCCATGGCGGAAGCGAAGCGGTAGAATTCCCCCACGGCGGCGAGATTCACGGCCCCGAGCAGGTTGGTCATGGCCTTGATGAGCTTGCCGTTGCCCACCCGGCCGAGCCGGAACACCTTTTCCGCCATGGCTGCAAACACCGGTTCCGCACGCCGGAAGTCTTCCTCCTTGCCTGCGCCCATGACGGTCAGCGTGCCGTCTATGGCCTTGGGCAGCGCCCCGGTGATGGGCGCGTCGATGACGCCGACGTTCCTATCCTTATAATAGGCTTCCACTTCCCGCACCACGTCCGGGGAGCAGGAAGTCATTTCTATGATGATGCTGCCCGGGCGGATGGCCTTTTTCATGGCCTCGTTGAGGTATATGTCGCGTACGGAATCGTCGTTCGGCACGACGCTGATGATGAATTCCGCCTTTTCCAGCATGGCTTCCAGGCTGTCGTGGATCACGCCGCCGTGCCGCTCCACCTCTCCGGGGCCTTCCATGACGCCCATGAAGGGCATGACGTGCAGGCGGTGCCCCGCCCTGAGAAGATTGAGGGCCATGGGAAGCCCCATGGTGCCGAGTCCGAAGAATGCAATATCCGCCATGAGCGTTTTCTCCTTCACGTTGCTGAATATTGTATTCATGCCGTAGCAATATCCGTGCCAGCGAGACTATCCCGGAATAACAGGCAAAGAAAGCTTTTTTATGGAACAGGGCCATACATGTATGGTTTATACATGTATCTTTATGACACAGAGCTGCGTTCCGGGCACAGAAAAAAGCCCCTCCGAAGAGGGGCTTGCAGGCGGGAAGGGGCAGGCTTATCCGGCCGCGCGGGCGCTTATGCCCGCATGGCGCTCAGACCTGCAAAAGTGCAGGAACAGCGCAAGGCAGGCGAGGGAGACCACCATGCCCGCGAGGGTGGAATTTTCCATGGAAAGGCGTAACCCTATGGGCGCATAGCAGATATAGGCCGTGCACACCGTCGTCATGAACAGGGCGGGCAGGGTGGTGATCCAGTGCAGGCGGCCGTGCCGGGCGAGCCACACGGAAAAGGCCCACAGGCTCACGCAGGACATGGTCTGGTTGGCCCAGCCGAAATAGCGCCAGATGACGGGAAAATCGAGCAGGGTGAGGGCCACGCCCCCGGCGAAGAGGGGCAGGGCGGTGAGCACACGTTTGCAGGTGTTTTTCTGGTCGATATGGAAGCGGTCGGCCAGCATGGAACGCGCGGCGCGGAAGGCCGTGTCGCCGGTACTCACGGGCAGGAGCACCACGCCGAGTATGGCGAAGACGCCGCCCACGGGGCCGAGCAGGGTAAGGGATATTTCCTGCACCACCAGAGTGGGGGAACCCTTGGGGCCCATGGCGGCGGCAAGGGCGGCCGCATCGGGGTAGAAGGAAAGGGCAAGGGTTGCCCAGATGAGGCCGAGCACGCCCTCGGTGATCATGGCGCCGTAGAACACGCGGCGGCTCAGCTTTTCATTAGTCATGCAGCGGGCGCGCAGGGGGGACTGCGTGGCGTGGAAGCCGCTTATGGCGCCGCAGGCGATGGTGATGAAAAGAAGCGGCCAGACGGGGAGGTTCCCGGGGTGGGCGTTGGTAAAGAAGTCCGTATTGGGCAGGATTTCATAGCCCTGGGTGAAAAGTGCAAGCAGAAGCCCGAAGGCCATGAAGATGAGCAGTATGCCCACGATGGGGTAGAAGCGGCTCACGATGTGGTCGAAGGGGATGATGGTGGCCGTAAAGTAGTAGGCAAAGATGAGGACGCTCCAGGCCAGGGTGGGCGCGGAGGGGAAGAGGTCGGTGAGAAAGTGGGGGAAGAGGCTGGCAAGCAGGGCGGCCGGAGCCAGCACGAAGGTGGCCCCCACCATGACCATGAAGAGAATGGTGAAACATTCCATGAAAATACGGGCTCCCGGGCCAAGGTTGCGGCCTATGATCTCGGGATAGCTTATGCCTTCTTCCCTCAGGGAAATCATGCCGGCAGCATAGTCGTGCACGGCGCCTGCGAAAATGGAGCCGAAGACCACCCACAGAAGAGCCACGGGGCCGTAGAGCGCGCCGAGAATGGTGCCGAGCACGGGGCCGAGGCCGGCGATGTTGATCATCTGGCTCATGTAGAGCTTCCAGAGGGGCATGGGTTCGAAGTCCACGCCGTCTCTTTTGGTCATGACGGGAGTTTCACGGGAGCCGTCGGCTCCGAAGACATGTTCCACAAAGGCGCCGTACAGCGCGTAGCCCGCTGCGAGCAGTGCGCAGCAGACAAAGAAATACAGGATGCCAAACATATAAAGATCCGGCCTTTGCCGGCCTCCGATGCCCTCTCCAATAAGGGCGGTTTTCGCGATCGGGCGGGTGAAGAGTTGCCCCTTTCCGGGGCAGAGGGCTCTCGTTCTGCGAGGCCGCTTCTACCTGAGAGCGGAACGCCGGTGAACTGCCCTTCCTTCATTTTTCTGCCGCGCGGCCTGGAAGCTGGCATGTTCTCAGTGTGTGGCGTGTCTTCGCCCTCGTGTCCGTGCGAGTGGAGTTTTCATCTGCTCCGCTCTTATCCGTGCGAGTGGAGTTTTCATCTGCTCCGCTCTTATCCGAGCGAGTGGAGTTTTCCTCTGCTCCACTCTTGTCCCACATTCTGGAACCGCAATTCTCCTCGGCGGGACAGGGAATGCACATTGCTCCTGCCCGGGGGGAGTTGTCAACACTTTATTCTGATATATTTTTGTGCCGGAAGCAGCATGATGCTGCATGGCCGTCCCTTCCGGGATCAGGAAAGAAGCGTTTTCCGCCCATGAGGGCCGGAAGAAGCTGCGGCGTTTTTTCGCTCCGGAAGGCGGAGGCAGAGAATCCCCTGTCTCTCCCCGTCGCGGAAAAGCTGCTTCAGGCGGAGAAGGCTTTCCGGCAGAGAGGCCGGAAGGTTCCGGGCAGGGAACGCTTTTTTCCGCAGATGCTGCGGCACAGCCCTGTACAGAGGCTTTCTTCCGGCCGGGAGCGGGGAAAAAGGCATTGACAGAAGAGAAGAGTAATGAGATTCTTTTCACATGCGTCTTTCTTCCGGGAAGGTGCTGATCCTGCCCCGGCAGAGCCCTGAGCCTGAGCAGTTTCCGGGCGGGGATAATGTCTGACAGTAAGGAGAATATCATGAGATACGATCTGGTCATTCATGTGAACACCGACAACGCCGAGGTCTTCAAGCTTGCC
>NZ_DYZA01000150.1 GCF_020741395.1 Mailhella massiliensis | reverse complement strand
GGGATTTCTTCCCGGGCTTTGCCCGTCAACGGTGAAAAAGGAAAGGATGAACGGATGTTTTTTTGTGGGGGAGCCTTGCGCCGGGCCGTGTTGCAGGGGGGGCAGGAAGCGGGGGAATGTTCCGTTGCCGGTCGGGATTTCTTCCCGGGCTTTGCCCGTCAACGGTGAAAAAGGAAGGGATGAACGGATGTTTTTTGGGGGGAGCCTTGCGCCGGGACAATGCTTCGCCTTTCAAACGATGGGCCGGGCGACGCAGAGCAGCCGCCTCGCGTTTACCTTTTTCAAAGATAAGCCCTGATGAAAAGTTTCGGGGAGAAGAATGGGGGGAGAACCCTTTTACAAAAGGGGTTCCTCCCTTCCCCGCATCAAACCGTTTTCTTCTACTCCATGGCGGAATCGAGGATGAAGGAGCGCGAATCGACGCGCTTTCTGGCCATGCCGTTTTCAATGAGGAAAGTCATATCTTCATCGAGGCTTTTAATGTCGTCCTCATTGAGGCGCTTGTTGTAGTGCGACCAGGCGTAGAGGCGCTCGGCGTCGGCTTCGGAAATACCCTGTTCCTTCGCGCCGAGGGCAATGGCTTCCTTATGGTTGTTCATCACCCAGTCGTAGGCTTCGTCCTGCGCGGCGACCACAAGCTTGATAAGCTCCGGCTTTTCGTCGATGAATTTCTTGCCGGCGCACATGGCGAGTTTCGGGGTGACGAGGCCCGTGGCCGTAGCGATGATGGGCTTGCCCGCCTGTTCGGCCTTGACCAGCGCGCCAGCTGCGATGAGGGCCGCATCCACCTTGCCGGACATGAGGGCCGCAAAGCTCTGGGGTATGCCCATCTGCACGAACTTCACGTCGTTGATGCTCATGCCTTCCTTCGCAAGGCCCGCCACGAGCAGCTGATGCAGCACCGTGCCCTTGGGCCCGGCTATGGTCTTGCCCTTGAGATCCCTGAAGTTCTTCGCGCCGTTTTCCTGCCCCACCAGGCCGAACACGTCCGTAGGCCGCGAGGCTCCGGCAATGATGAACACCGGGTTGCCTTCGGCGTTGGCCATTTGCACCGAGGTGGTGTTCAGAACGCCGCCCACGTCCAGCGAGCCGGAAGCCATGGCCGTGGCCTGCTGCGCGCCGGAGTCGATATCGTGCCACTTCACGGTTATGCCCAGAGGCTCCAGCTTCTTTTCCAGTATCCTGTGCTCCTTCATGGCCATCATGGGCAGGTTGAAGGGCGACTTCACATAGCTGATGTTGAGCACGCCTTCCTCCGCAGAGGCTTGCGCGGCAAAAAGGGAAAGGGCAAGGGCCAGCATGAGGGTACGGGGCATCTTCATAATAATTACTCCTTAGTATTCAGATGCGTAAGAATGTTCCGGCGGATGAAGTCCCGCCGTTCAGGGCCTGAACCGGGGGAAAGGTCGAAGCTTTCGCGGATCTCGCCCCCCGCCATGACAAGGATGCGCGCCGCTACGCGCAGGGCTTCCTCCATGTCGTGGGTGACGAGCAGGCAGAGCGTGCGGCTCATCAGCCTCTTGAGCATGGCTTGCAGCTTCTCCCGCGTGATCGCGTCCAGCGAGGCAAAGGGCTCGTCCATGAGCAGTATACGCGGCGAGCGCAGCAGCGCCCTTGCCACGCCCACGCGCTGGGCCATGCCCCCGGAAAGCTCCCGCGGCATGGCCGAAACAAGCTCGGCGGAAAGCTCCACCATGGCCAGCGCTTCTTCCATGCGCTTCCCCGCATCCGCACAGGTGCGCGGCAGCGCAAGGCGCAGGTTCTCCCCCACCGTGAGCCACGGCAGAAGGCGCGGGTCCTGAAATACCACGGCACATTCCCCGGGGGAAACAAAAATCTGGCCCGCATCGGCCTTCTCCAGCCCGGCCGCCACGCGCAGAAGCGTGGACTTGCCGCACCCCGAGGCCCCGAGCAGGCAGGTGATGCCCGAAGGCGCAAGGCATACCCCGGCCCCGCGCAAAACTTCGCGCGCGCCGAAACTCTTATGTATGCCCAGAAGCAGCGGCAGGCCGTCCTGCATGGGCGCGCTCATGACGCAAGCTCGGGAAAACGCCGCGAAAGCAGCGCGGAAACAATAAAGGAAAAGGCCGCGTCCAGAAGCCAGCCGGAAAAGCCTATGATCAGTATGCCCACAATCACTTCATCCGCACGCTGCATCTGCTCCGCATCCATAATCATGTACCCCAGCCCGCTGCTCGCCGCTATAAGCTCCGCCGCAATGAGCGCCCGCCAGCTGTAACCGAAGCTCAGCCTCAGCCCCGTGACTATGGATGGAAGCGCCGCCGGAAGAAGAAAAAAAAGCGCCGTGCGCCCCCGCGAAAGCCCGAGACTCGCCGCCAGCTCCCGGAAAGGCGCTTCCAAGCGGTTCAATCCCGCCCGCGTGTTCAGATACACCGGAAAAAAAGACGCCAGCACTATCACCGCAACCTGCGTCGCATCCCCTATGCCCAGCCATAAAATAAGCAGCGGCGTCAAGGCCAGCGGCGGCGTCATGCGCAGAAAAGAAAGGCTCCCCTGAAGACATTCGTCCAGCAGCTTCCAACGCGACAGCGCCGCCGCCGTCGTAAACGCCAAGGCCACGCTCAGCCCGAACCCCGCCGCAATCCGTGAAAGCGACGCGCCAAGATGCGAAAACAACACGCCGCTCCCCGCCATCGCCGCCCCCGTCTCCAGCACCTGCGCAGGCGACGGCAGCAAATACGGCGATACTGCCCCTGAAGCAGACGTAACCTGCCACAGAAAAAGAAGTATCAACGGAAAAATAAAGGGCTTCACTATGCGCATGCCCCGGATTCTAGGCCCGGAACGCCCCTCTGTCCATACTGTGAAAAAAGACTTTTTTGCCCCGCAAACGGCACGCAAACGCAGGAAAGGCAGGAAACGCAGAAAAGGCAGGAAAGGCAGGAAAGGCAGGAAAGGCAGCGGGGCTCCGCCCCGTACCCCGCCGGGGGAGATAATCTCCCCCGAACCCCCATAACAGGCAGTCTCGCGGGCGAAGAGGGCGCAGAAGCCGGGCCTTGACTCGCTTCCGGTGCGGAATCCCTGCCTTGCAGGACGAAATCCCGGAAGGTAAGCGCCTTCTTCTGCCGCGCAGGCCGGGCATCTCGCCGCCCTCCGTCGCCTGCCCCGCGTCCGTGCAGGTGTGCGCTGCCGCGCCCACCTGCCGTGGCCGACTCCGTCCCGGCTTGCGCCGGGCCGTCGTGTCAAAGGAAGGGATTTAAAGAT
>NZ_DYZA01000149.1 GCF_020741395.1 Mailhella massiliensis | reverse complement strand
GTGGGAAATGGACTGGCCGAGATTATAACATACCATCACGAGGGAAAGCGCCACAGCCGAAGCCCCCAGCGACTCCCCTATGGAAGGAAGTATGGCGGCCACGCCGCTCATGAGAAAAGGAGCGAAAAGATTTCCCGTCCACAAGGCGGCGATCACACTTTTTAAGTGCAGCGACGAAGGATTCTCTTGAATAGCAGACATAAGCAGACTCCTTCTCCGTACACTATGCCAAAGCGAAATAACAGGAAAGATAATACCGTTTTTTCGTGAAATAAATATCAATATTACTGTTCTCACCCTCTTCCGCCCACTCCCTCGGAGGCAAACCTGCGCCACTCATCGCAGGAAGGATGGATGCAACTTGAAAGCTGATGGGGTACGGGAATGAGAACTTCCCGCCCATACCTCCATGGGCCGGTCGTTCTCGCGGCGGGAAGCTGCATGCCATAGTTGAGGCTGAAGCTTCGTATACGCTAAACTCTTTGTGTCGCTCATCGTAACTTCCTTTTGATTTACTTGAAGGCGCAGTTACCAGCCCCCTTCCTCAGCAAGTCAAAAGGAACTTTGATATCTTCTCACAACGATAAATTTTCTGCCCAAGCCTGGCTGGATATTCTTTTAACCAGAAAAGGAAGGGTCTTCTCAGCCCTTCCTTTCCTGACGAAAACACATATCATGCGGCGCTCTATGCCGCAGACTTTTTCTCTTCCAGCACCAGAGCAAGCAGCTCGGCTATGGTATCCACGGTATGGATTTCCACCCTCCGCCGCAGCTCCGCCGGAATTTCTTCCAGATCCTTGGTATTCTGCGTGGGAATGACGACCCTTTTCAGGCCTCTTGCCACAGCCCCGAGTATCTTTTCCTTGATGCCGCCCACAGGCAGCACCCTACCGCGAAGCGTGATTTCCCCGGTCATGCAGGTGTCGCCGCGCACGGGCCTCCCGGTCAGCGCGGAAACCAGCGCGGAAACCAGCGTCACTCCGGCGGAAGGCCCGTCCTTGGGCGTGGCTCCTGCGGGCACATGAATATGAATGTCCAGCTTCTGGGAAAATTCCGGATCAATATCCAGCTCTTTCGCATGAGAGCGGGCATAGGTCACCGCAGCCTGCGCGCTTTCCTTCATCACATCGCCGAGCTGCCCTGTGAGAAGCAAAGCTCCCTTGCCCTGCATGGTGCTCACCTCCACATGAAGGACTTCGCCCCCTGCCTGCGTCCAGGCAAGGCCCAGGGCCACGCCGGGCAGAAGTTCGGCCTCCTTTTCCTCATCGAGAAAACGCGGCGCACCGAGCAGCTTCCCCACCAGCGCGGGCGTTACTACAAAAGGAGGATTCTCCCCTTCCGCCTTGCGCCTTGCAAGCTTGCGGCAAACGGCGCCGATCTGGCGCTCCAAGGTACGCAGGCCGGCTTCGCGCGTATAGCTGCGAATTATCCGGGTGAGGGCGTTGTCACGGAAAGTCACATCACCTTCTTTCAGGCCGCTCTCCGCTCTCTGCCTCCTGATGAGATACCTGCGGGCAATGGCAAGTTTTTCCTGCTCCGTATAGCCGGAAAGATGGATGATCTCCAACCTGTCCAGAAGAGCGGGAGGAATAGTGTCGAGCTGATTGGCCGTACAGAGGAAGAGCACCTTGGACAGATCAAATTCCAAGTTCAGGTAATGATCGCTGAAATGGGAATTCTGTTCCGGATCCAGAGCTTCCAGAAGCGCGGAGGACGGGTCTCCTCGAAAATCGTTGCCGAGCTTGTCGATTTCATCCAGCACGATCACGGGATTGCGCGTTCCCGCCTGCCGTATGGCCTGAATAATGCGCCCGGGCATGGCCCCGATGTAGGTGCGCCGGTGGCCGCGTATTTCCGCTTCATCGCGCACGCCGCCCAGGGAAATGCGCTGGAATCTGCGGCCGAGGGCTCGGGCGATGGAACGTCCGAGGGAGGTTTTGCCCACCCCGGGAGGCCCTACAAAGCACAACACAGGCCCCTTGGAGTCGGGGTTCAGCTTGCGCACGCTCAGAAATTCAAGGATGCGGTCCTTCACCTTCTCAAGGCCGTAATGGTCTTCATCAAGGATAGCGGCCGCCTTCACAATATCCAGCCTGTCTCGGGACATTTTCTTCCAGGGAAGTTCCGCCAGAAGATCCAGATAGGTGCGCACCACCGTAGCCTCGGCGGAATCTCCGTGCATGGAGGAGAGCCTGCGCAGCTGCTTGTCGGCCTCGCGCCTCGCATCCGGAGGAAGGCCGGCCTTGTCCAGGGCCTTTCTCAGGTTCTCGTTCTCATCGTCGTCCTCGCCGCTGTCGCCGAGTTCCTTGTGAATGGCCTTGAGCTGCTCGCGCAGAAAATATTCCCTCTGCGCCTTGTCCATCCCCTCACGCGCCATGCCCTGGATGCGCGCCTGCATGGTGGCGATCTCCACCTCATGCAGAAGGTGCGCGTTCACCCGGCGCAAGCGTTCCACAGGATCAAGACATTCCAGAATGCCCTGCGCCTCCTCAACACTCAGACGCATGTTGGCCGCAATGATATCGGCCATACGGCCCGGATCTTGAACGGAATTGAGCACGTTCATGATCTCGCCGGAAGGAAGCCCGCGCAGATGCAGTATTCTGTCGCTCTGTTCTCGGGCGGAACGCAGCATGGCCTCCAGCTCTACCTCGGACACCTCGCCGCCCTTTTCTTCCAGAAGGCTCACCCGGGCCAGCAGGATGGGGCCGTCGTTGTCGAACTCTTCCACTCTGGCGCGCGTGAGTCCCTGTACCAGGAGCTTCACCTGCCCGTCGTTCATCCTGATCATGCGCAGTATCATAACCACGGAACCCACGGTATACAGCTCTTCGGGCAGAGGCTCCTCGACGGAGGCGTCGTGCTGGGTGCAGAGCAGAAGATAGCGGTTGCCGTTCAGCGCGAACTCCACCGTATCCAAGGCTTTTTCACGGCCCTCGAACAGCGGCACGATCATGGAATTGAACACCACGCTGTCACGCAGGGGCAAAACCGGAAGCACGGAAGGGATGACGGGTGCGTCAGCCTCGTCGGAAGGCCCTTCGCCGGAAGTTCCTCCCCCGTCATGCTCCTGTTTCCCGTTCTCGCGCGCCTCCACGGGAGCAGAGGCATCCCTGTCCTGATCCGGCAGTTTATTCCTATCTTCTTCCGGCCTTGCGGAAAGCGTTTTTTGCGTATCGCTCATGCTATCCTCGTTCGGGCAAATCCCGTACCTATCTTTTCGGCAGTTCGATGCGGCGATCCTGCATCATGCTGAAAGATGCCTCGGAAGTGATGATCACATGATCATGTAGAAACAGGCCCAGATGCCGGAGCGCCAGGGCTATGCGTTCTGTCAGCACTCTGTCCTCCTGAGAAGGCTGATATGCCCCGCCAGGATGGTTATGCATGAGAACCAGGCTGCTCGCATGATTCCTGACCATGAGCTCCACCACTTCAAGAGGCTCCAGAGCCACATGGTTCAAAGAGCCTTGGCGGATCTTTTTAAACATAAGCAGCCTGTTCTGTTTGTCCAGAAGCGCAGCCCACACTTCTTCATCAACACAATGTGCGAGACGCCGCCTGCCCACCTCAATCAGATCAGACAGCGTCACGGGGCTTTTCTTTTGTACGGTGCTTTGGGAAGAGCGGGCAATGATTTCCCGAAGGAGCGAAAGAAAACTATCAACAGCCGGACCGCAGCCCTCCACTTGGGCAAGCTCTTCCGTCGAGGCGCAAAGCAGCGCGTCGAAACTGCCGAAGCGCCCCAGGAGACGCTTGGCAAGTATTTTGTTGTCCCGGCGGAGATACACACAGCCGAGCGCAAGTTCCAGAAGTTCGTAATCGGGCAGAGCGGAAGGTTCGGCAAGGAAACGCTCACGCAGGCGCTTTCTGTGGCCGGAACGAAGTTCCGCCTCGGAAAGAGGCACGTCCTTTTTCATGAAGGTTCAGCGAAGATACGGCGCTTCTTTACGGGAAGCGGAAAAGGTCAGGGAAAGAGCGGCCACCAGTTCCTCCATGGCCTGCAAAGGCTGCCGGGCCCCACTTTTCACGGAGAACTCCGCCTTCTGCAACACGGCAAAAATACCGGCAATACCCGCAAAGCCGAGCCTCGCCGCAAGACCACGCTTTTCCTTTTCCACATACTGCGGCACGAACACCTTTTCCCCGGCGTTCAGCTGCCACAAGATGCGTGCCTCACGGGCCATGAGCGAGAGTAAAGGAAAAAGCAGGGATTCTCCGCCGTCTCCGGCCCGCAGGAGAGCCTTCCACACGGCACGGGCATTGCCCTGCTCAAGCTGGCGGATCATATCGAAAATGACGGCTTCCGGGGCAAACTCCGTCATCTGACGCACCAGAGATTCATCCGCCGAGCCGTCTGGAGAAGCCAGAAAGAGCTGTTCCAGTGCATTATGTACGGCAAAGGCGTCGGGAATAAGCATTTCCGAAAGAGCATTCACAGCTTCCGGCGTCATGCGCAGGCCCATGGCTGACGCGCGCTTCTGCACATACTTGCCCAAGGAACGCGCCTCGAGCCCGGCAACACGCCAGATCCATTGCTTTTTCTCGGCAAATGCCAGACATTTGAGCCTGGCTATGTGCGCAGGCAGCTTGGGCTGCCCCTTTTCCCACGCTCCTTCCAGGCAGAACACTGGGAGAATGCCGGGACGCGGCATACCCAGGACGGCGGAAAGCTTCTTCCAGGTTTCAGCGGGAAGCTGCTCTGCTCCGCGCACCACAAGCATGCGGGAGCGGCCGTCCATGCCGAGCAAAGTAAGCTTGTCCCAGAAGCGGCGGTCAAGCCCTTCGTCTGCCCAGAAAAACTGCACGTCCGGAACGCTCCCCTCCGCACGCAACGGCGCGACAAGTTCCCCTTCAAGGTACTCGCGAAGCAGCGCTCCGTCGGGGCAGATACAGAAAAAGAAGCCGGGACTGTCCATGAAAATGCCTCTGGAGCGTTTATCCCATGCCTGGCCGCCGCACGGCCTCTCCCTTTGGGGAAACAGGAATTTCCGAGAGAGCAGCCGAAAGACTGAAGGATGGTCAGAATTTCTGCTGCATGCGGTCGAGCGCGCGGCGGAGCGCTTCCTTGAGCCCGTCGCGGATAGCGCTGGACTCATCCACAGTTTCAAATTTGTCGGAATAAGAAATCACGCCGGAACGCCATACCACATTGCCCGATTTGCCGCTGCGGACCACAAGTTCCAGCTGCACCACCGTATCGCTGAGCAGGGTATTGTCCACCCTGTTGGATATGGAAGAGCGCACCCGGAAACCGGGCATGTTGATGGTGAGCAGATAATCGGCATTCCCGCTGTCCACCCAGCGTGCCAGACGACGCAGGTTCACTTCATCACGCGTGATGCCGCGCAGATAATACTGCACCCAGGGGTACATGGTGACCTGCTCCACCTTGTCTATCCTGAGCGTCTGGTTGCCGTCGCCAAGCACGCTCTCGGCACGCGAGCTGCTGGAAGAATAGCCGTCCAGCGTATAGCCGCAGCCTCCGGCAACAAGGCTCAGGCAGCAGATTGCGGCAGCCGTCAGTCTCTTCCATGTTCCCCATTGTTTTCTCATCAGGCATTCCCTCTTGGCTGCATGCCCTTCAATGCTCTTTTCCGACACATTTCAGGGAAGGACTTTCCCTCTTGAGCGAACGACACGCACAGCACAGGAAGGGCAGCTTCAGGCTCGCCCCACCCTCTTCCGTGCAGCGGCAGACACTTTTTGAAACATACGCGCCGTAACAGCCGGAGCGCCGCCGCTTTCAGGCCTTCCCTCCCTCTTCCGAAGGGGAAGGGAAGGCCCTTTCATGCTTTTTATCCGGCCACGATGTTGACCAGCTTGCCGGGCACAACAATGATCTTACGCACCGTCTTTCCGGCAATATGATTCTGTATGGAACGCTCGGCAAGCGCAGCCTTTTCCAGTTCCTCCCTAGAGGAACCGGCTGGCACTTCCACCTTTCCGCGCAGCTTGCCGTTCACCTGCACGACCACCGTCACGACGTCGCGCTTCAGGGCATCCTCGCTCCATGCGGGCCAGCGTACATCATCCAGGGAGTCGGTATGCCCCAGCTCCTGCCAGACTTCCTCGCACATGTGCGGCGTAAAGGGGAAGAGCATGGCAAGCACCGTAGACATGGCGGAGGAAAGCGCGTTGCGGCCTTCTTCTGTAGAGGAAAGCTCCTCGCGGTACTGGTTCACCGCGTTCACCAGTTCCATGATGGCGGCAATGGCGGTGTTGAACTGGTTGCGTTCCGCAATGTCTTCGCCCACCTTCTTCACCGTGGCGTGCTCGCTCATGCGCAGGGAGCGTATGGCGTCGCTCGCGGCGGGAGCAAGATCCGAGCAGGGAAGCACAGGCTTCAGGATCGGCTGCATTTCGGCAAACATGCGCCACACGCGGCTCACAAAACGGTAGGAGCCCTCAATGCCGCTGTCGCTCCAGTCGAAGTCGCGTTCCGGCGGAGCCGCAAACAGGCAGAACAGGCGCACCGTATCCGCACCGTATTTCTGCACCATGGCGTCGGGATCGACGATATTGCCCTTGGACTTGGACATTTTGCTGCCGCCGAGCAGCACCATGCCCTGCGTGAGCAGGTTCTTGAAGGGCTCGTCCATACCGGCGGGGAAGTAGCCGAAATCCCGCAGCATCTTGGTAAAGAAACGCGAATAGAGAAGATGAAGAATGGCGTGCTCCACACCTCCTATGTACTGGTCTACAGGCATCCAGTACTTGAGCGCCTCCATGTCGAAGGGGGCGTCCTCCTTGCGGGCGGAGGTATAGCGGGCGAAATACCAGGAAGACTCCACAAAGGTGTCCATGGTATCCGTCTCGCGGCGGGCGGGACCTCCGCAGCAGGGGCACACCGTATCCACAAAGGAAGGCGTATCGGGCAGGGGGGAACGACCGTCCTCACAGGTCTTCACATCCAAGGGCAGCCGCACGGGGAGATCCTCGATCTTCACGGGCTGTACGCCGCACTTTTCGCAATACACCACCGGGATGGGAGCGCCCCAGTAACGCTGGCGGGAAATATTCCAGTCGCGCAGACGATAGTTCACCGTGGCGCGGCCCTTGCCCATTGCCTCCAGCTTTTTGATAATGGCTTCCTTGCCTTCTTCATTGGGCATGCCGGAAAATTCACCGGAATTGACCAGGAACCCCGGATCTACGAAAGCTTCCGTCATCTCGGAAGGAACGAGTTCCTGCCCTTCAGGGCTCACCACCACTTTAATGGCAATGCCGAACTTATGCGCAAAATCGAAGTCGCGCTGGTCGTGAGCAGGCACAGCCATGACTGCTCCGGTACCGTAGTCGGCCAGCACGAAATTGCCGAGCCAGATAGGGATGCGGTCACCGGTAAAGGGATTCAGGCAGTACGCGCCCGTGAACACGCCGTCCTTCTCCAGAGTCTCGGACTGACGGTCCAGGCGGTCCATATTGCGGGTGCGTTCGATGAACGCGCGGATCTCAGCCTCGTTCTCACGCCCGGCAATGAGGGATTCCACCAGCGGGTGTTCCGGAGCCAGCGTCATGAAGGTGACGCCGAACACCGTGTCGGCGCGGGTGGAAAACACCCTGATTTCGCCTTCGCGCCCTTCCAGCGGGAACACGATTTCCGCACCGGTGGAGCGACCTATCCAGTTGTGCTGCATGGTGAGCACACGGGAAGGCCAACCCTTCTCCAGCTTTTCAAGGTCGGCGAGCAGCTCGTCGGCATAGGCGGTGATGCGGAAGAACCACTGTGTGAGGTCTTTCTGCTCCACCGGGGAATCACAACGCCAGCACCTGCCGTCCACCACCTGCTCATTGGCCAGCACGGTATGGCAGCTCGGGCACCAATTCTGCGGAGCCTTCTTGCGGTAGACAAGGCCCTTTTCCAGGCACTTGAGGAAAAATTCCTGCTCCCAGCGATAATATTCCGGACGACAGGTGGCCACTTCTCTGCGCCAATCGTAGGAGTAGCCCATGCGCTGAAGCTGGGCACGCATGTTATCGATATTGGAATACGTCCACTTCCCGGGATGCGTGCCGTGCTTGATTGCCGCGTTTTCCGCCGGAAGACCGAAGGCGTCCCAGCCGATGGGATGCAGGACATTGTACCCCTGCATGCGGCGGAAACGCGCCATGACGTCGCCTATGGAATAGTTGCGCACATGGCCCATGTGAATATTGC
>NZ_DYZA01000148.1 GCF_020741395.1 Mailhella massiliensis | reverse complement strand
GTGGACCCTTGCGCTTTTTCTTGTTCCCTCAGGCCTTCAGGCGGGCGTCATACTTTCGGAAGAAGTGAGCGTTACGGAAACCAGCCTGCTGGAACGAAAACATACGCAGGAATTTCTCATCGACAGCATGGATGTGGCCAGCCTTTCCCCCTCCGCCCGCCTGCTGGCCCTGCCCCGCCCCATGGTCACCCCCGAGCTTGCCGAAGCCATGAACGAAGGAAAGATATACACGGCTCCGGAAGAATGGCGGCGCATTATTGCAAAGGCCGCCAAGGCCTACGACCTGCCGGAATCGCTCATCGCCGCCGTCATACGCACGGAATCAGCCTTTCAGGCCCACGCCGTTTCCCCCAAAGGAGCGCGCGGAGCCATGCAGATCATGCCGGAAACTCAGAAGGAACTGGGCCTGGAAGACCCCTATGACGCCGAGGCCAACGTCATGGCCGGCAGTGCCTACCTGCGCCGTCAGCTCGACCGCTTCGGCTCCCTCGACCTGGCGCTTGCGGCCTACAACGCCGGACCGGCCAACGTCGTCAAGTACGGCGGCGTCCCGCCCTTCCCCGAAACACAGGCCTACCTCAGGCAGGTGACGGCCCACCGCCTGGCGGAAACTTCCACCTCGAAACAGCGGGAAAACAGCCATGAATAAATTTCTCACAACCCTTATCGCCGCAAGCCTCGCGACCCTTCTTCTGGCTGTCGGCTGTGGGGCCTGGCTGTTCTGGCAGTCCTGGGAAGAAAGCAAAAGGCTGGAGCAGCAGAACCGCGAACTTCAGGCTTCCCTTGAGGCCTCGCGCATACGCCTGGATAATTTCTGCGAATATCCCATGAATGCCCTGTGCGATGTGGACGGGCAGCGGGGCACTGTGAGCGACGCCATGGGCATACTGCCCGCGCCTTCTGCACCGCAGCCTGCCCCGGCGGCAGTGAGCGGCGCTCCCGAGGAGCCCGCTGAGGCTTCCCCTGTCGCGTTTCCGATGGAAGAAGTGACGAAAGATGAAGATAAGGGCGAATCCCCGGGCGGGCATACGGTTTCCGGTAAAATCGACCCCCAGGCCTACCCGGCAAAGGAAAAAAGCGCAGCCCCGGCAATGACGAAGGATGAAAAACAGAGCGTTCCGCCCTCTGCCGAAAAGCCGGCGCCCGCTCCCATGCAGAAAGAGGGAGAAATTGCGCCCTCCCCCCGGGAAGACACAAAAAACGGGCCTTCTGAAGAAAGCTCCGTATCCGGCCAAGCCAAAAACGACGCTCTCCCCGAAAGACAAGCGGCAGATGCCGCGCCTGAGGAAAAAAAAGAAGAAGCGGACAGCCGCGCTGCACCGAAAAAAACCTGGATCACGCTGGAGCAGGCGCCCACGTCCATGCTTTTCCGCATCGCCGGGGCAGGAAATTGTCTGACGGCTGAGGGGGCGCTGAAGGAAGAGCCTCTGCGTTATGAAGTCACCCTGAAAGGACGCTGGAAGGTAGCCTTCCGGCGAGTAAGCACGAATCTTGTCAAAGGCATGTCCGTGGAATTTCGCAACAGCGACACCGTGATCGTCTTCTCCCTCGCAGGGCAGCCTTCGCAGTGCTCGGTCGCGCAGGAGGACGCGCGCACCATCGCCATAACCCTGCGGTAGCGGTATGGAGGGAAGACCGTCTCAGGAATTCTTTTCATCGAAAAGCTTTGCCAGCACGCCGGCAAAGGGTCTAGCCGCGGTGGGAAGTTCAAACGTCTTCCCCAGCACCATGTCCTTGAGCAGGGCGTCCACTCCTTCGCGGTCGGCAAAAATATCCACAGGCCGCAACCATGTACCGCCTTCCCCTGCTTCGACGCGGCGGAGGGTAATACGCACTTCTTCCGAAAAACCCCTGAGCCGTACACGCGCGGTTATGCCTTTCTCTTCAGCACAGCGAAGTTCAAGAATATCTGCATAGCGCCCCACCTTGTATCTCAGTGCTCCCATGACGGCTTCACTCTGCAGCATTCTGTCCACCCCTGCCCGGAGCAGCGCTGTGGACTCATGTTGAAACACTCCCATCTCAGTCCTCCTCCCTTGCCAGCACTATGGCTTCTCCAAGAAGGAACATGGCCTGCGCCGTAGCCTGAAGAAAGAGCATGGCTTCCTCGGCCTGCCGCCCCTTCACTGCTCCGCTCATGGCGGCCAGAGCCATGATGCTCCAGCTTCCCTTGATGCAGGCCGCAAGGCGGTCACCTTCAGGGCTGCCTCCGGGCATGGCCGCAAACTCCAGCGCCGTGTCGTCCAGGTATTTCATGCCGCGCTCCCGGGAAAGCAGAGCAAAAAGATTGCTTTTCAGGAGCTCTTCTCCCACAGCGTTCCACAGATGGGCGGCCGCTGCTCCCGCAAAACAGCAGGAACCCAACACAGCAAGAGGTTCCACATGGTCGTACAGAGAATGGTATTCCCGGATACAATGCTCGAAAAAGGAGCGTACAAGGCCGGACAACTCGGGAATACTGCGTACGGACTCCTTTAAAAAACCCGTTTTCACTGCCTCCTGAGCCAGAAGGTTCTGAA
>NZ_DYZA01000147.1 GCF_020741395.1 Mailhella massiliensis | reverse complement strand
CCGCCATGCTGGAAGAGAGAGCGCTGGAGGCCTTGCTTTCGCGTGTGCTCAGGCCGTGAGGTTCGTGTGCCTCCTGTGTGTCGGAGGTGGGCGGCAGCCGAAACGGAGCCCGGGTGGAAGAGGCTCGGCCTTTCGTTGCGGCGCAAGAAGTTAATATGTTCCCTTTTTGAGGAGTCTTTTCATGGAGTACAGCATAGAGAAAACATCCCCCACCTCGGTTTCCCTGACGGTGACCTGCTCTGCCGACGAGGTGAGGAAAGCCTTTGACCGTGCGGCGAAGGCCATAGGCAAGGGCATGAACCTTCCGGGGTTCCGCGTGGGCAAGATCCCGGTCAATGTCATAAAAAGCCGCTTCGCCTCCCGCGTGGCTGCCGACGCCACGGAAATCCTTGCCGACGCCACCATGATGGACATTCTTAAAAAGGAAGGCGTACGCCCCCTGTGCCCCTCGCAGTATCACGGGCAGGGCGCTCAGGAAGGAACGGAGTTCTCCTTTTCCTCCAGCTTCGATATTCTGCCTGAAATGGAGCTTCCTGACCTTGAGACGCTTTCCGTGGCGGTACCCGATCCCGCGCCAGGAGATGACGCTCTGAACGCCATGCTCGACCAGGCGCTGCGTCGCCTTGCGGGCTATGAGGAAGTGACGGACCGCAAGCCGCAGGATCACGACATACTTACCGTGGACGTGCGCGGTACCGTGGACGGCAAGGCCCTGCCGGGTATGACGGCGGATAATTTTCGCCTTCATCTTTTGCCCGTGCAGCCGGGCGGGAAGGTGCCGGAAATGGATCCTATCGTCCGCGCGCTGCATGTGGGGGAAAGAGGACAGGGCGTGATGGTCTGCCCGGACAATTATCCCGATCCTACGCTTCGCGGCCGTGAAGTGCAGCTCGATGTGGTGCTGCGCCGCATACAGCGCGAAGTGCTTCCCCCTCTTACCGACGAGACGGCGCAGAAGCTGGGCTTCAAGACCTTCGACGATCTGAAGCAGGAAGTGTGGCAGCAGACCTTTGCCGCCCGCATGCGTCAGATACAGCGGGAGGGCAAGCATCGCCTCATGGAGGAGCAGCTTTCGCGTCTGGACTTTCCGCTTCCTGAAAGCCTGGTGCAGCGTTTTTATCGCGAACACCTGCGCGATGCGGAGCATTATCTGAAAAAGCAGCATGCCGACGCGGATACCATCCGCGAAACTCTGGAGCACATGCACGACGAGGCCATGGAATTCGCCCGCAAGAAGGCCAAGGGGCATACCTTTCTTCTGGCGCTGGCCCAGAGGGAGGGTATCAGCGTGAGCGGCAAGGAGGCTGAGGATGCCGTGCGCGCCATGACGAAGGGAAAGGGACAGAATTACGACGACTTGCGCAAGACCATCTGGGAAACGGGCGTTGTTACCGCCATGCAGGAACGCATGATCGTCGATCGTGCGTTGGATCGTCTTTACGGCGCGGCCCGCAAGATTATGGCAGAATCGACCATACTCAGGCCTTTTTCCGAAGTAAGGAAGGATGCGGGGGGGTAACGGGCCGCATTTTCCCGGAATATGCCGGGAAGAGGTTTTCCTTCGGCCCTGCACGGGCAGAATAAAAAAAGCCGCCGGAAGCATGGTCCGGCGGCTTTTTCGTATCTGCGGAGCGGTGTTAAGGGAGCTGGCGTATGGTCTTTGCCAGTGCGAGAATGGTGTGGGCGTAAATGTCCATGGCGTTGTAGGTGCGCAGCACCCTGGCCTGCTTCTGTACGCTCAGGCCGCTTTTCCAGCCGTTCCGGCGCAGGTAGTTGCTCAGACTGGATACGGCGTCGTCTACGCAGAAGAGGTCTATGACGCCGTCGCCGTTGCCGTCCACACCGTAGCGGGGAATATTGGTGGGCATGAACTGGCACAGGCCTATGGCTCCGTATACGGATCCCTTCATCTTGAACGGGTCGAGATGATTGGCCCGGCAGTAGGAGAGCAGGGCCTTCAGTTCCTTATACGCCCAGTCGGCCTTGATCTTCATTTTACCGCGTATCCATGGAAGTTTATCTTCGGCCCCCGGGAGCTTGTTTATGTACTCGGGAATGGAATCCGGGTCTCTGGTTACCGCCATGCTGGAGAGCATGTAGAAGGCGTTGTGCTTGCCGAGATATTCCCCGAGCCTTGTTTCCACAAAGAGCAGGGCCGCCGCTACTTCCGAGGGGATGCCGTAATTGAGCTCCGCTCTGGCAAATGCCACGGCGTGTTTGTTCATGAAGTCCCGGCAGAGTTTCGCGTTTTTCGTGGTGACGACGCCCTTGAACCACGGGCCGGGAATACCGAGCTTGGTTTCAAAGCTTTTAGGCGGCCGGGCCTTGGGTTTGGGGATAAAGGCGTTGGTGTAGAGCTCCCGCACCTTGATACCCATGGGAATGGGGGAGGGAGGCATGTCGAGCCTAGCGAACACCTCGAGGGTGAACTCTTCATCCAGACCGTCTTTCTGAAGCGTTGCGGAAAGCCTGCTCCAGGTTTCCCTCCACGAAGGTGCGGTGAAAGGTGCTTCATCGGCGGAGGAATTTTCCACAGAGCCGATCCGGTCGGGAGAAGGCTGTGGGGAAGATGCCTTTGAACAGGCGGAAAGGGGCAGCATCAGAAGGCACAGGACAATGCTGTACAGGAAAAAACGCATGAGAAATCCTTTTCATGGTCGTTGAGCCGGAGTTTTTCAGGCGGCTGTCATTAAAGTCGCCCGCCATGGCGCTGTCAAGCAGGGAAAGGGGGAGAGTATAGGGGGGCGGCTTATTTTTCCGTAAGGCATTCCCGCAGCGGAGACGGAGAGCGGCAAAGAAGGCATATTGTTTCCTTCGGCGACAGCGGAAGGGAATGTACCCGGCATGGGCGGGAGCGGCAGTTCCGGGGAGCGGGGAGGTCCGGCCGGGCGTTGCACGGATTTTTTTCAGAATGTTTTCAGGGTTCCCCTGCCTTCCTTCTTCCGGGGGGCGGCCGCTTTTTCCCGCTTCTTGTCGTTGAAGGGAATTTAGGTTATAAAAAAATACCTTTTATGCCTTTTTGCCAGTACCGGGTTTGCCATGAGAATATTTTTCGCCTCCTGCCTTGTTGTCGCCGGCCTGCTTTGTCCGGCAGTCTTTTCCGGCCCGGCTCCCGCTTTCGCCTTTGTGGCGAAAGTTGCAGAATCGGCGCCTCTGGTGGGGAAGGACTGGGAAAAAACGTATGTGGATGCCGCGCGCATTACCATAGAAAAAGGTGTGATGAGCGTGATGAGCGGTATCTCTTCCCCGGAACAGCTGCGCGATTCGGTGGATTACTTCTGCCGCACTTGGGAGAACTGGGCGGATTCGCGCCTGTTCATCATGGATGACGACAGGGATATCGACGTGTACGGCAATCTGTATTCCCTACAG
>NZ_DYZA01000146.1 GCF_020741395.1 Mailhella massiliensis | reverse complement strand
CGGCCACGGTCAAGGGCGACGGCGACGCCTGGTATGCGGGCGGCGGTGTTCTGGCCCGCATGGACTTTGCCGAAACAGGCCCCGGCCACTTCTATGCAGAAGCAAGTGCACGCCTCGGCGTATTGAACAACGACTACGACAACGACGACATGCGCGACGCCTTCGGCCGCAGGGCCTCCTACGACAGCGACAGCGCCTATTACGGCCTGCATGTGGGCGCAGGCTATGTCTGGAACTTCAGCGACAAGGCGGATCTTGACCTGTATGCCAAGTACCTGTGGACCCATCAGGACAGCGACAGCCTGCACCTTTCCACCGGCGAACGCATGCACTTCGACAGTGTGGACTCCCACCGTCTGCGCCTCGGCGCCCGCCTTGCCTGCAACGCCAACGAATACGTGCGCCCCTACATCGGCGCGGCATGGGAATATGAGTTCGACGGCAAGGCCGAAGCCACCACCAACGGTTTTGACATTGACAGGCCGGACTTCAAGGGCAGCACCGGCATGGGCGAACTCGGCATAACCCTCACCCCCTCGGCCAGCATCCCCGTCAGCCTCGACCTCGGCGTGCAGGGCTATGTGGGCAAGCGTGAGGGCGTTTCCGGAACCATCCAGCTTCAGTGGAAGTTCTAGGTTCAGAACCCTTTCATGACTAGCATTAAAAAGCGCTCCCGCCTTTCCGCAGGGAGCGCTTTTTTCTTCCATGTGAGCCCCATTACAATATATCGTGCATGCTCAGGATGCCGAGGGGGCGATGCTCCTCATCCACAATGAAGACACAGGTGATCTTCTTTTCTTCCATAATGCCCTGGGCCTTGGCGCTCAACGCATCGGCATCGACACAGACGGGATTTCTGGTCATGAGGTCGCGGGCGGAGCTTTCCAGAATGTCCGGCCCCATGTGGCGGCGCAGGTCGCCGTCGGTAATAATGCCCACCAGCTTCTCCCCGTCCATCACGCCTACACAGCCGAATCCCTTGCGCGTCATTTCCGCAAGCACGCTCATCATGGGCGCGTCGAGCTGCAAAAGCGGCATGGCGCCGCCCGTGTGCATGAGGTCGCGCACCAGGGAAAGCTTCTGCCCCAGGGAACCGCCGGGGTGGAAGCGCCGGAAGTCCTCCCTGCCGAAGCCCCGCGCCGTGAGCAGGCACATGGCCAGCGCGTCGCCGAGAGCCATTTGCACCGTGGTGCTCGTGGTGGGCGCACAGTCCAGAGGGCAGGCTTCATGCAGCTGCGGCTGAAGAAGAAGATAGTCGCAGTGCTTGCCGAGGAAACTGTCTGCATTCCTGGTAATGGCAATAAGCGGCATGTTGTTCTGCGAGGCATAGAGCACGATATCCGTCAGCTCCGCCGTGTTGCCGGAATTGGAAATGGCGATTACCGCGTCCTCCGGCGTCATCATGCCGAGGTCGCCGTGGCTGGCCTCCGCAGGATGGATGAAGTACGCAGGCGACCCTGTGGAAGCGAGGGTGGCCGCAATCTTACGCGCCACATGCCCGCTTTTGCCCATGCCCGTGACGGCGATGCGCCCTTTGATGCCGAGAAGGCAGTCCACCGTCTTTTCAAAGTGCTCCCCAAGACTGTCGGCCAGAATCTGGAGGGCCTGCGCCTCATCGCGCAGAACCTGCCGCGCTTCATCAAGATACTTCATTGCTGCTTCCCGGCCTGCTGCATGACAATGCGGCGCACTTCCTCAAGGTCTTCCGGCGTATCCACTCCCGGGCCTGCGGCCTTCACTTCAAGGACGCGGATAGCCACTCCTGCCTGAAGCACGCGCAGCTGCTCCAGCTTTTCCGTATTTTCCAGAGGGGAATAGGGAAGATTACCGAAGCCCATGAGAAAATCGTGACGATAGGCATACATGCCGAGATGCCCGAAATAGGAAGGCGCAATCCCCCCCTCGCGCGGGAAGGGGACGGGGCTGCGGCTGAAATAGAGGGCATTGCCGTTGTGGGCGCGCACCACTTTCACAAGATTGGGGTTCTGCGCCTGCTTCTCGCTTATGGGATAGCAGAGGGTAGCCATTTGAAGATCCGCATCCTCCAGCATGGCCCGCGCCAGCTTTTCTATGGAGGAAGGCTCCACAAGAGGCTCATCGCCCTGAATGTTCACATAGATATCCGCAGGATGGGCTTTCGCCACCTCGATAAGCCTGTCCGAACCGGAGGCGCAGTCGGGGCTCGTCATCACGGCCGTGCCCCCGAAGGACTCCACGGCCTTCACGATGCGCTCATCGTCCGTGGCCGCCAAGACTTCATCAAAAAGGGAAACCTCGCGCACGCGCTCATATACGCGCTGCACCATGGGCTTGCCGCAGATATCCACCAGGGGCTTGCCCGGCAGGCGTGTAGACGCATAGCGGGAAGGAATGACGGCGACGATGCTCATGCCCGTTTCTCCTTGGCAATGGCGTCAAAGGCCTTGATGAGGGAAAGAAAGGCGGGAAGCTCCCTTACGGCCAGCATGTTCGGCCCGTCGCAGGGGGCCTTGTCCGGGTCGGGGTGCACTTCCATGAATATTCCCGCCACGCCTACGGCAGCCGCCGCGCGCGCCAGCGTGGGGACAAACTCCCTCTGTCCGCCGCTGCACGAGCCCTGCGCGCCGGGAAGCTGCACGGAGTGGGTGGCATCGAACACCACGGGGGCAAATTTCTTCATGATTTCAAGGCCGCGCATGTCCACCACAAGGTTGCCGTAGCCGAAGCTCGTGCCCCGCTCGCAGAGGGTAATGCGCTCGTTGCCCGTGGAACGCGCCTTCTTCAGCACGTTTTCCATCTCCCACGGCGCAAGGAACTGCCCCTTCTTGATGTTTACGGGCTTCATGGTGGAGGCCGCCGCAAGGATAAGGTCGGTCTGGCGGCAGAGAAAGGCGGGCGTCTGGAGGTAATCCGCCACTTCCGCCACGGGCGCGGCCTGTTCGGCGGTATGGATATCCGTCAGAACAGGAATGTCGCGGCTCTCCCGCACTTCGGCAAGAATGGAGAGCCCTTCCTGCATGCCCACGCCGCGGAAACCTGCGCCGGAAGAGCGGTTCGCCTTGTCGAAGCTGGACTTGTAGACAAAGGGAATGCCCGCGGCGGCGAAGATTTCCTTGAGTGCGGCGGACACTTCCAGCGCATGGGCCCGGCTTTCTATGGCGCACGGCCCGGCGATGAAGAAAAGAGGCAGCGTATTGTCGGCCTTGAGGTACGGCCTGCCGTGAAATGACAGTTCAAACATGAAAAAACTCCGGGCCCGTGGGGCGGACAAAAGGAAAAATTCGGAAGCGAGTATACGCCATGCGCACGCCGACTTCAAGTAACGCGGCCTGCGCGCCGACGAAAGACAATGCTCCGCCGTCTTACTCCGGGGATAATCCGGGAAGAGGAAAACGCTTCTCTTTCCCGCTTCTTGCCACAGCTGCCGGAGTAAGGCACCTCACCTTGTCAGGCGGCGGACATAACAAGGGCCCGAAGCTCCGACGGCAAAGCCTTTAAGCCACGGCCTCCGCCGCAGGTACGGTTTAACCGCCCTCAGGCGCAGGGCTCTCCCAGTTCCCGGATCACGCGCTCCAGCATACGGGGCGCGACTTTCAGAGAGTACGAAAGCTCAAGGCGCTCCGTATCCTTGTGCGCATCTTTGCCCGCAGGCCCCACGGAAGCAATGGGAACATCGAGGGCAAGAAGTTCCTTCATGGGAAGATCGTACACGCTTCCCCATCCGGGCATATTGTCCGCCAGACTGCGAAGCTCTTCCTCCCGCCCCTGGAACCCCATATAGCTCAAGTCCATGATGCCGCTGAAACATTCCACCAGTCTCATTTCCCCGACGCTTCTTTCCAGGTCGGCACATACGCCTTCCATGATGGAACGCAGCCTTCTTTCCTTTGCCGAGGCCCTCGTGTTGAGCCTTTGCGGGTAGTAGGGGGGCAGAAAACCCACTACGACGGCAGGGCCCTTGAGCCCGGCCAGGGAAATCAGATAATCGGCCACGGCCAGCCCCTTTTCCGGCTCATCCCTGTCGCAGGGCAGCTTGCGGACAAAGGCGCGAAGGCGTTCCTCCACCCTTTCCCTGCCCTCTTCCCGCACGAGCTTTTCCATAATGTCGCTTATGGTAAGCACGCGGCTTTCCCATGCGGGCACGGGGGTATCGCTCCTCCCCGCACGCTCCTGAAAGACCCGCCCCGCCTCACGGATGCCATTAAAAGTTTCCTCAAGCGCCCTTTGTGCCACCTCGCGGCAGATGTGCAATATATCCAGCGGGCTGCGGCTTACGGAAAGCACATTGAAATAGGCCGCCGCCCTCTCCGGCAACGTGACGGAATAACTCTCG
>NZ_DYZA01000145.1 GCF_020741395.1 Mailhella massiliensis | reverse complement strand
CTAGATACGCGAAGATGCTCTCATCGTTTGAGGCTGCCGTACAAATCCGCTGTATAGCGATATGGCTCAAGCTGTTAACTTAACTCGTGTAGACACTATCTAGGAGGAAAGCAAACGAAGTGCCTCTTCTCCTGTAAGGCAGGCGAGCGTCAAGTGGAGGAACGCCTTGCAGTTCTCTTCTGCCTGTTCTGTCGTACAGGGCGGATACTAATGAGTGAGGTTATATGCTGCGGCATCTATCGGGTATGTGGGGACGATTTTATGAATGTGAGCCATCAGCTTATCCCATCGTTGTTCTCGCATGAATCGAAGGTCTCGTTGAATTCCGTGATGAGGTCAAGGGCTTCGTTGCCGGTTTTTGCCAAATGTTTCGCGTGAGCGTTCTGCATGGAGGTCTCCTTTTCCTTTTGGGTTATTCAGGGAAAGGATACGCGAAAAAAATTGCGCGGCACAGTTACTTGTGGTTATAGGTAGATTTTTTGAGATTTTTGAATTTTTTTGGAGAAAAAGAATCCCCCTCGCTCGATAAGACTCGGAATGGTTTTCTAGGCTTACATCATTTCGCTAAAAGTTACCAAGCGGGCCTGACCAATACTCTTCGCAAACTCGCGGCATCCGTCCGTGAAGCCCGACTTCGAGAACACGATATAATTGCGGTTAGCGGCTGTGAGCAAGTGAGAACATTCCACGAGCGTTTCCAGAACGGAGGCGTCCACGGGGGGCATTTGTTCACTTGCATTCGCAATATAACAGGTTACGTTCATCATCCGAAGCAACGATGTCGATTTCGGCCTCGATTTTTTTGCGGGGATCGCTTCCCCACCAGCGCCCATGCGACAGGAAGGTAAGGGGCAGAAGGCCCTGCCTGTTCTGTCTCCACAACCGCTGCTTGCAGATTTCTTCGAATACCGATCCCATGTATTGCGAGAACTGTTCCATGATACGAGCGCAGACAAGGTCAATCATGCCATTCTGTAATAGGGAGATATAACTGGGAATGAAGCGATATCAGAAGCGGAACAAAGGATCTTCCACAGCGTAAAAAGAGCGGAGGGGTGGCTATGAACGAGGGAAGAAAGATATTTGCTCCTAGGGAGCGGTAGTTTTTCTTCCGTTTTTCATGTGCGGGAAGGTGAGGGGAAACTTTGCCTCTGCGCCTGCCGTATGGTACTTGAGGCGGAAAAGAGAAGGGATAATGCGCGCTTTTCCGTCGGGGGATGCCTGGGAAAGGGAGAGATGCCCGGCAACAGAAAAAGAAGAAGGAGAAATGTTGATGAAGCTGGAAACAACGCGGCTTACGCTCAGGACTTTTGAGGAGAAGGATGCGCCCGGCCTTCTGGCCATGCTGGAGAGGCCTGGCGCAAGCTGTTTTGCTGAAGAGAGGCTCGGTTCCTTCGGCGCGGCGCTGGAAGAGGCACGCAGGAGAAGAAGCGCTCGGGAAGGCACGCAGCTTGCCGTATGTTTGAAGGAAAGCGGCGGTATCATAGGCAACGTGTTTTCAAGGCAGGAAGGGCCGGATACCTGGTCGGTGGGCTGGATGCTCAACGAGCGCTTCCAGGGACGGGGTTATGCCTCGGAGGCTGCCCGCGCCTATGTGGACTTTCTTTTTTCCCGCAAGGGGGCAAGGCGTGTGTACGCCTATGTGGAGGAAGGAAATCTCCCCTCCCGCAGGCTGTGTGAAAGGCTCGGCATGCGGAAGGAGGCGTGCTTTGTAGAATTCATTGCCTTCCGGAAGGATGAAAACGGCACGCCTGTCTATGAAAACACGCTGGTATATGCCGTGCTGAAAAGAGAGTGGGGGGCGGAGCCTGCCGTGTGAGCGCAAGTTTTTTGCCGGAGGCCGCCGGGGAAAGGCCGAGCCCTTGTAAGATTCGCCGGGCAAGTGTGTGCCCGCCCTCTCTTCCGTCGCCTTTTCCGGCCGTATGCCCGTAAGGGGCCGCCGTGCCTCCGAGGGCATGCACTCTGGATTTTTGTCTGCCGGGAGGCCTCCGTGCAATTTTCCGGTTTGTCCGGCCGCCGACGAAACGGCATGTTTCGGCGGAACGTCACAGGCTTAGGAACAAGATCCGGTATCCTCGCCCTTCATGATGTTCCTGGCTTTTCGGTGCGTTTTTGGGGGAATGTTCCCGGAGTCTTCATGAGGTTGCTCATGTCTCTGCTTCCATGCTTTGGGACAGGGGATTTGTTCCCGGCCTTTTTACAAGAGCCCGGCGTCCTTCCGTCATAAAAAACACCTTTTCGATGGGGACGGGGCCCGGATAACTCCGTCTTATCGAAAAGGTGTTTTTTAGGTACAACCATCTGTGTTCCACCCGCTCGGCGGGCGGCTTTCTGTTTCGGCCGTTTCCGTTCCCTCAACTGCCTGAAGGCAAAAAGAAAGCGGGAGAGGTTTCCCTCCCCCGCCGGGGCAGTTCCATCACTGCGGGCTAAGCCCGCGCGGAATTAGAACTTGTACTGGAAGAGCAGAGCAACCTTCCAGGCGTCGTCGTAGGAGCTGGCACGATCCTTATCCACACCGGTTTCGAAGTTTTCGAACACATAAGCGGCTTCGAGGTAGGCGGTGAGGTTCTTGTAGATCTTGTAGGTGGTGCCGAAGTCCAGTTCGACGATGGAGTCGTCGGTGGTCATGTACCTGGAGGGGTTCAGGCCGAAGCGGGTGTTGTCGGAGTCGTTGGTACCCTGAGCATACACCACGGCGAAGTCATGGGAGAGGTCTTCGATGAAGGAAAGGCCGGTCCAGGCGAGGCGGACGCCCCAGGCGCCGTTGCCGTTGTGGTTGTTTTCGATTTCGTTATCGAGCAGGCCGGAACCGTTGAAGAAGGCATAGGAGCCCTTGAAGCGGCCGCCGACGGAAGGAATGCTGCCCTGGTAGGCGTACTTCGCATCTTCGCTGTCGCCGGAGCCGTAGAAGGCGAGCAGTTCAGGAGTGCCGTAAGCGGTCTTGTAGGACACGCTGCCTTCCATGAAGTAGCCGTGCTGGCTGGGCTGGCTGACGAGGGTGGGATCGTCGTCGCTGGTGAAGTTGCGGTCGCCGTACACGAAGCTGGCCTTCACGGTGAAGGGATCGAAGTAGGTCATGGTGCCGGTGATACCGAACCAGTAGGTGCTGCTCTTGCCGCGGATGTACTTGTTGTTGTTGGTCCAGGCGCCGGGATCCATGCCGTCACCGATGGCGGCATAGGCCACGAAAGGAGTCACCTTGAAGCCTTCGAAGGCCATGTCGGCAGCCAGGCCGAACACGTCGATGTTGTCGGACTGGTAGGTGATCTGAGCGGCATCGGCATAACGGGCATGACGGGCCCAGAAGGCGTTCACGGTCATCCAGTCGGTCACAGGAGCGTTCACGGTGATGCCGTCGGTCGGATCCTTGCTCCACATAACGATGTTCTTACCGTCGGCAAGAGCGGGCAGGGCGATGTTCTGGCGGCCCATGCGGACCTTCACATCGGTGTTGGGGATGAGCCAGTCGATGTAGGCCTGGCGCAGGTAGACGCTGTTGTCCCTGCCGCCGTCAAAGCCGTAGCCGAGAGTGTTCTTCTTCAGATTCTCCTTATCATGGGTGTCGCCGTAGAAGTTCTGGCCCCAGTCCCAGTAGGAGCGGACCTGGAAGTAGCCGGAGAGCTGTTCGGACACGGAGAAGGTCATGCCGAGGTTCACCTGCTGATGAACGCGGTCGAACTTTTCGTTCTCGTTCTGGAAGCGACGGCCCTGGGTGAACTGGATGTTGTAATCGCCGTCCACCTTCACATCAACGGCGGAAGCGGGAGCGGACGCGGCAAACACCATGCCGGCGGCCAGAAGAAGCGTGGTAAGCTTTTTCATTGTGTCATTCCTCTGAAAAAAATTTGGTCAAATGAAACCGTTATGGAAAATCCCTCTTTTTCCATGAGCGCAGCTTAGAATTAAGTTGTGAATTAAGCAATAAAAAAATGTTAACAAAATGTGATTTTCCCCAAAAAGGTTCAAAAATTTTTATACGAGTCCCATGATTTCAGGGCGTTAGAGGCGTAAAAATTTTTGTTTCCAAGGATGGAGAAGGAGCTCCGAACGGGGCGGAAGAAACGGTAATTATGGGAAATAATGATGGATGATGCCGAAGGAAGCTCTATGTTCCCCGGAAAATCCGCCGGGACGGGGAAAAAAAGCGTTCGCCAAGCCCGCGGACGGGGCTTCGCGCACGGGAGGCAAGCATGCTTCGGGGGCGAAAAGACGTTGAAAATTTTGGCACGGCAGGAGCCGGGGCCTTTCTCTCGAGCCATGAGGAAAGGCTTCTTCAGGCGCGGGCGTGCAGCCCCGGAACTTCCCCTCCGCACATTTTTGCGGTAGCACTGAGAACCGTGCGTCAGTGATGCGCGCCCCTGGGCGCCTGCCCCTTCGTACCTTTTAATATTAAGGAATGTACCATGAGCAAGGAATACAATCCCGGAATGCACACGGCCGAGCATGCCCTGAGCGGCGTGCTTATCCGCCGCTACGGCTGCCCGCGCTGCTTTTCCACACACATCAACGCCAACAAGTCCAAGGTGGACTTCCACTTTCCGCACGACCTTTCCGCCGAAGAGGTGGAGAGCATCACCGCCGAGGTGAACGAGGTGCTCTCGCGCGACCTGCCCGTCATAGCCCGGGACATGCCCCGCGAGGAAGCCGCGAAGATCTTCAATCTTTCCCGCCTGCCGGAAAGCGCGGGCGATACGCTGCGCATCGTATTCATCGGCGACCCGGAAGCGCCCGGCGGAGCGCTGGACGCCTGCCCCTGCATAGGCGAACACGTTTCTCACACGGCGGAATGCGGTACGTTTATCTGGGTTTCCCATGAATGGAAGCCGGAGGACGGCGGCGTACTGCGCATACGCTTCAAGCTCGGCAGGTAGCGTCACAGGCGGCCCTTGAGGCCGCTTTCTGATTTAAAAGCCCCGGCCTGCCCGGGCCGTGTTGCGTAGCCCATGGCAAATCCTTTTGATTTACTGGGGAAAAATGCGGCATGGCAGCTGCTCCTCAGGCTGTTCAAAGGGGCTCGTGATGGGGAACACGGGGGAGCCGGCACACATGGTATGCGCCCCGAAGCGTGGCGGGCAGGTGTTCCGGGTCGGGAAGAAAGGGGCTGCCGGGAAAATATGGCGGAACCCGGTGGAGGGAAGGCGCAAGGAGGGCAGCGTAGTGTTCCCCCTCAGTACTATTGTTTGCGAGGTCGCCGGAAAGGAGCGTGCCGGTTTCGTCGGGCATGGAAAGGGGAGAACAGCCTGATGATGGACGAACCGTCTGGAGAGCGGAAATTTCCCTGTTCAGGCGTAAGCCCGGCGTCGAGGGCGCTATGCCGATACGGCAGGCAGGGGGGATAAGGCGAGAATAGCCGGATATCAGGCAACAGAAGGCCTGGGATAAACTCGGAGAGCAGTAGAGTTTTCCGTAAGAGGGAAGCCCGGTTACGGGCCGTTGCAACACCATGGAGATGACGGGCCGCAAGGAGCCTGGAGGGCGGGAAGGGGGGGGAGTGCAGGCCGCAGGAGGAGCTGCCCGCCATGCCGGAAGGGCCGTTTTTTTCCGGTGGGGCCGGGCACGCGGGAAGGCCCCGGCATGTGTGGCGCACAGAAAAGGCCGGGCCGGAGGGCAAGAGCAGGCGGCAACGCCGGATTGCGGGGCATGGCGCTTCTGACGGGAGAACCCGTCTCCGTGCGCGGGGCTTCCCGGCAGGGCTTTCGGAAGCCCCTTTTCCGGCCCGGCGGTAAGGCATGTTGCGGGGTTGCCCGGTAACACGGCGCTGCCTGTGCGGAATTTCCGGGGAAGGTTTCCCCGCTTTTGGACGTTGTATAAATATCAAATAATTACCCTATATTATATAATAACAGAAAAAATATTCCGCGAAAGGAAAAATTTTTTGAAATTTAAGTTGACATTGAAATTCGTTTTCATTAGTGTTTTTTCAACGGGAGCGAGAAAGCCGGAAGGCAGCCTCATCCTGAAGAAGGAGCTTTCTCTACCGGCGGAGCCGGGGGATTTCTTCCGGGCATACGACGTGCCGGAGATCTTTGAAAATCACACAGGGTTCGCAACGGCCGATTCAGGGCACAGAGGTATTGACCTCCCCCCCCAAGGCCGCCTGACGATGGCTTGACCCGGCTTTTGCCGGAGGCGTCAGGCGGCAGAATTTCCGCGAAGCGCAAGGCTTCGCAGCGTATTGGAATGCGACCGGGTCGTATTCCGTGCTGAGGCGCCAGCCTCAGCCTCCTGGTGCGGCGAGGGCCGTTCCCCATGGTGGGGGGCGGCCCGAAAAAACGCATCCCCATTGCCCATAACTGCGTGGGGCGATCCGAGCGTCCCATGTCTCCATAAAGACGCGCTGTTTTCTTCTGGCAGCGCCTTACGCCGGAGTATATGTCTGGATACTCCGGCAAAATTTCCCTGCCTGCGGCAGGAGCGCGGGCCTCCGCCTGCACCGTATTCGCCATAGCCTTTCGGGAAAACAGGTAGCCCGGAAGGTTCTCCTCCGCATTGCCGGTATGCACGTCATGGGTATGCCGGCAAAAATTTGCTCTGGAGCCGCAAGGCTTCAGTCTCCTCCCCCCCCTTGCCGGGCTTCCGACTCACAGCGGAGGCTCGGCCGAATTTTCTGTCCTGCATCCACCCCGCATGGGCGGGGTGAGTACTCCTGGTCGAGCACGGCGGAGAAAGACGGCATATCTCCGCCGTGCAAAAAATGCGAACCTGTTTTTCCGGGAAGGAGGTTCCCCGGCTTCAGTCGGACAGCCGTCCTGCGGCCTCCCCGTCCGGGTTCTCTCATGAACGGCACGCTTTTCCTGTATCGACGGCCGTACCGGCCGGTAAGTTAACCATAAGGGAGTGTTGATGAAAGTTCTTATTGTGTACGGTTCTACCACCGGCAATACCGCAGGTATTGCGGAAGCCCTCGGCGAACAGATAGGCGGCGCGGGCCATGAAGTGGCGGTGAAGAATGCCGCCGACGTCACGGCCGAAGGCCTGTGCGAAGGCTATGACGCCGTTCTTTTCGGCTGCTCCGCCTGGGGCACCGACGAAGTGGAAATGCAGGATGATTTTCAGGCCCTGTTTGACGACTTCGACGCCATAGGGGCTTCCGGCAAAAAGGCCGCCTGCTTTGCCAGCGGCGACAGCAGCTTTGAACATTTCTGCGGCGCGGTGGATGTGCTGGAAAACAGGCTCGCCGGCCTCGGGGCCTCCATTATGGAGGAAGGCCTCAAGGTGGAAGGCGACTATTCCGGCAGCAAGGACGATGTTGACGACTGGGGCAGGCGTATCATAGCCGATTTGCAGGGCTAGGCCCCGGCGTGCCCGCCCTTTCCGGAGACTTGCCGCACAGGAAAGGCGGCCCCTTCGGGAAGGGCGTTTTTTGGCAGCGACCTGAGAGAAATTCAGAAAAAAGCCCCTCGCGCTCAAGGCGCGAAGGGCCTTTTTTATTGCGCCGTTTGTTTTTTGCAGCGTTTCTAGGCCATGTCCGCCGGGAGGCCTCTGTCAGTCCCCCTGTTTCAGTACGGGGAGCAGGCGCTTCATCACGGCCTTTTTCATGAGGCCGGCGTCCAACGGCCGGGAAGAGAACTGCTCAAGAGCCAGTATGGCCTGATGGATGAGCATGCCGAGCCCGTTGACGGCAACGTGGCCGCGTTTTTCCGCTTCTTCCAGGAGCCTTGTCTTCAGCGGGCGGTAGATGAGGTCGTACACCGGTGCGGAAGGGGGCAGCATATCAAGAAAGTAAAAGTCCTCAAACTGCGCGCTCACGCCCTGCATGCCCAGCGGCGTGCAGTTGATGAACAATCCGGCTTCGGCAAGGGCGGCCTCGCAGGCTTTTTCCGTAAAGCTGCACAGGCGGATGCGGGGAGAGTGGGAGGCAAGTTCCTCGGCTTTTCCGGGGGTGCGGCAGCACACGGTTACGCTTTGAGCTCCCGAAGCCGTCAGTTTGAGTACCACGGAACGGGCCGCGCCGCCCGCCCCGTACACCACTACGCGCCTGTCGCGGTATTCCATGCCTGCGTCGAGCAGGGAACGCAGGAAGCCCTCGCCGTCGGTATTGTGGCCGTGGAAGCGCCCCTCGCGTATGACTACGGTATTGACGGAGCGGTACATGCGCGCATCGTCGGAAAGACTGTCCATGAGGGGCACGAGGTCGGTCTTGTGCGGCATGGTGGCGTTGAACCCGGCGAGGTTCAGGTCGGGCGCGATGGGCAGCCATGCCGCGACGCTTCCGGCTCCGACGAGGATGCGTTCATAGGTGCAGGCTATGCCGAGTTCATCCAGCATGGCCTGCTGTATGACGGGGGAGAGGCTGTGCTCGATGGGATCGCCGATGACGGCGAGTTTTTTTCCGTCCAGGACATGGTTCATGGCAGCTCCGTGCGTCTTGCGTTTTCAGGGCAGGGTAGGGCCGCTTTGCTTTTGCGCCGGTAATGGCGCAGTATTTGAAGGACGCGCCGCCGCATGCTCCGGGGGCCGCCGTTGTTCTTTATGGTCACATGGGCGTGGCGGCGGTACAGGGCCAGGCGCGCGGCGTGGAGGCGGAAGAGCTTTTCCGCGTCGTCCTGCACGAGCGGCCTGTCGTCGAGCGCGGTGGAGCGCAGTATGCGCGAGGGGTGGCGGTCGATGAAGAAGACGAGGCCGTTTTCCGCGAGGGCCGCCATGTTCTCTTTGCGCAGCACCATGCCTCCGCCCGTGGAAATGACGACGCCTTCCTGCGCCGCCGCCTCCTTCGCGCAGGCCGATTCCAGGTTGCGGAAAAAGGTTTCTCCTTCCTTGGCGAAAATATCGGAAATGGCACGGCCCGTTTTTTTCACGATCATGGCGTCGGTATCAAGAAGCCTCATGCGCAGCCTGCGGGAGAGCCGCCTGCCCAGGCTGCTTTTGCCGCAGCCGGAAAGGCCGATGAGCACGATGTTCTTCATGAAAGCACTCCCGGGATATCGGAAAGGGCCAGCGCGCAGGCGGCTTCGATGACGGGCACGGCGCGCGGCAGTATGCACGGGTCGTGCCTGCCGGTAATGGCGAGCTTCGCCGCCTCGCCGGTGCGCATGTCCACAGTGTCCTGCTCTTTGGCGATGGAGGGCGTGGGCTTGACGACGACGCTGAACACCACGGGCATGCCGTTGGCAATGCCGCCGTTCACGCCGCCGTTGTGGTTGGTGCGGGTGCGGACGGGCTCGCCCGGCAGAAAGGCATCGTTGGCTTCGCTCCCGCGCATGGCGGAGAAGCCGAAGCCTGCGCCGAATAAAAGCCCTTTCACGGCGGGCACGGCAAATACATGGCGGGCAATGGCGGTTTCGATGTTATCGTCAAAATCCGGCCCGCCCAGCCCGGCGGGTATGCCGAAGGCAAAACATTCGATGACGCCGCCCACGGAATCGCCTTCCGCCCGGGCGTCGAGAATAGCTTTCTGCATGGCTTCGCCGCGCGCATCGTCGATCACTGCAAAGGCTTTTCTGCCTGCGGAGGCGAGGGCCTCCACGTCGGGCCGGGCGAGGTCGAGGGGGATATCCTCCACTCCCGCCACTTCCTTGATGCGGGCATAGACCTCGATGCCCCGTTCTTTGAGGGCCAGCTTTGCCACGGCCCCGGCAAACACCAGCGGGGCCGTGAGGCGGCCGGAAAAGTGCCCGCCGCCCCGGTAATCCTCAAAGCCCCGGTAGCGCAGGTGCGCGGCAAAATCCGCATGGCCGGGCCGGGCCAGGTGGCGGGTGGCGGCATAATCGCGCGAGCGCGTATCGGTGTTCTCGATAAGCCCGCACAGGGGTGTGCCGCAGGCCCTGCCCTCGAAAGCGCCGCTTACGATGCGCACCGCGTCCTTTTCCCTGCGCGCCGTGGCGAGGGGAGAGGAGCCGGGGGCGCGGCGCGCCATTTCCGCTCGGATGAAGTCCATATCGAGCGCAAGCCCGGAGGGAACGCCCGTCAGGACAATGCCTATGGCCGGGCCGTGGGATTCGCCGAACAGGCTGTATTTCATGATGTTTTTCCTTTTTTCAGGCCCGCCCGGGCCGACTGGAGGGCCACCTTGCGGGCTTCCTCATGGAGTTTTTCTTTTCCCGCCCCGTCCTTCCACCACCACTGGGCCTTGCGCAGGATGAGATCCACATCGCCCGCAGCGGCGAGGGAAAGCAGGTTGCGATACTGGCGCACCATGGCCTGGCTGTGGGGGTTGGCTTCAAAAAGCCAGGTGAAGAGCGGCCCGTCCTCCATGAGCTGCTTTTCCGTGGAATTCATACGCCGGAGGAAGGAAGGCGTAATATAGGGAAGGAGCGCGGGGTCTTCCGCCGTCATGGCGAAATATGCCGCGCTCGTGATGAAATTCATGCCCTGTATCTTGGCTTCCGCCATGTCGTGCTCTTCCGCCGTGGCCCGGAAGGTGACGCAGGAAAAGCTGTGGAACAGAGATTCCACAAAGGCTACGTCTTCTTCCGAAGCGCGACTGCCCGGGACAATGGTCACGCGAAGCTCCAGATCCTGCGCGGGCACGGGGCCGAAGAGCGGGTGCGTTCCCACCACGGGCCCGTTCCACAGGCTTTCCATGTGCCGCATGGGCAGCTCCTTCACCGAGGTGATATCGGAAAGGATGGCGGAAGGCTCCATGAAGGGCAGGAGTTTTTCCAGGGTTGCCGGTATGGCCGTGGCAGGAATGCACAAAAGCACCACGCGCGCGCCTTTGCAGGCCTCCTTCATGGCTTCCGGCTCATAGGGAAGATCGAGCCCCACGGGGGAAAAAGCCTCGCTTCCGCCCAGCCTTTCCATGAGCATGGCTCCCATACGGCCCCGGCAGCCGGCAATGACGATGCGTTCGCTCATGAAAGGGCGCTCCACACGTTCCAGAACTCGGGGAAGGACTTGCGCACCACGGCCGGGTCGTCCACCACGATGCGCTGCCCGCGGCCGAGCCCGAGCAGGGCGGCCGCCATGGCGATGCGGTGGTCGTTGTAGGTGTGGAACACCGTGCCTTCTTTGATATCGGGCAGATCGGGCGCAAGACCGTGCACGGTGAGCGCCCCTTCCTCTTCCTCGCAGGGCACATGCGCCCTGGCAAGTTCCGCCGCACAGGCGGCAATACGGTCACATTCCTTGATCCTGAGGTGGGCGATGTTCTCCATGCGCGTGTCGCCTTCAGCATAGGCGGCGGCCATGGCCACGGTGGGCACAAGGTCGGGGCAGGCTCCCATATCCACGGTGATGCCGTGCAGCTTTGAGGGGCTGACCTGGATACCGTCTTCCCTCAGGGAAATATCCGCGCCCATGGCGCGCAGTATGTCCAGGATGGTGCGGTCGCCCTGCAGGGAATCGGCGCGGAGGCCCTGCACGAGCACGCTTTCCCTGCCTACGGCCCCGGCCGCGAGCAGGTAGGAAGCGCCGGACCAGTCGCCTTCCACATGATATTCGCCGCACCGGTAGGCCCCGGGGAAAACGCGGATGCGGAGTTTTCCGGGCGTGGCCTGCCTTACGCTCCTCCACGGCGCCTCGCGCCACGTTTCACCTTCCTTTGCTTCCACCTGAAAGCCGATGCCGAAGTCTTCCAGCACCTGAAGGGTCAGCCCCACATAGGGCCAGGAAACTGCTTTTTTCCCGGTGAGGGATATGCAGACGGCCTCGCGGCAGAAGGGGGCGGCGAGAAGCAGGCCGGAAAGGAACTGGCTGGATTCATCCACGCCCATGTCCACGTTGCCGCCCGAAAGTCCTTCCGTTTCCATGACAAGCGGGGGGTAGCCCTCTTTCCGCTCGAAAAAGACGCGCGCGCCCAGGGCGGAGAGGGCGTTTGTCAGCGCGCCTATGGGCCGCTCGTGCATCCGTTCCACGCCGTGGATGCGGAAAGAGCCCCGCCCTGCGGCGAGCACGGCGGCAAGCAGGCGGCAGGTGGTGCCCGATTCGCCCACATAGCAGTTCAGAGGGACGCTTTTTCCGCCTTCGGGGCCGTGGGGCATGCCCTGCACGCGCCAGCTTCCTCCGCCCGTATCTTCCAGTACGGCCCCGGCGGCGTGGAGTATTTCCCGCGTGCGCTCAAGGTCGGCACTGGAAAGGGCGTGATGCACCGAAGATACGCCGCGCGCCAGGGATGCGGCAATGAGCATGCGGTGGGAAACGGACTTGGAGGCCGGGGCCTTGAGCGGAATCATGGATCAGAATCCTGTGGTGTTGGCAGTGGAATCGAGGCGCGGCCCTTCGGGGTAGCAGCCCAGCACGCGGATAAAGGAGCAGCATTCGCCAAGGTCGCGGATGAGCCCGGCCCGTGTCGGGGCGGAAAGGTCGCATTCCACATCGGCGAAGAAAATATAGTCCCAGCATGCCGCGCCCTTCAGGGGGCGGGATTCGAGCTTGGTCAGGTTTACCTTGTGGGAGGTGAACACGTTGAGCACGGCGGCGAGGGTGCCCGCGCGGTTGGGCACGGTGAAGAGCAGGGAGGACTTGAACCCCCCTTCTTCCTCCGCACGCATTTTTTCCCTCTTATCCCCGGCGGCAACGAGCACGAAGCGCGTCCAGTTGGAGGCGTCGTCCTGAATGTCGCAGGCGAGGCAGTTCATGCCGAGCTTTTCCGCCATACTGCGGTGGCCTATGGAGGCAGCGCCTTCCTCGCACGAGGCCTTCCATGCGGCAGCCGCCGTGGATTCCACGGAAACGAGCCTTGCCTGCGGGAGGTTTGCGCGCAGCCACGAAGCGCACTGGCCCAGGGGCTGGGGGTGGGAGTACACGGTTTTCACCCCGCTCAGTTCCTTTTCTCCGCTGAGCAGGCTGTTGGAAATGCGGGAGTAGAATTCGGCCTGTATGCTTACTTCATACTCGGAAAAGAGGTCGAAGCTCTGGGCGATGGTGCCGTGGATGGAGTTTTCGAGCGGGATCACGCCGAGGTCGAAGTGCCCGAGGCAGATGCCCCGGAAAATCTCGTGGAAGTCGCGGCAGGGCGTGAAGTCCATGGATGCGCCCAGAAAATCCACGGCCGCAAAGTAGGAAAAGGTGCCCTCCGGCCCCAGGTAGGCCACGGTGCAGTTTTTCTGCAGGGAACGTGAGGCGGAAAGTATGGCGCGCCATATGGCGGAGACGTGCCCCGCCTCCAGCGGGCCCTTGTTGCGCATGGCGAGCCTTTCCAGAAGCTGGGCCTCCCGGGCCGGGTCGAACACCTTGCCCGAGACCTGCCTCTTGGCCTGCCCCACGGCGAGGCTGAGGCCTGCGCGGCGATTCAAAAGCTCCAGAAGGGCGGAGTCCACCGCGTCGATTTCTTCCCGCAGCTTCGCCAGGCCGGGAATCTGGAAAGGCTCTGCCATGGTTATTTCTCCTGAATGTCTTCTTTGATGCGCATGCCGAAGTGCCGCCCTGCCTCGTCGGTGCGGCAGAGCACCCTGTCGCCCGGCTTCAGGTTCACCACGCTCACGGGCGTGCCGTCCGGCGCGGTGAGGCGTATGGTCTCCGCGTTCTGGAGAAACACCGCGCCCTTCTTTTCCCCGCAGGCCGCTTCCACAAGGAGCATGGGCCGCACTTCGATCTTCACCCGGCCCGCCGTGGCCAGGGTTGTGGCCCCGGTATGGTCCACCACCAGCATTTCCCGGCCTGCTTCCACCTCGGAAAGGTAGGTCGTGGTATCGCCGGGCAGGCGTATGTAGGCGTGCACGGCCCCGGCGTTCACCCGGAAGGGGCGGGAGGCCACATATTCGTTGTGCTCGGTTTCGGCATGCACCAGGAAGGTGAAGGCGCTGGAATTGCCCACCAGCATACCCTGGCCCCGGTGCAGCATGGACATGGTGTCGATGCAGACGCGATGCCCGAGCCCGGCGGGTTCCACGCGGGTGATCACGGCTTCCTGAAGCTCCTCGTGTTCCCGGCTTATCTTGCAGCGGGCCACGATTTCCTTGAGCTCGCCTATGGCCTCGGGCAGGACCACGATGCCCTGTACCCCGCGCTGGAGTATGCCGGAAGCGAGAGTCGCTTCCTCAATGCTTCCGGCTTCGGCCGTCACCTCGGGGCACTGGGCGAGCAGGTTTTCCACGGGGATGATTTCCCACCCCCTGGCAAGCACCGCACGCCTGCCCGCAAGGAGCGCGTCGCGAACGGTCTCTTCGTCGGCCTTGCTGTTCATGGCAAGGGAGGGCATGTCCTCTTCCGCCATGACGGGCGTGCGGGAAAGCAGGGAAACGGACTCCACCTTGTCCGCCGGGACGATGACGCCGTCCACCCCGGACTCCAGGGCGAGGGTCACGTCGCTTTTACTGAAGGGCACGCTTTTGAAATAAATGTTCATGGCCGCTCCCCGGCTAGTCTTCGCCCACTATGGCCATGGCGTCGTCCACGGACGCGCCGGAATGGACTATGGCGTTCATGGCGCGCATGAGATCCACGCGGCGCGGGTGTTCGAACACGTTGCGGCCGATGGAAAGGCCGGAGCCGCCGGCGAGCAGGGAGTCATGCACCATCTGCAGGAGCTTGCGCGTGGAGTCGATGCGCTCGCCGCCCGCGATGAGCACGGGCGCGCAGCAACATTCGGTGACTTTCTGGAAGCTTTCCGGGCTGCCCGTGTAGGAGACCTTCACGATATCCGCGCCGAGTTCCGCGCCCACGCGGGCGCAGTGGGCCACGATATCCACGGCGAAGCTGTCGCGGATGAGGCCGCCGCGGCCGTAGAGCATCATGAGCAGAGGCATGCCCCAGCGGTTGCAGTGGTCGGCAATGACGCCAGCGCTGTAGAGCATTTCCTTTTCATTGGGGTCGCCGAGGTTGAGATGGATGGAGACGGCGTCCGCGCCGAGGCGTATGGCCTCTTCCACCGTGCCGGAGAGCACCTTGGTGTTGCCGTTGGGGGAAAGGGCCGTGGAGGCGGTGATGTGCATGATGAGCCCGAGGTCGGCGTTGGCGTCGGCGCAGCCGGAAGCGCGGATGAGGCCCTTGTGCATGAGCACGGCGTTGGCCCCGCCTTCATTCATGTCGTCCACAGCCTTGCGGATATCCACCAGCCCGTCGGGGGCGCCTATGGTCATGCCGTGATCCATGGGAACGACGATGGCTCGTTTAGTGTCGGGATTGAAAATGCGGGACAGTCTTTTCTTGGTGCCGAGTTCCATAATGCGTTCCTTCTCGTTGGAGTTGGGGGCTGCGTGGCGGCGATATGCAAAGAAAAAGGGCCGCCGGCTTGTTCCGCCTGCGGCCCGAAGTTTGCAAACAACAGTTGTCAGCAACCCTTCCGACCACAGGGCCCGGTAAAATAAAAGTAGAAACCAAAGCGGAAGACGCTGGTTTCATACTGGGCGGTAGCGGCATAAAGAGTGTGCATAACAACAACCATGTTGAGTTTAAGAATTTACTAATCCCAGAAAAAGAAAACTGTCAACAGGAAAATGGCGTAAGGGGGAAACTTTTTGTCGTCCCTTCGCCGTTACTTCTCTCCCATGATCTCAAGCGCCTCTTCCACGGAGGCTCCCTGATGAACCATGGCACGCAGGGCGTGCAGAAGCTCCACGCGGCGCGGGTGCTCAAATACGTTGCGGCCCACGGAAAGGCCCGAGCCTCCGGCCTGAAGGGAACCGTGCACCATTTCGAGGAGTTTGCGCGTGGAATCGAGCTTCGGGCCGCCCGCGATGAGCACGGGCACGCCGCAGTCCGCCACCACGTCGGCAAAGGTCTCCGGGTCGCCCGTGTAGGGTACTTTCACGATATCGGCCCCGAGTTCCGCGCCCACGCGGGCGCAGTGGGCAATGTTGCGCGGATCATAGCTGTCCACGTCGTGGCCGCGCGCATAGACCATCATGAGCAGCGGCATGCCCCAGAGACTGCATTCCTTCGCCACCTTGCCCGCGTCCGACATCATCATGCTTTCATCGTCGTCGCCGAGGTTGATGTGGATGGACACGGCGTCTGCACCGAGGCGCACGGCTTCTTCCACGTCGCCCACGAGCATCTTCTTGTTGGGCCGGCGCGAAAGGCTGGTGGAGGCGGAAATGTGCATGATGAAGCCGAGGCGCATATGCGATTCGTATTTCGCCTTGTGGATGAGGCCCTTATGCAGGAGTACCGCGTCGGCCATGCCTTCATCCATGTCGTGCACGGCCTTTGCCATGTCGCGCAGGCCCCGGGGCGCGCCGTCGGACACGCCGTGATCCATGGGAACGATGATGGCGCGGCCGGTCTTGGGATTGATGATGTGGTTGAAACGTCTGAGAGCGCCGACTTCCATGGCGAAACCCCTTTGCAGGCATTACCGGGGCCGGATATGAAAAAAGCCGCCGGCGTATGTGCCTGCGGCTTGATAGTCCTGTACGGAAATAACATCAGCACAGCCCGCCGCATGGCCCGGGATAATACGCATAGCACCAGCAACCGAAGCTGCTGGCGAAGGTAAAGGAGCCGGGGCGGTACACGCTGAACATGATTTCCAACCTTTTTTCTTTCCATAGCTCCTGTGCGGAAAAACTGTCAAGTATGGGAAGAAAGAAACGCAGTTCCTGCCCGGCGGCGTCCCCGTTCCTTTTTTGTACCGGAAAAGAAAATGGTCCGCCCTGCATTGACAAAAAAAAACGCCTTGCATACACAAAAGAAAAGCCCGTTTCCCGGGCACAGCCTTTCAGGAGCGCCTTATGTCCGTTTTCGCCTTCACCTTGTCCTTCTCCGGCCAGTGGTGGTGGCGTACCCCTCTTCAGGGAGAGGTGCGGTCTTGACGCTTACCTGAGCTTTAAAGGCGCGGAAGAAGCGAATGCCGTCCCCTCTCCGGGGGCGGCATTTTTTTTTATGATTCAGCACAAGGTTGTCGACATGAAAGCCCACACGTTTCCCCTTCGATTGCGTCAGAGCGTCCGCTGGCTCCCGGCGGACATGGACACGCCCATCAGCCTTTTCCTCGGCATGGCCGGGCAGGGGCACGGTATCCTGCTGGAAAGCGCGGAAGTGGACGGCCGATGGGGACGCTACAGCGTGCTGGCCTTCGACATGGCGCTCTATGTGTCGTGCCGGGAAGGGAAGCTTGTATGCCGCGCGGAAGATGAGCGCCTCGCGCCCCTGACCGCCTTTTCCGGCATGCCCTTTGTAGAGGGGCTCAGGCAGCTCATGCGCTCCCTGGAGATACTGCCCGACCCGAAGGCCGCGCATCTTCCGCCCATCACCCGTTCCCTGTGCGGCTATTTCGGCTTCGGCATGGCCGGGCTTTTCCACCCCAAGGTGGCGGAATTCCTCAAGCCGGAAGAGGCGGAATGTGTGCTCTGCCTGCCCGGCACGCTCCTTCTTTTCGATCACATGTACAACCGCCTCGCCGAGCTGTGCCTCGGCGAACGCCGGGAGGTACGCAGCGGGCGGGATGAGGGCGCTCGCTCCATGGTGGAGGAGCGTATCCTTCCCGACATGCCGGGCAGGGCGGAATATGAGGCCGCGGTAGAGCGCATAAGGGAGATGTTGTGCGCGGGCGAGGCCATACAGGTGGTGCCTTCCGCGCAGTTCAGCGCACCCTTTACGGGCGACGCCTTCACCCTGTACCGCCGCATGAGGAGCGAGAACGCCTCGCCCTACATGTTTTTCATGCGCCTTCCGGGCATTACGCTGTTCGGCTCTTCACCGGAAGTCATGGTGCGCTGCACCGGGGGAAAGCTTCTGTCCGCGCCCATCGCCGGGACGCGCCGCCGGGGCAGGAGCGTGGATGAGGACGAAGCGCTCGCCGCCGACCTTCTGGCAGACCCCAAGGAGAGGGCGGAGCACATGATGCTGGTGGATCTTGCCCGCAACGACCTCGGAAGCATAGCTCTGCCCGGCAGCGTGGAGGTGGAGCGGCTCATGATGGTGGAGCGTTTTTCCCACGTCATGCACCTCACAAGCCGGGTCACCGCCGAGCTCGAAGAAGGCATGGATGCGGTGGACGTGCTTTCTGCAACCTTTCCGGCGGGCACGGTGAGCGGCGCTCCCAAGCTGCGCGCGCTGGAAATCATTGCAGAGCTGGAAAAGGCGCCGCGCGGCCCCTATGCGGGCTGCATAGGCTGGCTCGGACTGGACAAGGACGGCGTGAACCTCGATACCGGCATCACCATACGCAGCATGTGGGTGCGGGAAGGGCGTCTGTACTGGCAGGCGGGCAGCGGCATCGTGCACGATTCCAGCCCTTCGCTGGAATGGAAGGAAGTCTGCAACAAGTCGGCTATCATGCGCCAGGCATGCTTTACCCCGGGAGAGTTCCATGTTCCTTCTTATCGATAATTACGACTCCTTTACCTACAATCTGGTACAGGCCTTCTGCCGCCTGGGGCACCGGCCCCGTGTGGTGAAGAACGACGACCCCGGCCTGGTGGATCTGGCCAACGATCCTTCCCTGCGCATGGTCTGCATTTCCCCCGGGCCCGGGCATCCGGCAAAGGCCGGGTCCTGTCTCGACTTTCTTCGTCAGCTCAGCCCGAGAATCCCGGTGCTCGGCGTGTGCCTCGGGCATCAGGTGCTGGGGCTCTATGCCGGGGCGGAAGTGGCCCGCGCTCCCGTCATCATGCACGGCAAGACTTCGGAAATCGTGCACGACGGCAAGGGCCTTTACCGGGGCATGCCCAACCCCATGGTGGTGGGGCGCTACCATTCCCTGGTGCTTCGGCTGGACGATGCGCACACCAATCCGCTTCTTGCCGTCACGGCGCGGGGCCCTCAGGGCGAGGTCATGTCCATACGCTTCAAGGATCGCCCGTGGGTAGGCGTGCAGTATCACCCCGAATCCATACTTACGCCGGAGGGCCTGCGCCTTCTGGAGAATTTCCCCGGAAGCCTCCTGCCCACGGTGCAGGCCGCACCCACCATCAGTTCCATTCTGGAATCCGTGTCCCGGGGCAGGGATCTCACGGAAGAGGAAGCGGAAGTGGCCTTCGGCTCCATGCTGGACGGCACCATGACGCCCGCCCAGGCCGGGGCGCTGCTCATGGGGCTGCGCATGAAGGGGGAAAAGCCCTCCGAGCTGGCCGCGGCCATACGCATCATGCTTTCCCGCGCCGTGAAGGTACCGGGCGTTCCGGAAAAGTGCATCGATATCGTGGGCACCGGGGGCGACGGCAAACATTCCTTCAACTGCTCCACGGCCGCCTCGCTCACCCTTGCGGGCATGGGCTACCGCATGCTCAAGCACGGCAACCGCGCGGTGTCCTCCACCTCCGGCGCGGCGGATGCTCTGGAAGGCCTCGGCATCCCTATGGAAAAGGATCCGGACGCCATTGTGGAGATGCTGAAGGAAAGAAACTTCGCCTTCCAGTACGCGCCCTATTTCCATCCGGCCTTCGCCAACGTGGGGCCGGTGCGCAAGCAGCTCGGCATGCGCACCATGTTCAACATGCTGGGGCCCATGCTGAACCCCGCCTGCCCCGACTATCTCATGATGGGCGTGGGCGACCCGGAACAGGTGGACCTCATAGCAGCCACGCTCCAGAAGCGCCCCTTCCATAAGGTGGCGGTGTTCAACGGCGCTGGCGGATACGACGAGCTGACCACCATGGGCAAGACGCGCATCGTGCTCATTACCGACGGCGTGATGGATGAAATCATCTTCGATCCGGCGCGCTACGGCTTCTCCCCCTGCGAGCCGGAAGACCTGGAAGTGCGCGACAAGGAGGAGGCCGCAGCCGTGCTCAAGGAAATTCTGGCCGGGCGCGGGCCCCGGGCCATGCGCGAAATGGTTGTGGTGAACGCGGCATTTGCCATTTATATGCTGGAAGAAGACAAGAGCCTTGAGGAATGTGTGGCCATGGCCCGGAAGGGCGTGGAGGAAGGCGCGGGCATGAGGGTGCTGTCATGACGGGGCTTGAGCGTTTCATGGAGGCCAAGAGGCGGGAAGTGGAGGAGCTTGAAAGGCTGGGTGCGGAAAAGCTTCGCCCGTGGCGCGGGGAGCGGCCCTCCTTTTCCCGTGCCCTTGCCCGGGGCGGGGCGGGCCCCCTTGCCGTGATTGCGGAATACAAAAGGGCCTCGCCTTCGCGCGGGGTGATCTGCGAGAGCCTGGAGCCGGAGGACGTGGCCCGGCAGTACAAGGAGGCGGGAGCAGCCGCCCTTTCCGTGCTCACGGAGGAGCGCTGGTTCCACGGGCACATTTCCTACCTTTCCCGCATGGCGTCTGCCATGGGGCAGGGAGGGGAAAGCCGCCTGCCCCTCCTGCGCAAGGATTTTCTCTTCCATCCCGCACAGGTGGCGGCCACGCTGGCGACCCCGGCCTCGGCCCTTCTGCTCATCGTCCGCCTCACACCCTCGGCCCGTACCCTGCGCGATTTGCGCGAAAGGGCGGAAAAAGGCGGGGTGGAGGCCGTGGTTGAGGTTTTTGACGAAGAAGACCTTGCCCTTGCCCGCGAGAGCGGGGCGCACGTCATTCAGGTGAACGCCCGGGATCTGGCCTCGCTTCGGGTGGACAGGGAGGCCTGTCTTCGCCTCATCGAAAAATGCCCGCCGAAGGCCGGGGAACTGTGGATTGCGGCAAGCGGCATGAGCTGCCGCGCCGATCTTGAGGAAGCCGCGAAGCGGGGCTTTTCCGCGGCGCTCGTCGGTTCGGCCCTCATGGAAGAGGGCAGGCCCGGCGAGGCTCTCGCCGCGCTTCTCGGCACACAGGAGGCGGAAGATGCGGATTAAGATCTGCGGCATGAGCGATCAGGGAGCCATAGAGAGAGCGGCTTCGCTCGGCGTGGAGTTCTGCGGCTTCGTGTTCCATGAAAAAAGCCCGCGCAACGTCACGGCCCTTCAGGCGGCGCGCCTTGAGACCTTCGGCATGAAAAGGGTGGGCGTGTTCGTGCATCAGAGTGCGGAGGAGATACAAGATATCGTGCGCGCGGCCTCTTTGGACTATGTGCAGCTTCACGGGGGCCAGAGCGCGGATTTTGCCCGCGCCTTTCCGGCAGAGAGCGTCATCCGCGTGCTCTGGCCCGCAAAGTACGCCTCGCGGAAAGAGCTTGAGGAGGATATCGCCGCCTTTGCCGGGACATGCGGCATGTACCTGCTTGATGCGGGTATGGGCAGCGGCCGGGAGCTGGACTGGGAGGCCCTGCGCGGCCTTTCTTTCCCGCGCCCGTGGTTCCTTTCCGGCGGGCTCGGCCCGGAGAACGCGGCGCGGGCCCTCGGCTTCTGCGTGCCGGACGGGCTTGATTTCAATTCAAAACTGGAAAGCGCACCCGGAGTGAAGGACGAAGCGCTCATGGTGCGTGCCGTCGCCGCGGTGCGGCGCTGGGAACAGTCCCACGGCGGGAGTTTTCAGGACACGGGGCATTGCACGACCTGCAACAGGCGCGGGCCGGAAGGGGAAATACGGTGAAGAAAGGATATTTCGGCGAATTCGGCGGCCGCTTCGTGCCGGAGCTGCTCATGCCGCCGCTTGTGGAACTGGAAGAGGCCATGGCCGCCATTCTGCCCTCGGAAGAGTTTCAGCGGGAGCTCGGCGGCCTGCTGCACGACTATGCGGGGCGCGAGACGCCGCTCACGTTCTGTCCTTCGCTTTCAAAGGAGCTGGGCTTCGAGCTCTGGCTCAAGAGGGAGGATCTTCTGCACACCGGAGCCCACAAGATCAACAATACCCTGGGCCAGGCGCTGCTTGCCCGTTACATGGGCAAGACGAACCTCATCGCGGAGACGGGCGCAGGCCAGCACGGCGTGGCCACGGCCGCGGCTGCGGCGAGGCTCGGCATGACGTGCACGGTGTTCATGGGGGCTGAAGACGTGGAGCGGCAGTCTGCCAATGTGCGCAGGATGCGCCTCATGGGCGCGGAGGTGGTGGCCGTGGAAAGCGGCTCCCGCACCTTGAAAGACGCCATCAACGCCGCCCTGCGGGCATGGATATCCCTTCAGGGCAGTACGCATTACTGCTTCGGCACGGCGGCGGGGCCGTATCCCTTCCCTGACCTTGTGCGGGAATTTCAGAGCGTCATAGGCCGTGAAGCCCGCGCGCAGATGCTGGAAAAGACGGGGAGCCTTCCCGATGCCGTGGTGGCGGCCGTGGGCGGGGGCTCCAATGCCATAGGCATGTTCGCGCCCTTTGTGCCGGATGCGTCGGTGCGCCTCATCGGCGTGGAGGCCGGAGGCACGGGCGAGTCGCGCTGCCTCCATTCGGCGGCCGTCAATCTCGGCCGCCCCGGCGTGCTGCACGGGGAATACACCTTGCTGCTTCAGGATGACGAAGGGCAGATACTGCCCTCAAGCTCCATCTCCGCCGGGCTGGACTACCCGGGCGTGGGGCCGGAGCACGCCTACCTCGCTTCCACGGGCCGCGTGAAGTATGCCGTAGCCTACGATCACGAGGCTCTTGCCGCCTTCCAGAAGCTCTGCCGCACGGAGGGCATACTTCCTGCATTGGAATCTTCCCATGCCCTTGCCCATGTGCTGGAGCACCGGGAGGAATTTGCGCCGAAGAGCCGCGTGCTGGTCAATCTTTCCGGCCGCGGCGACAAGGACATGGATATCGTGGAAAAGGCCCTGGGCCTGTAGAGGTGAAAATTATGCATATTCTGGAAGAGAAGATCCGCCATGCCCGCGCGCAGGGCCGCACGGCGCTTATCCCCTTTGTTACCGCAGGTTTTCCTTCGCGGGAAAGGTTCTGGGAGGTGCTCCGGGAGCTGGATGAGAACGGGGCGGACATTGTGGAAATCGGAGTACCTTTTTCCGATCCCGTGGCCGACGGCCCGGTGGTGGAGGAGGCTTCGCAGCGAGTCCTCAAGGAGGGTGTGACGCTCAGGGGAGTCCTTGAGGAACTGAAGGCGCGGCGGGGCATGCTGAAGGCCGGCCTCGTGCTCATGGGCTACACCAATCCCTTCCTGCAATACGGTCTGGAAAAGCTTGCCGGGGATGCAGAAGAGGCCGGTGTGCACGGCTTCATCGTGCCTGACCTGCCCTATGATGAATCATCGGGCATACGGGAGCTTTTCGCCGCGCGCGGCCTGGCCCTTATCCCGCTGGTGGGGCCGAACACCCCGAAGGAGCGGATGAAGCTCTATGCCGACGTGTCGGAAGGCTATGTGTATGTAGTTTCCGTCATGGGCACCACGGGGGAAAGGGACCATCTGCCCCCGGAAGTGCCGGAGGTGCTTTCCCGCGTGCGCGAGGTGTTTTCCCTGCCTGCGGCCCTAGGCTTCGGCCTGCGTTCCCCGGGGCAGCTCGCCGCCCTGCCGGAACCTCTCCGTCCCGATGCCGCCGTGTTCGGCAGCGCGCTTCTTCGGCATATTGACGAAGGAGGGGCCCCGGCGGATTTCATGAAGGTATGGAGAGCCTAGAAAAAGCGCCGCGCGCCCCGGTGAGGGAGCACGCGGCGCAGGAAAAAGGGCACGGGTATCTCAGCCTGCCTTTTCGGCAAAGAGCTCGGCGAGCCTTGCGGACAGGTCGCTTCCTGCCATGCCGCGCACGAGGGCGAGGAATTCTTCCAGCGGCAGGGCAGGGCCCGCAGGGCTGTCTGCAAGGGAACCGGGCAGGATGAGCTGTGCGTGATGCAGGTCGGCATCGCGCATGACGGCCGGATCGGTGCTCAGGAAGGCGGCCAGGCTCTGGCACAGGAAGGATGCCTGCACCATGCGGCCCTGCGGGGTTTCCCAGAGGCTGAACGCGAGCAGGGAACCGGGGGGCGTGCTGTCTTTCGGGAAGGGGCCGTTGTCCCAGTGCAGGCCGAGCAGGCCGGCGATATTGACCATATTGGTGTCGTGCCCGGAAAAGACGACAAGCTGCGCCTTGTTGGCCGCCTTGACGGGGGAAGTACCGGCAAGAGCTTCGGCCATGAGGTAAAGCAGGGGCAGACCTTCCTGTTTTGCCACGGCGGGGAAGCGCTGCACGGCGCCCTGCACTTTGGTGTGTACGGGCAGAAGGCGCAGAGCCGTCGCCGGGTTGACCATGACGGGCCCTTTCCCGTCCGGGAGGACGGCCTTCCAGCGCGGGCTCAGGGGCAGGGGCACGGTTCCGGGCATGTCGGAACGCGGGGCCAGGATGATCTCCCTTGCTTTTTGTTCCACCGGCGTGCCCGGCCCCTGCGGCAGAAGAACGGGCGTCCCGGCCGGGATCATCTGCGCCTTTTCCGGCCATTCCAGACTTTCCAGAAGCAGAATTTCCGCAAGGGTGGAGGCCATGGCCAGGCCGCCTTTCAGGGAGACCTCCGCCCGCGCACCCGGTTCGGGGAGGTTCAGGTTGGTGGGCCGCTCCTCCAGTGTGCAGGAAGCCTGGCCGGGCATGCACATTGCCGGGGAGGGGCCGAGCAGGGAGGAAAGCTCCGCCACGCTTTTTTCCACATCCGCGTGCACGGCAAAAAGAGTTCGGACAAGCTCGTTTTTTTCCTGCGCGGAAAGTTGCGGGGCAGGCATGAAGCCGCTTTTCACAGGATGGAACACGGGGTCGCGGCGCTCGGGAAGGGAGAAGACTTCCATGCCGCAGCCCGGGGCCAGGCCTTCCAGAAGGGCGCGCGCCGTGGCAAGGGTACGTTCCTCGTTGTCGGCATAGACGAAAACGCTGCCGGTTGCCGGGCACTCCGCGGCGGGTAGAAGGCCGTTGAAGGCAAGTTCTTCCCGCAGGCCTTCCCATTCCGCGCGGATGAGGGCCGCGCCTCGTGCAGTGAGATATCCGGGGGGAGTGTCCCAGTCGGGCCAGCTTCGCGCGCTCCAGGAGGCGAGAGTCTCCGGCGACTGCGTGGGCGGGCGCACGCCGTGGCGGCCGAGAGCCACCACCTTGAGAAGGCGCATGTTTTTCACAGACGCGTTTTCGGCGGGCGCTGGATGGGGGAAGGAGAGAAGAAAGGCCGTCAGGACGGCAAAAAAGAACATGCGGCGCATAACCGGCTCCTTTTTCTTCGTTTGGAAAAGTATGGCATGCGCCGCAAGGTCGGGCAAGGATTTTTGCTGTTATTACAGGCCGCGCGAGGGGTCCCGGCGTTCTTCCACGTCGGGGAAGAAGTCAGGGTCGTCCTTGTGCTCTCCTGAAACATAGAAGGAGCAGAAGCAGGCTCCGTATTCGGCTATGTCGTCGTCGCGGTACACGCAGGGGCAGATGATATCGCTGTCCTGCTGCTTGTCGGCGCAGGCCAGACGGCACGGGCAGCACATGTAGCCATATCGTTCCTTGTTGGCGAGCAGGCTTTCCGCCGTGCCGAGGCAGTGCTCACGGTCGGCGTGAAGATAGTATCCTTTTGTTGCCGCGCTTTTTGCCAGGCAATCAAGCAGTTGTTCCGGCGTCATGAAACAGTGCCTCCTGCATGAGCTGTTTGCGGAACCCGACAATCACCTTCCCGCCGGGCACGAGAATGGTGGGAAAGGTTCCGCGGGGATTGTAGGTACGCACTTTTTCCATGAGATCGGAACGCTGCGAGCCGGAATACTCGTCCAGATAAATGACGGTGTAGTCGACATTGTTGGCGTCGAGGAATTTCCTGGTGTTCTTGCAGTGCTGGCAGGTGGTGAGGGCGTACATGATGGGCTTTGGCGAGATGGGGTTCATCCCGAGGGCGTACAATTCGGGATCGCCCTGGGAACCCGTTTCCCCGGACTTTTCCTCTTTCTGTACGGGGGTGTTCTTTTTTTTCAGAAAAAGAACCGCGATGACGGCAATGACGGCAATAGCGGCTATGATGGCGATGGAAGAATTCATGGGAGAGCTCCTTACGAGAGTGGCCCGTTGCTGTCCGGGTGAAAAAAGTATGCTCTTTTCACGAAAAAAAGCCAGAGGCAACGGCTTTTGTTTTGTAAAAAATTGCCGGGGAAGGGGTGTGCGGCATCATTTTCCGGGCTTTTTTCCTCCCCGGGAAGGCCCGCGGGAGCCTTCAGGCCTGCGGGATGCGCCGGATTTTTCCGGGAAGCGGCCGTGTCCGCGCTCCCTCCGTGCCTGTTCCCGCCGGGGGAAGGGGGATCCTTCGCGCTTTTGAGGGAAAGGCCGCCGTTCTTCCCCTCCTTTTTTCCGGGGCGCGTCGCCTTCCCGCCTTCCTTCTGCGCGCGGATGTTCCCTGAAGGAGATGTTATGCGGCGCGTCGTCTTCCAGCCGGAGTATGGCGGCGCGGGATTTCATGTCGCGTTCCCTTGTGGGCAGGCAGGAGCAGAGCGCGCCGGGGGGCAGGTGGGAGGAAGCGGGAATGAGGGCGAGCCCGAGGTTTGTGCAGGCATAGCGGGCGCGGCCCGGATATCCGGGTACGACGAAGGCGTCGGAAACGATGCGGGCCCGTACAGGCCCGGCCTTGGGGCGCGGCGCTTCGGGGGGCAGTTCGCCTTCTTCCAGCTTTCTGAGAGCAAGGAAGGACAGGCTTATGGAATCTTTATCCAGCCCGGCCTTTGCGGAAAGGGTGCGCAGAGCTTCGGGCGCGCCTTCGGCGGGAGCGTTCACATGGCACCATGCCGTGGAGCGCCGGTCGAGCATGGGGCAGCGGCCCGCATGAGGGCAGGGGGCAAGGGGGGTGAAGAGCGGGGGCAGACCGAAATCGTCGCCGTCCTCCTCATCCACACCTTCATCATCGGGGAAAAATCGTTTTCCGGCCTGTTCCTCGCGCAGGGCAAAGGCGGTGAGGTCGTCGAATTCCGACTCCTCTTCCACGCCGCCCAGGGCGCTTTTGCGAAGATGTGCGATGAGGCGGCCGCCCTGGCGTGTGCCCGGCTCCACGGCAAGGATGAGCCCGCCTTCGCCGAGCATGTCCCAGGTGCTTTCCAGAAGCTCGCGCATGCGCTCTCCCATTCTGTGCCCGGGTTTGGCGCGGCGCTCCTCCATTTCGTTGAGTACATTGCCCATACTGGCCAGCCACAGCGCGCCGGGCTTTGCATACAGGCGGCGCGGCGCAAGGGCGACCGGGGCGCGCATGGTGCGTATGGTCCAGGGGCTTTCGTTGTCGAGTCTTTCGCGCATGTGTTCGAAGATTTCCCGCCCGAGTTCAAGAATATGGGGCGTGGTGTCGCTCGCTACGAGAGTCACGGGGCGGGAGCGCAGGTCCGGCCGGGATATCCACAGCGCGAGCGGCAGGGTGAGCGGGCCGCTTCCCATATCGAGGATGAGCGGCTCTTCCGGAATATTCCCGAAGTCGAGCCCGGGCAGAAGCGCCGAGAGGCGGACGAGGTTCCAAGGCAGAAAATAGCGCAGATACGCGGAGGTGAGCCTCGGCGAGGTCCAGTAGGGGCGGGCAAGGCCGTCGCGTTCCGTGGTAAGCAGGGCGGAAAGGTCGCGGCAGGCAAGGGGCAGGTCGCGCCGCTGCTGGCCCGTCATGGGCATGACGAGATCAAGGACGGGGAAAAGTTCTTCCAGGGCGCGCCTTGCGAAATTGTGAGGCGCGGAGAAAAGGGGAATCATCATGGCATGTCCTGTGCGGGGAAATATCATCCGGGGTATGGCTGCAAGGGTGGCGTAAAGCCGGGGGAAAAGCAAGGTGAAAGTGTGCCCTGCGCAAAAAGGGCGGGACCGACGCATGCGTCGGCCCCGCCCGGAGCGGCGGAGCGCCGTTTTCGGGGGGATTGCCCGGAAATTTCAGCTTGCTGCAATCAGCCCGGATAACGGCCGGTGCGGGCCATTTCCTGAAGATTGGCGATGCGTTCCTCCATGGGCGGATGCGTGCTGAACATGCGGCGCAGGGAATCCCCGGTGAGAGGGGATACGATGAACATGTTCTCCGTGGCCGGGTTGGCCTGCATGGTGATGTGGCGGCTGTAGGCGTCGAGGTTGTTCAGCGCCCCGGCAAGGGCCATGGGGTCGGCGCAGTAGGAAGCTCCGGCGGCGTCGGCCATGTATTCGCGGCGCCTGGAAATGGCCATTTGAATGAGGGCGGCGGCCAGGGGGCCGAGTATCATCATGGCAATGGCCGCAAGGGGATTGCTGTTTCCTTCCTCGTCGCGCGAGCCGCCGAAGATCATGCTGAACTGGAGCATGTTGGCAATAGCCGTAATTGCGGAGGCGAGCACCCCCGCCACGGTCTGGATGAGAATGTCGCGGTGAGCGATGTGGGCCATTTCATGGGCCAGCACGCCGCGCAGCTGTTCCGGCGGCAACAGGCGCATGATGCCTTCCGTCACGGCTATGACGCCGTGTTCCGGGTCGCGCCCCGTGGCGAAGGCGTTGGGGGCCTCCTGCGGTACTATGTAGAGTTTGGGCTTGGGCACGCCCGCCCTGTGCGCAAGCTCTTCCACCATGCCGTGCACCATGGGTGCGTCTTCCGGGGCAAGTTCCTGCGCGCGGTACATGGACAGCACGATTTTATCGGAAAACCAGAAGCTTCCGATGTTCATGACGACGGCGAACACAAGGGCAATGAGTATGCCCTGTCGCCCGCCGAGGGCGCTGCCCATGACGATGAGTACGGCGGAAAGGCCGGCCATGAGCAGTAGGGTTTTAATCTGGCTGGTCATAATCGCTCCTGATGTTGACTGGCAAAGTGGCCATGGAGGAGAGAATAATCACGCTTTCCTCCGCTGCCAAGGGCGGAAAGCTTGCAAAGTATTGCAGACTGCCGGGGCCGGACGGGGGGGGAATGCGGCCCCTCTTTTCCTTTTCTCCGCAGGAGTGCCGAGCCGGAAGGGGCGTTTCCGGCATCCTGTGCAGTTTTTTCGGGAAGGGGACATTATGCTCCGCATGAAGCATGCGCTTCTGCCGTCTTTTTTGCGATCTGCTTTCTTTTTCGTGTACCCCCGGCCCGGCACCGCAGGGAGCCGTAGGATCCCGGCTCTGCCGCAAAGGCCTTCAGGGCTGAGCATTTCGGGGAGGGGATGCGTGGGCGATATACAGACGCCGGAGCTGCGTTTTTTTCGGGGAAGTTTTCTCTTTTTCCGGCAGAGGGAAGGCCTCGGCGGAATTTTTCCTGCGCGGGGCGAAAGAGGCCGTGGATGAGGCGTGCCTGCCGGGGCGAAGGCCCGCGCGGCAGTCTTGTGCAACGCACCGCATGAGCGGTCAAGCGGCCGTTACAGAAGCCTCCCCCTCCCGGAGGCCTTCTGTGAGGGGTACTGCCTGCGGGAGGGGAAGGGGCTTCGGCTTTCAGTCTGCCGTGAAGGGCATGGGGAAGACTTCCCCGCGCCGGAACACGAGGCTTTCCTTCCAGCCTTTGGAAGCGGCATAGCGGGCCAGCGTATCGAAGCTCCAGGCCACCTGTTCGGTGCTGTGGCTGTCGGAAGCGAAGGTGATGGGCAGGCCTATCTGCCAGGCGAGATGCAGGATTTCCGGGCCGGGATAGATTTCGTGGCATGGCTTGCGCAGGCCGGCGGAGGAAATCTCCATGGCCATGCCCGCATCGCGCACGGCGGTGAGCGCGTCGCCCACAAGGTCCATGCTGGCGGACAGGGCGAGCCAGCGGCGGAAATCGTCCACGGAAAAGATCTTGATGAGGTCCGGGTGCGCCACGATATGGAAAAGGCGCGTTTCGGCCATGGCCTTCATGGTGCGGTAGTAGCGCGAATAGAGGTGGAAGCGCTCCTCCCGGCCGAGTTTTTCCCAGTCGCAGGCCGAGGCGTCGAAGCCCCAGCGGCCCAGAAAATGGATGCCCGCGATGAGATAGTCGTAGGGATGGGAGGCGATCATGTCGCGGATGAAGGGGACTTCCTCTTCCAGCCAGTCCACTTCCAGGCCGAGAAGCACGGTGACGCCCAGAGGCTCCTGCTCCTTTTTGAGCTCTTCCACCTCGGCAAGGTAATCCTTGAAGGTGGCGGCGAGGTGGTCGCGGTATTCGCTGGGATAATCGTAGCCCCGAGGGCGCGGGGAATGTTCGGAAAAACCCTGTACGAGAAGGCCCTTTGCCTGCCCGGCTTCGAACATCTGCCGTACGCTGTCGCGGGCGTGGGAATGGTTGGTGTGGGTATGAAGGTCTGCGCGGATCATGGTGTGTTCCCTGAGCTGTGCCGCCCTGCGGACGCTGTTTGTCGCGTTTCCCGCAGAGAACAGGTTCGAGCCTGCGGCATGCCCCGAAGAAGGTGGGTGAATCCACGCCATGATAGCCCAGGAAGCGCCTCCCCGCAACGGCGCGGCCATGCAGAGCCCGGGAGGACAGAAGCCGGGCTTGCCGCGCCCCTCTTGCACAAAGGACATGTTGAAGGTATACTCCATAAAGTAGTACCCTCATGCGGGCCTTTTCTGCGGAGGGCACGTGCCCCGCGCAGGGGAAAGCGTGTGCTCCCGGCGTCCGGTATGGAAGCAGCCCCGTATTCATCAGGGCGGTTTACGGCAAAGATAAACCGCATCAAGCTCAGGAGAGCGTCATGGATTTCCTTTTCTTCTTCATAGGCATTGTTTCCGTCGTCTGCGCCCTTACCTATATTAAGAAGACCTCCCCCAACAAGCACCATTGATGTGTGGGGCGGCAGGCCGCCCCTTCATACTCCTTGTGCTTCGGCAGGATATGGGTTCTGCCGTCTTTTTCTTCGTCCGTGCGTCTGCTCGGGCGTTTTCTTTTTTTGCCCTGGAGCGGACGTTTCCGGCCGGGGGGATGAAATCATGCTGCATATTGTTCTCTATCACCCGGAAATACCGCCGAATACCGGCAATATCGCCCGCCTTTGCGCGGGCACGGGCACAAGGCTGCACCTTATCGAGCCTCTGGGCTTTTCCATCGACGACAGGCACCTGCGCAGGGCCGGGCTGGATTACTGGCCGTATGCGGAGGTGAGCGTATGGCCTTCTCTGGAGGAGTATCTCATGGCGGACGGCGCGGGCAGGCGCCTTGTCTCCACCAGCGCAAGGCGCGGGGAGCCTGTGCAGCATTTTGCCTTCACGGCCTGCGACAGCCTGCTTTTCGGCCCGGAATCCTGCGGGCTGCCCCTTGAGGTACAGGAAATGGCCGGGGCGCATGTACGCATCCCCATCAAAAACTGCATCCGCAGCCTCAATCTTTCCACCTCGGTGGGCATCGTGCTCTACATGGCCCTTGCCGCGACGGGCGGCCTTGAGAACTGGTAGGGAGGCAGTCCCGGCCTTTTTCAGCGTATGGCAGCCGGCTGCGCCGAAGAGCCGGAAGAAGCCGGGATGTTCCGGGGACGCCTGCCGGGCGGTTTTCAAGCCTGCCTTGTCTTTTTCTGTTCTTCAGGCAGGCAGGCTTCCTTCATTTTATGCAGGTATTCCTCGTTGCGGGCCAGGTAGAAGGAAAGGGGCGCGGCGAAGTTGCGGCCCACAAGGCCGTTGACCAGAAGCTGGCTCACCTCGCGCTCCAGCATGAGGATTTGCTGCATGCGCAGAAGCACCACCCGTTCGCTGCGCGAGAAGCGCTGGAGGGAAATGCGGAAGGCGTAGTTGGCCCGGGGCTGATAGTACCAGAAATACATGAGGTCGAGAGCGTTGATGACCATATCGAGCCACAGGCGTGGTTCTATGGACTTCAGGGTTCTCGGCAGGGCGTCGGGTCGGGCCAGAAGGGCGGGCACATTCTTTTCTGGGAAGAGCTCCTCAAGCCTGGCGTAGAGGGAGAGGGATTCACGCAGGCGGCTCCGGTAGTCGGCGAGACGTGTCCTTATGTTGCGTTCCCTGTCCTCGATGCCGTCGGCGATGCCGATGACGGTGTCGGAGGCGAGCTTCACCACAAAAACGGCGGCGCATGCCAGATTTTCCGGGCCGAAGCCC
>NZ_DYZA01000144.1 GCF_020741395.1 Mailhella massiliensis | reverse complement strand
TGTGCTTTTTCTTCCCCATGCCTTTCGGGCATGATGCGCACCACTTTCACCATAAGCTCCGTGACATGGCAATCGCTGTTGCTGGTGGTCCAGTAATCGGTGACATAGCGTTCATAGCAGTCTTCGCCCATGGCGTAGCCGTGGCGACGTATCCAGGTAAGGCAGCGCTCGTAGGTTTCCTTTATGCTTTCCTGCGGGCCGACATGGTAACATGAGGCCATCATGCAGCCGCCGAAATCAACACGACCGCCACCTCCTCCAGGTTCAAGCACACGCTGCATGATGCGTATGGTCTGCGCCTTGCCCTCCAATCTGTCCTTCATGCTGGAAAAGTGGATATACACGGGCCCGGTTATGGCGTTGTTCGTCTTTTCCACATAGTTCATGAAGTTGAGGTTGATGATTGCAGATTTGATATCACCGTCAAAGGGCTGCTCCTGAAAAAGAAGCTTTACGTTTTCCACATATTTGACGGATACCTCGTGCACATTTTCGGCAATAACGGTTTCCGCTTCCCTGATGAGGTCCTGCCAGTCACGCACGGACTCCTCACAGCGACGGAGTTCTATCTGCGCTTTATGCAGCTCGTCGAGTTTTTGCTCGAAGGCGGCGCGCAGGGCGCTGTATACATTGCCGTTCCGGCCGGAGATGAACCTGCGCATTTCATCGAGCTTGAAGCCCATCTGCTTGTAATATTTGAGTACCGGAACGAGAAGAAGTTCATCGTGCGTATACATCCGGTAATTGTTGTAGTCATGGCGCAGCGAGGAGATAAGGCCGATCTTGTCGTAGAAACGCAGGGCCTTTTTCGATACGTTGCAAAGTTGACTCAGTTCACCGATGGAGTATTGCTGTTTACGCGGCATGGGGAATCCTTCCGGAACGGGGCGAAGGTACAGGGGAAACATGGCCTGCACCCTTGAAGTTCATAACTCTTTTATGCTTTTTTTTCCAGAGGCAGCGTGTGCAGGGGACGGGCCGGGAAACCTCTCCGGCTTGACGCTCCGCTCATGGCGGCTTAGAACCGAAGATAATCCCATGAATATCGGAATATGCCCTTTAGTAAACTCTGGGCCGCAGAGGAGAAGAGCATGATGGAGCAGCCGTATTTCGCCCCCACTGTGGAAGAGAGCTATTATCGCCTTCTGACGCATATTCCCGGCATGGTATACCGTTGCCGGGCGGAAAAGGTGGTGGAAAGCGACGGAGGGCAGCATTTTGAATATGTGCTGGAATTCGTCAGCGAGGGGAGCGAGCGTCTTGTGGGCATCGCTGCGCATATTATGCTCGGACAGAACCAGAACGTCATTGAGCGCATGACGCACCCGGATGATCTGCAGAGACAGCGCCAGGAAATTTACGACAGGGTGCTGGCCCATGAACCGTATCAGGTCATGTACCGGTTGCTTTTGCCCGGAAATGTGACGAAATGGGTGTGGGATCAGGGGGAGGGTGTCTACGGACCGGACGACGGCTTGTGGTATCTCGAAGGCCTCATTATGGACGTGAGCGAGCAGAAGCTCATGGAGCTGAGCCTCCGGGAGGAAAACAGGCAGTTCCGTGCCTCCTCTTCCAACCTGTTCGGCCTCGGCAATCTTGTGGGGCAAAGTGAGAGCATGCGCCGCGTGTACGAACTCATCCTGAAAGCGGCGGAAACCGATACCAACGTCATCATTTATGGGGAAACGGGTGCGGGCAAGGATGTTGCGGCGCGGGCTATCCATGCCTTGAGCGGGAAAAAGGGCCCCTATGTGCCCGTGAACTGCGGAGCCATTCCTGAAACACTCATGGAGAGTGAGTTTTTCGGGCATACCAAGGGAGCCTTTACCGGCGCGACGGGCAATAAGGAAGGATATATTGCCGCAGCGGACGGAGGCACGCTTTTTCTGGATGAAATCGGCGAGCTTCCCCTGCATCTTCAGGTGAAGCTTCTGCGCACGCTGGAAAACAAGATGTACACTCCCGTGGGCAGTCATACGCCGAAAACCTCGTCGTTCCGCCTGGTGGCCGCCACCAATCAGGATCTCAGGAAAATGGTGAAGGAAAAGAAAATGCGCGCAGATTTCTATTATCGCGTGCATGTTCTTGCCATTACGCTTCCTCCTCTCAGAGAGAGGTTGGGAGATCTTCCCCTGCTTACGGCCGCCTGGCAGGAGCGACGGGGGGCGCATGTGGATATTCCGCTCAATGTCCGCCTTGCCATGGAGCGTTACCCGTGGCCGGGCAATATCCGCGAGCTTTATAACTTCCTCGACCGTTATGCCGCCTTCGGCGAAGCTGCGCTGGATTCTTTGGGGGAGGCCGCCCGAGCGGCATCTTCCCTTATGCCGGCTGAGCCTGAGGAAGGCATCACTTTGGAAGAGGCCACGCTTCAGCTTGAAGAAAAGCTTATCCGCAAAACACTGGAAGCCTGCCGATGGCATAGAGGCGAGGCTGCAAGGCGCCTGGGACTCAACCTGCGCACCCTTCAGAGGAAGATGAAGCGTCTCGGCCTTGGAGGAAGAGGCCCGCAGGAAAAGGAAGCCCCTTTGTCCTGAAGTCTTTCTCTCCTCTCTTTCGAGCGCGGATTTTCCGCGATAAGGGCCGCCTTTTCCGGAAAAGGCGGCCCTTATCATGCGGGGAAAGGCTTACAGGGAGGCCTTGTAGGCGTCGGCGGACATGAGGGCGTCCACGGCGGCCATGTCTTCAGGCTTCACACGGATGAGCCAGCCCTTTTCATAGCAGGAGGCGTTGAGCAGGGTGGGAGTGTCGGCCAGCTCGCCGTTCACGGCGGTGACTTCGCCGGAGACGGGCATGAAGAGCTTGTTCACGGACTTGATGGATTCCACTTCGCCGAATTCATCGCCCGCGCCGAAGCTGTCGCCTTCGGAGGGAAGGTCGACATAGACCACTTCGCCGAGCTGGTCCTGAGCGTAGTCGCTCACACCGACGACGATTTCATCGCCTTCCACGCGGGCCCAGATATGTTCGTCGGTGTACTTGAGGTTCGCGGGGAGGCTGAGTTCCGCAACGGTCTTGGCCATGGGAGTTCTCCTTGTTTTTTTGTTATTCCGCGATACCTGCGGCAGCTTCCATCACGCCTTCGGCCAGGGTGGGGTGGGCGTGGATGGTGCGGGCTATGTCGGCGACCTTTGCGCCCATCTCAAGGGCGAGGGCGCACTCGGCGATGAGGTCGGTGGCATGGGCTCCGGCAAAGTGCGCGCCGAGGAGCTTTCCGCTCGCCTTGTCGGCCACGAGTTTGAACACGCCGGGCAGCTCGCCCATGGCCTGCGCCTTGCCGAGCTCGCGGAACTGGAATTCCGAGGTGGCCACGTCGAAGCCCTTGTCCCGGGCCTGGGCTTCGGTGAGGCCCACGTCGCCGATTTCCGGGGAACTGAAGATGCCGGAGGGCACCACGTCGTAGTTCGGCTTTTCGCTTGCTCCGAAGATGTTGGCCACGGCCGCATGGGCTTCGGCCGAAGCCATGTGCGCGAGCATGATGCGCGCCGGGCCGAGAATATCGCCTATGGCGTAGATGCCGGGCGCCGAAGTTTCGAGGTAATCGTTCACGGTGATGTAACCGCGTTTGTCCGTGGCAATCCCCGCTTCCGCAAGGCCGAGGCCGTCGGTGACTGGCACGCGGCCTATAGTCATGAAGATGCAGTCGGCCTCAAGGGTGGCGGGCTTTTTGGCCGAGGCGGGCACAAGCTCGGGCGCGAGGAAGGGCGAGGGGCCGAGGTCGGCATAGACCTTGCCGCCTTCCACCTTCGTCGAGTTCACAGTGCGGCAGAGCTCCACCTTGATGCCCTTCTTCTTGGCTTCGCGAAGAAGAAGCCTGCTCATTTCCTCATCCACGGAGGGCACGGGCAGGAGGCGGTTCTGGCCTTCCACAATGGTTACTTCGCTGCCGAAGGCGCGGAAGATGAAGGCCAGCTCCGTGCCGACCACGCCGCCGCCCACGATGATGAGGCTCGCAGGCACATGCTCAAGCTCCAGCGCTTCGTTGCTGGAAAGGATGTACTTGCCGTCCACGGGAAGGGAGGGGAGGTTCAGCACGTTGGAGCCGGTGGCGATGATGACTCTGTCGCCTTCGATATCCTGCACCGTACCGTCGGCAAGGGTGGCCTGCACGAGATTTGCGCTCACCACGCGGCCGCGGCCCATGACGACTTTCACCTTGAGCTTCCGGCAGGTTTTTTCGAGGCCCCCGCGCAGGGTTTCGGATACCTTGCGCTTTCTGGCGATGACGGAGGGCATGTCCACGGAAGGCTCGCCTTCGCAAAGGATACCGAACTCCTTTGCGCGATGAACGGTTTCCAGGGCTTCCGCCGAGGATTTCAGTGTCTTGGTGGGGATGCAGCCGCAGTTGAGGCACGTTCCGCCGAGCCACCGGGATTCCACGAGGGTGACTTCCGCGCCGCGTTTTGCGGCGTCGAAGGCGGCCGTGTAGCCGCCGGGGCCTGCGCCTATGACAGTAATACGCATGGAAACAGCCTTTTTTTACAGGTTTGCCGCACCGATCCCGAGGGGCGCGCTGCCGAAGGAAGAAACCGGCCACGGCGCGGCGGCAGAGGATGGGCGCGGCATAAGAAAAGCGCTTTTTTTCAGGGAAGGCTAGTCGTCTTCACAGACGGGGTTGAGCTTGTACTCCATTTCAATGCCGTCGTGCAGGGATCCGGTGACCAGGCATCCGTTTTTCATGACGCGGGCCACGCGGTCGAAGAGGTCGAGGTCTTCCTCGTCAATGCCCACATTGGCGGTGATGGTGATCTTCAGCACGCGGCTCTGGCCTTTTTCATTGGCGTCCACGTCCATGAGGGCGGTAAGGTCGAGGCTGTTGTACTTGAGGCCTCTGGCTTCCATAGCGGCGTTGAGGGCTGCGGCATAGCAGTACAGGGCAGCAGAGCCGAGAAGCTGCTTGGCCGTGCCGCCGCGCTGATCGGCGGGCACATTGGTGTTGTCGATGACGATGTTGCCGAGGGCTGCGCCACCGGTTTCAATGGTATGAACATCCCCGTTTCTGTGGTAGGCGACGGTAAGCTGCATGGCTGTTTCCTTGTGTGATGGGCTGAAGATGAAAGAAAAGCGCCCGGAAGTACGCGGCGCGTGCTCCGGGCGCCGGAGAGAGGAAAAGCCTTGTGATTAGGCGCAGTCGTGCTTGTCCCAGGGTTCACGGTTGTCGCGCTGGATCACGGATTCCATGCGGGCAATGGCTTCCTTGAGCTTCTTGATTTCATCGAGCTTCAGGTTGGGGTTCTTCATCACCTGGTAGATGATGGCGCCGGTGCAGCTTTCGGAAATGGGCAGGTCGGCGATAGTGGCGATGGTGACGGCGATATCCTGAGCGGTGACGGCACGTTCCACGTTGCCGATCTTGCCGTTGATGGCGAGGCCCTGGAAGGCGGCGCCGGAGGCATTGGCCGCCACGATGAGAGTGCGGCGATCGGCGGCTTCCACAGCGGCGGCGAGGGCGGCGTCGCCTTCAGCCATGACGAGCACGGTTTCCGCGGAAGCTTCAAGGGCGGCGGCGATGCCTTCGGCATCGGTCTTTACCGCGCCGAGGGCTTCGGCGGCTTCAGCAAGGCCGGCGCAGTCGGCGTTGGGGAGCAGGGCGGCTTTCTTCAGAGAGTCGGCGGAAGCATTGAGCACGAGGATTGCTTTCTTTTCAGCCATGACGGTATTCCTTCAAATATGGTTGCGGCGTATGCCGTTGTGTCCGGAGAAAGCCGGGAGGGGAAACCTCCCGGCAAAGGCGCATTTACTTGACGAGGTTCGGATCTTCCATGATCTGGTAGATGGGTGCGCCCTCGGCATCGGCAGGAACGGGATTGCCGGTGATATAGCAGAGGGTGGGCACGATATCGGCCAGCCAGCGGGGACGGGGGTAGCGGTAGCCCTTCTTGATGTTGGGACCGCGGAACATGAGCAGGTTCTTCAGGCTGCCGCAGCCGGATTCGCCGGTGGGCAGGCCGTAGCCGTGTTCAGCCATGTATTCGGGCTTGAGCACATAGACCACGTCGCCGGCCTGAGCGCCGCCCATGCCGAAGACCTGGGCATCTTCCTTGCGCACGGCGAGCAGCACGGGGCGTTCGCCGGTTTCGGGATGCTTGTAGTCGAGCAGGGCATTGATGATGCGGTCGCGCACGTTTTCATAGTCTTCCGGTTCCACGATACCGCCGGGGTATTTGCCCTTCAGGTTCACATACACGAACATGTAGCGCTGAGGCACGGCGAGGGACTTGGTGACGTCGAGAACGTAGTTGAAGCCTTCGGTCTCCTCATAGATATCCCAGTAGTTTTCCGACTTCTTGGGCTCGTAGGAGCACAGGCCGGCTTCCTTCAGGGCGTGGGCGGTGTTGAGGATGGGACCCATGGGGGTGGCCCCGTGGTCGGAACACACGCACATGAGGGTTTCTTCTCCCATGAGGTCCATGAGGTTGCCGAGCAGGCGGTCTTCCACGGTGTAGATGTGGCGTTCCATCTTTTCGGCGCGGGCGCGTACTTCAGGATCCTTGCTGTCGAGTTCGCTCAGCCAGCCGTGGTAGAACCAGTCGATGGGATGGGAGTGCATGTAGAACAGATCCCAGTCGGGATTGGCGGTGAGCAGGCACTTCACGGTGTTCCAGAGCCAGGCGCTGTGGAATTCCACAAGCTCGCACACGGTGTCGGTGTCGATGATACCGTGCAGATAGGCCACCAGGCCGATATCGTTAGCCGTGATCTGCTTGGAAAGGTCGATCTGGTCGGCGGCGGAGGCGGGAGAGATGAAGCCGATGCGGCCCGCGATGCCGGAGACATAGAGCTTGAATTCTTCAGCGTCGTCGGAAAGCTGCATCAGCTTGCAGCGGAACACACCCTTTTCAGTGCGGCCGTCGGCGGCGATGGTGAAGTCGTGCTGCACGGGTTCGCTCCACTGGCCTACCTTGATGGTGAAGAAGGCCTTGGAGTAGTCCTTTTCAGGGCAGAGGGCGAAGGTGTCGAAACCGTCGTCGCCGCTTTCCCAGGCGAGGCCGTACCAGACCTGATCCTTGAGAGGCTCGATGGATTCCTTGAAGTGCATCTTCACTTCCATTTCTAGGGGCTCGTCGCAGTCGGGCAGGTTCTTCCAGCCCTTGGCGTCGTCGAAGCGGCCCTGAACGCCCATGGGATAGTAGTCGGTGGAGATCACGCTTTCCGAGGCAAGGAATTCCTTGTGTTCATTGCCGTGCAGGGGCCAGCGGGTTTCGGCCGGGGAAAGGCCCTGGCCCATGACCAGGATGCCGTTCTTCATGTGGGAAGGCCAGGACATGGGGTAGTTCACCACGATGCACTTCTTGCCTTCCTTGTCCCACGCGTCCCAGATGGTCTGGGCGGTCAGGATGTCGGAACCGAAGGCCTGGGAGGTTTCCTTGTAATCAAGGCTGCGGCCTTCGTGATAATAGTAGTAGTCTTCCACGCCGTGGGTGCGGGGATAGGCGCCCGTGCAGATGGTGGCCCAGGAGGGCGGCGTGACGGTGGGCAGGTTGTACCCTTCGGGGATGAAGCTGCCTTCCGCCATGAATTTGCGGAAGTTGTCCAGGCCGCCCTGGGCGAGCATCGCTTCAAGGCGTTTGGGGATAAGGCAGTCATAACCGATGAGTGCGGCTCTTTTGGCTTTGGGCGACATGTAAAACTCCTTGCAAAGTTTAGTGGTCGTGTGCTTGGGGAGGGAACGCCGTTCCCGCTTTTTCAGAATTCAAAAAGCGTGCCAAAGACTGTGAAAAATTCGGGGATATCTGGGAAAATAAAAATAATTTCCAAAAAAATGAACAGGTTGGCATGCTGTCCCGGCGACGGGGAAGCATCGGCTCCGCTGAAAAAGACACAAGCTTGTCCCCGGAGCTTTGCAAAAAAAGGACAAATATGTCACGATTGGCTGTGAAATATAAAAATTATTATGATTTTCAGAATGTTATATTATAACGACAAATATGTCGTAATTTGCGAAAGAAATGTCGCAAAGTGTGGGAACCGGCATTATATTATTTTATAAATATAATGATATTACTAGGATAGATCTAAAAAAGTTTTTTGGCACAATCTTTGCTTAACCATGTCCAGACTATAGGCAGCTTTTGCTGAAAACCTTTGAGAGAGAGGAGAGAGTCATGGCAACTTCTACCCCCAGTCACGAGCAGGAAAACGACCTCCGACCGGAAAAAGGCATATTCTGGCCGGCTATGATCGGCGTGCTGCTGATCGCCCTGCCTATGCTGTTTTTCCCCAAGGCTTCGGAAGAGCTCATCGGGGCCATTTACACGCCGTTCAGCATCAAGTTCGGTTCTTTGTATCTGTGGATCACCGTGGGGCTCATCGTCCTGTGCATCTATTTTGCGTGCAGCCGCTACGGCGATATCAAGTTCGGTGATCCTGGCGAAAAGCCCCAGTATTCTCTGCCTTCCTGGGTGGCCATGATCTTCTGTTCCGGCGTGGCCGGCGCGGTGATGTTCTGGTCCATCGTGGAACCTCTGTGGGACCTCATCACCCCGCCCCAGTACGCGGAACCTCTGAGCACGGCATCCTTTGACTGGGCGCTTACCTACATGCTGCTGCACTGGGGCCCCAATGCCTGGTGCACCTACTTCATCACCGCCCTGCCCATCGCTTATCTGTTCCATATCCGCCGCAAGCCCGTACTGCGTATTTCTGCGGCTTCGGAAGTTGTGCTCGGCAAGCAGACCAACGGCTTCATCGGCCGCGCCTGCGACGTATTCTTCATCCTCGGCCTGCTGTTCTGCACGGCCGTGACCATGTGCATTTCCCTGCCCACCGTGGAAGCGGCTCTGGAGCAGATTTTCGGCATCAAACCTTCCTTCACTGTGGAAATCGTGGTGCTCATCGTGAGCGCCGGCGTGGCCGCATGGTCCGTGTGGTCCGGCCTGAACAAGGGCATCAAGGTGCTCTCCGATATCAACGTAGTCATCGCCCTCGGCATGGTGGCCTATGGTGCCCTCTGCGGCCCCACCGCCGCCCTGTTCGATATCTTTACCAACGCGTTCGGCAAGTTCGTGGGCAACTTCTGGAACATGAACTTCTGGACTTCGCCTTTCAGCGACAGCACCTTCCCCCGCGACTGGACCATTTTCTATGCCCTGTTCTGGGCTGGCTACGGTCCCTTCATGGGGTTGTTCATCGCCCGTATCTCCCGCGGCCGCACTGTGCGTGAAGTCATTGCCTGGGGCCTTGTGGGCACCTGCACCGGCGGCTATCTCATTCATGGCGTATTCGCTTCCTATACCCTGTACATCCAGTACCACGGTATTCTCGATGCTGTGAGCATCCTCAAGAATTCCGGCGGCCCCGCCGCCATGATGGCCGTGCTCGACACACTGCCCTTCGGTAAGGCCGTCATGCTGGTCTACTGCGCCTTCTCCACCATCTTCCTGGCTACGTCCGTGGACTCCGGCTGCTACGTCATCTCTTCCGTGGCCACTACGCGTATGGGCGTCAACGACGACCCGGCCCGCTGGCACCGTTCCTTCTGGGCTCTGGTGCAGGCCCTCCTGGCCCTTGGTCTGCTCTCTATCGGCGGCCTCGGCGTGGCCAAAATCTTCGGTAACTTCTCCGGTGCTCTCATGGCTCTGCCCACCATGCTGCTGACCATAGCCTGGTTGAAGATCGTCAAGAAGGACGGGCACTACATGCTCTGCAACTTTGTAGAAAAAGATTGCACACCTTCCGGACTTGAAGCAGAAATGGCGAAGAAGTAACTGTTTCTCTTTTTTGAAAATGCCCCGGGGAATCATTCCCCGGGGTTTTTTGGTTAAACGAAAAATCCCAGCTAGGCTGGGGGCCGACAACTTATAGTTATAAGTATGTGATAAAAACTCCTTTTGACTTGTTGAGAGAGGGGTGCGGTCCGGCAACTGCGCCCTAAGCAAATCAAAATGAGGTCTCAATGGGTGACGCAAAAAGTTTAGCGCATACGAAATGGAACTGTAAATACCATATAGTATTTGCTCCGAAATATCGCAGACAGATTTTCTATGGCGAGAAGAAAAGGGCCATAGGAGAAATGTTACGAAAATTATGTGAGTGAAAAGGTGTAAGTATAGTTGAAGCGGAATGTTGTCCTGATGCCATCTCCCTATGTTGTGAGAAATATCGCCGAAGATAAGTATGTCGTCGTTCGTCAGGTATTTGAAAGGGAAGCGCAGCCTGATGATATACGAGCAGTTTTGTAAGCTGAGATTCAGATAGCGCAATCGAGAATTCTGGTGCGTGGCTACTGGATATGGTAGGCAAAAACAAGGCAAAGATATCTGAGTACATGAGGCAACAACCGGCCGAGGATGAACTCGGAGAGCAGTTGAGCCTTCCGTGCGCAGGAAGTCCGTTTACGGGCCGTCGGCAACAGAAATGCAGAGGTCGGGCCGTGCTGTTAGGGCGCGCCGGTAAGAGGGCCTTACAGGCGCATAAGAGAAACCATCGGCTACGGTGGGCCGCTTTATGCCTGAGATCAGGGGAAAGCGTCGCCTTGCGTTTTCCGTGTGCCTCTTCGTGAAGGACTGAGGCTCGGGCGGATCTCGTCAGAGCGGCTGCCTCTGTATGCGAGGCCGTTCTGCCCTGTGACTCCAGGAAAGTTTTTTTGAAAGGGAGAAGTGCAGGATGCCTTTTCCTGCTTTCTGAAGGGCGGTCTTCTTCTGATGTGGCAGGGAAAGAAGGGAAAGAGACCAGGTCGAGCCCGATCCATGTGCAGAGGAAAATGTACGCGGGAGAGAAGGCTGCGTTTTACGCAGAATCCAAGCTCTCTGAGGTGATTCCGGCTTCCTCCCCTCAGAGCAGGAAAGCTGTCTTTTCGGGGAGGGGGAGCCTTCCCTTGTGGAGCATCGGACTGCTGTTGTGCGGAAAAGGGATAACACTCAGCTCGGGCGGGAGTTGAGAAAAGCATCAGACTCACAGTGTTATAGTGAAATTGTCCATGGCGCAAAGAACCGGTATAGGGCAGAGCCGTTTTTCCCCGGGGGCGGGGAGAGGGGATTCCCCAGACACAAAAAAGCCGTCTTTTCAGACGGCTTTTTTGTGAAAAGGGGAGCAGCGTCATTCCGCCTTTTCTTCCGAAGGAACAGAGTCTTGTACCTTCACGGTTTTTTGTGCCGCTTTGGCGGCGTCGGCCGCTTCCGGGTCAAGGGCTTTTCCTCTGCGGCGCAGGAGGAAGGTATAGGCCGGGCCGGAGATGACATAGCTTATGAGTATGAGGAAGCAGAACAGGCGCGGCAGGGAAAAGACCATGCTGAGCACGATGAGCGTGGCCACCATAGTCTGGAAGGGATGGGTCTTGATGAAGCCGAATTCCTTGAAGGAGAAGTAGCGCACGCGGCTGACCATGAGCAGGGGCACAATGATGGAAAGAAGCAGCGTGAACACGGGCAGTGCGGGCATGAGGAATTCGGGATAATAGGGCATGAACAGCACGAACGTGGCCAGCATGCAGGCACAGGCCGGGCTGGGCAGCCCTACGAAGAAGCGCTTGGACGTGGTGGATACACCCACGTTGAAACGTGCGAGACGCAGAGCGGCACAGCCGCAGAAGAGGAAGGCCACGGCAAGGCCGAGGCGGCCGAATTCATGCAGTTGCCAGGCATAGGCCAGCATGCCGGGAGCCACGCCGAAGGTCACATCATCGGCCAGGGAATCGTATTCAATACCGAACTGGCTCGCCGTACCGGTGAGACGCGCCACTTTTCCGTCCAGTCCGTCCATGGCCGCACCCACGAGAATAGCCCAGGCCGCCTGGTCGAAATGATGGTTGAAGGCAAGGATGATGCTGAAGAACCCGGCGAAGAGGCTGGCGGTGGTGAAAAGGTTTGGTAGAATATACACGCCGCGGGGCACGGGTTTGTTGGGATCGCGCATGGGAGCCTCTCTTACGCTTCTTCCGAAGCGGACTTCTTGGCAAGAACGCTCTGACCGGCAAACACATTTTCGCCGATACGGATCGCAGCAGTATAGTCGGAGGGCAGATAGACGTCAACGCGGGAGCCGAAACGTATCATGCCGAAGCGCTGTCCGCGCCGGAGCACGTCGCCCTGTTCGGCATGGGGCACGATGCGGCGGGCGATGAGCCCGGCGATCTGTACGAAAGTCCAGGTTGCACCTTCCTCATCACGCATCTGCCACAGGCACTGTTCGTTGTCGGTGGAGGCCTTGTCCCACGCGGCGTTGAAGAATTTGCCGGGCAGGTAGCGGATGCCGATCACAGTGCCGGAGACAGGGGCACGGTTTACATGCACGCTGAAGATGTTCATGAAAATGGAGATGCACAGCCGTTCTTCACCGTTCATGGGGTCGGTGCGCTTTTCTATGCGGATGATGCGTCCGTCGGCGGGGCTGACGGCAAGGCCCTTCTCCTGCGGAACGACCCGCTCCGGGTCGCGGAAGAAGTGCACGGAAAACCACAGCGCCACGAGGGCGACGAGGGCGGCGGGCCACCAGTCCAGAATGGCGAAGCAGAGGGAAACGACGGTCAGCAGTCCGATGATGGGTACACCTTCGGGGGCGAGACCGATGCCGGGCTTGTTCATTAAAAACTCCTTATAAGCTGGGATTCCCCTTTTCCTGAAAGGGACGGCAGCGACATGCCGGAGCGAAAGGCCGCCTCGTGTGGATCTGTTCGTGCCTTGGGAAAGAGGCGGACGCGGGCCCCGGAGAGACGAAACCGCCCGGCAGAGGACGTCTGCCGGGCGAGAAAAGATTAATCCTTACGACGCAGGATGACAACATGCTTGAGCGCACCTTCGCCGGAACTGCGCGTCTGCACGTCGGGGTCGTCCTGCAGGGCGAGATGTATGACTCTTCGCTGGTAGGCGCTGAGCGGCCTTGTAGTCTGAATCTTGCCTGTGGCCTTTACCTTTTCCGCAAGGGAAAGAGCCAGCTCCTGGAGGCGGGAATCCTGCCGGACATGATAATCTCCGGCATCCACCTGCAAACGTACCTGGGCGCTCATGGCACGGGTGACCATGCGTGAGGCCAGGTACTGCACCGCAGCGAGGTTCTGCCCGTCGCGTCCGATGAGAAGGCCGGTGTCTTCGCTTTTTACGGAGACCTGAATGCGGTCTTCTCCGATTTCCAATGAAAGATCCACAGCCTCAGGGGCAATATCAAGCACCGGGGCTACCAGCTTGCTGATGATGCTCTTCGTAGTTTCCGCAAGTTTTTCCTGATCGAGTTCCGCCAGGGGCACACGGGGCAGAGAGCTTTCCAGCGCATCGGCGTCGTCGTTTTTGGGAGCGGCTTCCTTGCGGGAGGCTCCTTTGTTTTGCCGGGATTGGCGAGACTGACGGGTACGGGGCGCATCTCCGGCGGAGTCCTCCGTTTTGGCTTCCCCATCCTCTGCATTTTCCTTCACGGCGGAAGGCTCGGGGCTGAGGGCGGGCACGGCCGAAGGTCGCGGCATGGGCAGGGCCTTTGCCGCAGGAGCGGATTCCTTTTCCGCTTCCGTACTGCTTTCCTTCACTTCTTCCTTCGGAGCTTCAGCCGCTTCGGCCTTTTCCTTGCGGCGTTCGTTGCGGCGTCGGCGTCCCTCCTGCTTTTCCGTTTTTTCCGGCTGCGCGGCGGGATTCTGCATGAAGTCGGGCAGCGTGGCGAGACGCGCCCGGATTTTTGCCTTGCGCGCGCCCACGATGCCGAAGATGCCCGTTTTTGCGTCTTCGATGATTTCTATTTCCAGCTTTTCCCTGGGGACATCGTAGAAGGCACAGGCCTCCGCGATGGCGGCATCCAGGGTTTTCCCCAGAAACTCTTTGGATTCACTCATGTCTATCCCCTGCTACTTGGTTTTATGCAGGGTCCAGGACTGCTGGATGATGGACAGAATGTTGTTGCAGAGCCAGTACAGCACGAGGCCGGAGGGGAAATTGATGAACATGACGGTGAAAACCACGGGCATGATCATCATGATTTTGCGCTGCTGCGGGTCGCCCATGGCGGGGCTGAGCCACTGCTGGAGGAACATGGTCGCGCCCATGACGAGCGGGGTAATGTAGAACGGGTCCTTCACGGAAAGGTCGGCCAGCCAGAGCAGGTCGGTGCCGGGCAGGTAGGTGATGAAAGAGGCGTGGCGCAGTTCAATGCAGTTCAAAAGAGCCTGATACAGGGCGACGAACACAGGCAGCTGAATGAGGATGGGCAGGCAGCCTCCCATGGGGTTCACCCCGTAGGTCTTGTAAAGTTGCATCATCTCGCGGCTCAGCGCTTCCTTGTCGTTCTTGTATTTTTCCTGAAGCTGTTTCATGCGGGGCTGGAGCTTCTTCATCTGTTCCATGGATTTGAAGCTCTTGCGCGACAGCGGCCAGAAGACGATCTTGATGAGGATGGTCAGAAGAATAATGGCAAGCCCCCAGTTGCCGAGGAAGCCTTCAAACCAGGTGAGGAGCTTGAGCAGAGGTACGGCAAGGAAGGAGAAGATACCCATGTCCACGGAGGACTTGAGATCATTGGGGGCGGCGTCGAGCAGGTCGCGGCTCTTGGGGCCGAGCCACCAGGAGGTGGAGAGCTCGGTGGGCTGACCGGCGTTCAGGGCGATATCCTGAAGTTCCACGGCCGCGCGCCACACGCCGCCTTCGGTGATGCGGCCTTTGAAGACGCAGTTCTGTCCGGACTCGGGCAGCACGGCGGAGAGGAAGTAGTTGCTCATGAGGCCGGCCCAGGCAATGTCGCCGGAGCTCATCACGCCTTCCTTGGTGAGGTCTTCCACGTCCACGTCGCGTTCCAGTGAGCCCTTGAGATTCCAGGCCATGCTCATGGCATCGTAGTTGCTCTGGCCACTGAAGTTGGTGGCGCCCAGGCTGTAGGATACGCGCGCAGCCGGGGTGGCGGCGGCAGCCGTCAGCGTGACTTTTTCATCCATGAGATAGGTGTCGGCATGGAAGGTGATGACGCGGTTTATGCGGATTCCGTTCAGTTCGCCCGTGAAGGTAAGGGTGGCCTCGCCCGTTTCCAGAGTAATGTCGGAACCGTCGAAACTCCACTGGCCCATGTTCCAGGAGGGTTGGCCGTTTATCAGAAGCCCCATGGGGGCCACGGTGGCGGCGGCGGGGGAAACCATGTTGAACTGCGGGGAGTCGGGCAGAATGGTGGCCTTGTAGTTCTTCAGCTGGAATGACTGGAGTACCCCCCCGCCGGAATGGAACACGGCTTCATACAGGGGAGTGTTCACGCGCACTTCACGGCCTTCGGAGGGTTCGAATTTGGCCACAGGGATGACGGGCGCGGCGGGAACGGGGGCGGCGGCTTCAGGCTGGGCCTGCTGTTCCGTGGCCGCGGGCTGGGGCTCGGGCAGCCAGCCCATGTATTCGGAAAAAGCCTGCCAGCCGAAGAGCAGGACAATGCAGATGACGACGGAAAGGATGAGGCGACGGTTATCCATGACGTTCCTGAGTGTCTGCGCCGGGCGCAGAGGGATGATCGTTGGAGAGGGGGGGCACAGGGTCGAAACCGCCCGGATTTCCGGGGTGGCAGCGCAGAATGCGCCGGATGGCCAGCCACAGCCCTTTGAGCGGGCCGTGCCGCTCTATGGCTTCTATGGCATAGGTGGAACAGGAGGGGTAGAAGCGGCAGCAGGGGGGATAAAGCGGCGAGATGCAGCGCTTGTAGAACCGTATGGGCAGGATAAGAAGGCGCTGGGCGAGATTCATGCCTGGCCTCCTGAAGGAGTGGATGCGGCGTTCTCGGGCCCTGGTTTTTCCGAAAGCTCGGCGAGCAGGGGCAGAAGTTCGGTTTCCGCGAGGCTGAGGTTGAACTTGTCGGCGCGCAGATGTTTTTTAGGCGTAACGACAAGATCCATGGCGGGCATTTCGTGCTGATGCAGGCGGAAGAAGGAACGCAGAACGCGCTTGATGCGGTTCCTGGCAACGGCATTGCCGCATTTTTTGGTGACGGCAAGCCCGAGACGCCCGTTTCCGGCATGGCCGGAACTGCGGGCGAACACGACGAAGTATTTCGTGAAACGGCGTTCTCCCCCGTTGTAGCAGGCGGTATATTCCGCCCTGCGGGTGATGCGCCGTTCTCTGGGCCACGTCAGGGACATGGAAACGATCCATGTTGCGCTTTGACGGATTTTAAACGCAAAATGTGGGCGTGGCATAAGCCGCGCCCCAAACATTTGCATTTTCCGCCCGGCTTCCTCGAAGGAGGCGGGCCGGGAAGCGCACCTGCAGGTTAGGCGGACAGGCTCTTGCGGCCCTTGGCGCGGCGGCGGCTGATGATGGCGCGGCCGTTGGGGGTGCTCATGCGGGCGCGGAAGCCGTGGGTACGCTTTCTGCTGATTTTGCTGGGCTGATACGTTCTTTTCATGACGCGCGGTCTCCTTACTGAGATTGGAACATGCAGATATAGCGCGCCTTGTCTTCTTCGTCAAGTCGGAAGGGCGGCGGCGCGCCGGAAAGTTCCCCGGGCCGGGGCGATGCCTATGTGTATGCCGGGATAAGGGCGCGGGCAAGCATTAAAACCACGTTTTTCACGGAATATTTTTACGAGCCGCGCTTTGCCTCTCCTTTTCCCCTGCGTGACAAAAAAGGCGATTACGCATAGACTGCGCCATATTATTCCAGCCGCTTGTGCGGCAAAGGAGCAAATTCATGCAGGGCGTTCCCGTGCTTCGCGTCGCGGCCGTACACGATCTTTCGGGATTCGGCCGGGCTTCTCTCACCGTGGCCATTCCCATTCTCGCCACCATGGGCATACAGGTCTGTCCCCTGCCCACAGCGGTGCTTTCCTCCCAGACTTCGGGGGTGGATGATTTCACCTTTCTCGACCTCACGGCGCAGATGGGGCCCATCATGGATCACTGGGCGCGTATGGGCCTCATGTTCGACGCGGTGTATTCCGGTTTTCTGGGCAGCCCGGATCAGTCGTGGCTTGCAGGGCGCTGCATACGGGAATTCCGCGCTCCGGGAGGCATAGCCGTGGTGGATCCCGTGCTCGGCGACAACGGCAGTCTGGACCCTACGCAGACGCCGGAAATGGTGGAGGCCATGCGCCGCCTTGTGGGGCAGGCCGATATCATCACTCCCAATCTTACGGAAGCGGCCTTTCTTCTGGAGGATGCTTACCGGCCGGATATCAGCCGCGAGGGGCTGCGCGACCAGCTGCGGGCGCTCGCGTCCATGGGGCCTTCAGCCGTGGTTATTACGAGTGCTCCTGCCTCCCGCCCGGGGAACACTGCCACCGTGGCCTACGACGGCCGCCGTTTCTGGCAGGTGGAAGTGCCACACCTGAATGCCTTTTACCCCGGCACGGGGGATGCCTTTGCCAGCGTGCTCACCGGGAGCCTTCTGCAGGGCGACTCTTTGCCCGTGGCCGTGGATAGGGCCGTGCATTTCGTGTACCTCGGCATACAGGCAACGTACGGTTACGATACGCCGCACCGCGACGGCGTGCTTCTGGAGCGCACGCTCCCTTCCCTGCGCATGCCCTTCACCGGCGGAAGCTATACGGAATTCTGACCACTTTTCAGGGAGCTTTTTTCAGAAGCCCGGGTATGGCTGCCGGAAGCGCCGCACCCGGGTGTTTTTTTACCGTTTCTTCGGAAAATTGGGTAGATTTCTTTTGGAAGAGAAATTTTTTAACATGTTGTATAAACAGAAAAAAATATCTTCAAGTCGCGCTTTTTTCTTTTTTTTTCGTCCAGAAAGGAAAAAAATGGTGCGACCTCTGTTTTTTTAGGTTGATTAAACTTGTTTTACCTGCGTAATCTAACCGTCATAAAGGCAGGTTAGTTTAAGTGCGTTCTTGTCCGTAGATGTACAGACTGCCGGATACGGATGGCCGGCGGAGAGGGAACATGCTCGTCATCGCTTATCTTGTGTACATTTTTTTGCCCATCGCCCTGCTGCTGATAGGCTCGTTCGGTGAAACGTGGACGAATTCATTTCTGCCCTCCGGCTTCACCCTGCGCTGGTATCTGGATGTTTGGAACGACCCGAGTTTCCGACGGGCCTTCGTTGTGAGCCTGGAAGTGGCCGTGTCCACCTGCGTCATAGTCACCGCGCTGGCCGTACCTCTGGCCTACGCCCTTACCCGCAGCATGGGGAAGATCGCCGGGCTTACGGGGCGCTTTTTAGCTATCATGCCCATTGCCGCCCCTCCGGCTGTGCTCGCCTTCGGCTACATACTCATCTTTTCCACGGACGCCATGCCGTTTCTGGGGGCGACCTGGCTCATCATCGCGGCGCATGTGGTTTCCACGCTGCCTTACATGTTCCAGACTCTGGTGGCGGACATACGGCATCTGCATCTGGACAGGCTGGAGCTTGCCGCAGAATCCCTGGGCGCTTCCTTCGGGCAGAGGTTCTTCCACATTATCCTTCCCTCCCTCCAGCACAGCATCTTTTCCGGTCTGGTGGTGGTCTCGGCCATTTCCATCGGGGAGTTCCAGATCACCAATCTCATCGCCGGATTCTTGAACCGCACCTATCCTGTGGTGCTGTTGCAGTCGTTCTACGGCGCCACGGGCTTTGCCTGCTCCACCACCATGGTCCTGTTGCTTCTGGCCTGCGCCAGTGCGGCGGGAAGCGCGTTGACGGCCCGTTCGGCCTCAAAATCCAAGAACCATTAAGAGGCACGCAGAAGCTTATGAGCATTGTGATTGAAAATTGCTCCTTTGTGTATCCTTCGTCGGGAATAGGCGTTCATGATGTCAACATTTCCGCCGAAGACGGGGAACTTGTGGCCGTCATAGGCTCCAGCGGCTCGGGCAAAACCACCATGCTCAAGCTGGTGGCCGGGTTCGAGCAGTCGAACAAAGGCAGGATACTCATCAACGGGCGGGATGTGTGCGGTGTCCCGGCAAGACTGCGCAACGTGGGCATGGTGTTTCAGTCCTACGCGCTCTTCCCGCTTATGACGTGTGCGGAGAACGTGGCCTATCCCTTGAAGATACGCAAGGTCCCGCCTGCGGAGCGCAGACGCAAGGCTCTGGACATGCTGGAGCGCGTGGGGCTCGCTGCTTTTGCCGACAGGCTTCCGAGCTCCATGTCCGGCGGGCAGCAGCAGCGAGTGGCCCTGGCCCGGGCGCTCGGCTTCAATCCCGACGTCCTTTTGCTGGATGAACCCCTTTCCGCGCTAGACGCCAGCCTGCGCGTGGAACTGCGCCGGGAAATCCGTCGCCTCCAGCAGGAGCAGGGTATTACCGCGCTGCATGTGACTCATGACCAGGAGGAAGCCCTTTCCATGGCGGATAAGGTTGCCCTCATGCATCAGGGGCGGCTTATTCAGATAGCCACGCCCCAGGAACTTTACGATAAGCCGGTGAATCGCCGTGTGGCGGCCTTTGTGGGGCACGCCAACCTGTGGGACGGCGTGGTTGTGGATGTCGACACCGTGCGCGTGCCCTTCGGGGAACTGCGCTGTTCCTGCGCGCCCTATAAAAGCGGAGACAAGGTGACGGTGCTCGTGCGGCCCGAGAGGGTGATGCCCGACCCGGAAGGCTCGGTCAACGTATTCGACGGCGTTATTTCCAGCGATTCCTTCCTGGGAGCGGTGCGCCGCTATATCTTTTCCGTAGGCGGAAGCGGCATACAGGGAGAAACGGCGCGGAGGCGGAGCTTCGCCAGAGTGGGCATAGCGCCCGAGGCCGTGCAGCTTCTGCCCTTTGAAGAAGCCTGAAAACGCCGTATATGCGGCACTTCCCATAGAGGAGAATATGATGAAAAAGATGTCCGGTTTTTTGGGTATGGTCATGGCCGCAGCTCTGGCCGTTCCTTCCCTGACCATGGCCTTTGAAGGCCCGGAGCTGTACCCCGGAGAACGCCAGCTTTATGAGGAAGCGCTGAAGGAAGGCATGGTGGTATCCTTCGATACCGGGCCGACCTGGGCCAACTGGGCCAGCCAGTTCAAGGCGTTTCAGCAGCGCTATGAAGGTGTGGAACTTGTTTATAATGATATCGGATCCGGAGCCACCGTGGTCGCGCTGGATAAGACACGCCGCCGTCCCCAGGCCGACACGGCCTACTATTTCGCCGCTTCCGCCATTGACGCCAAGGCCAAGGAAGTGCTGGAAGGCTATAAACCCGTCAACTTCGACAAGCTCCCCGAAGCCTATCGAGATCCCGATGCGGAATGGTTCATCGTGCATCAGCTCGTGGTGGCTTTCCTGGTGAACAAGAAGCTGGTGGAGAACGTCCCCCAGTCGTGGGAAGACCTGCTCAAGCCTGAATACAAGAACAGCGTCGTCTACCTCGACCCGCGTTCCACCGGGCAGGGGCAGGTGCTGACCTTCGGCGCGGCCTACGGCAACGGCGGCAGTGTGGACAACGTGCTTCCCGGCATCGAATACCTCGCCAAGCTGCATAAGAACGGCAATGTTCTGCGCACCGAAGGCACCACGCCTTACGCCAAGTTCATCAAGGGCGAAATCCCCATCTGGATCGCCTATGAAGGCGACGGGCTGAAGGCCAAGCTCATCGACGGCATGGGCGACGACTGTGTGGTGGTCATTCCCAAGGAAGCCAGCGTGGCCGCGCCCTACGCCATGAGCCTGGTCAAGAACGGGCCCAACCCCAACGGCGGCAAGCTGTGGCTCAACTGGGTCATGTCCGACGCGGGGCAGGCCGTTTTTGTGGATGGTTTCGTCCGCCCCTCCGTGCCCACGGTCAAGATTCCTGAAAAGATGCGCGCCTACATGCCCGACGCCCCGCAGGTGCAGCCGCTGGATATCGTGAAGGCTTCCGCGCAGAAGAGCTTCATTGATGAGAACTGGACAAGGCTCATCCTCGGCAAATAATCCGGCACATCAACCTCCGCCCGCCCCGGCTTCTTCCGGGGCGGGCCCCGGCAGGTGAATTTTATGAATAAGACAATGAAGATTATGCTGCTGGCCCTGCCTGCCTTCGCCGTGCTGATCATGTTTTTCCTGGTGCCTCTCGGAAGCGTGCTGGTGGAGCCGTTTCTTGACAAAGGGGAGGCGTTTTTCAGCCTGTGGAGCGACCCGCTGTTCCTGAAAGGGCTCAAGGGCAGCACCCTGCTGGCTCTGACGGCGGGCGCGCTTTCCGTGCTCGTGGGCGTTCCTGTGGCGCTCCGCCTTTCCGTCATGAAGGAAAAGGCGAGGCTTCTTGCCATGTTCTGCATTTCCCTGCCGCTGACCTTTTCCGGGCTTATCGTGGCCTACGGTTTCATTCTCTGCTTCGGCAGGGCGGGGTTCATCACGCTTCTGCTTGCCAAGGCAGGCGTTTCCCCCGACTGGGTGGCGGGCCTCGTGTACAGCCCGGTGGGCCTCGCCCTGGCCTACTGCTATTACCTCATTCCCCGCGTCGTGCTGCTTCTTCTTCCCGCTCTGACCAACTTCGACAGAAGCCTTCTGGTGGCGGCCAACTCCATGGGTGCGACGAGGTTGAGGGCTTTTTTTGACGTACTTCTGCCGGAACTTATGCCCACCATAGGCGTATCGTTCTGCCTTGTGGCCGCCGTGGCCTTCGGCGCCTACGGTACGGCGCTTGCGTTGGTGGGTTCTCAGGTGAACATCCTGCCGCTGCTTCTCTACAGCAGCGTTTCCGACACGGGCACCAATTTTTCGCAGGCCGCCGCCATTTCCCTGGTGCTGCTCGGAGCCTGCAGCATGATCATGGGTGTGGCGGAAGTTATTGCCATGCGCAGGGAACAGCGCCTGAAGAGGGGCTGAAGGAGCCGATATGCTGTATCTTACGGAAAAGATGCTCCACGACGGGAAGCGCCGTCTGGATGCGGAGACCATGACCTGGGTGCCTGATGACTCCCCGGTGGAGGGCCGCAAAGTTTCGGAAGTGGAAGCCGTGCGCTGGCTTCAGAAGGAGTCGGGTACTCCTCTGCGTCCTCCGGTGGCCGTCATCGGGCCGAGAGAGGCTTCCGATGAGGAACGCACCGTGGCCCGAGAGCTGGGGCGGCGTCTTGCCGGACTCGGGCTGACGGTGCTCTGTGGTGGCCGTCAGGGCGTCATGGAATCCGTGTGCCTCGGCGTGCGTGAAGGCGGCGGCGTTTCCGTGGGCCTTCTGCCTGAAGACGACTGGCGCAAGGGCAACGCCTATGTCACCGTGCCCATATCCACGGGCATAGGCATAGCACGCAACGCGCTCATCGCCCGTGCGGCCGTGGCCGTGGTGGCCGTGGGCGGAGGGCTTGGTACTATTTCCGAAATCGCCCTTTCTCTCCAGTTCGGAAAGAGGGTATTCGGTCTGTGCAATCCTCCGTATGTGGAGGGACTCCAGCTCGTCTCCTCTTTGGATGAGGCAGAAGAGGGGCTTTGCCGTGCCCTGCTGGGCCTGCCCGTCTGAAAGACGGGACCGGAAGACGGACATGTGCAGGCCTGCGAAAAGCCCTGAGCGTTTCGCAGGCTTTTTTGTACCTTACTTCGGCCGCGAAGAGCCGGCCATGCCTTCGGTACTGCCTGTTCCCGTAAGGCGCAAGTGGGGCAGGGGGAACCGGGGATCCCGTTGAGGGTATGTGCGCCGTCTTCACGGTTCGCTTTGCTCAGGAAAGCAAAGATGAAGAATTTTCAGAAGGATACGCCGGAAAAATATGCGCACCGGGTGCGGAAAAGGTGGAAGAGGGCTTTTACCGGATAAAAAGTCCCTATTCTGGCGAGGAAATCTTCGTCACCTCCCTTTCCTTTGACATGGAGCAGAAAAGCTATAGGGAGGAAGGCTGTTCGTCCCGGAACATCACGCAGGTGTCCTTTGAGGACATACTCGATGAATTCGACGTGTATATGACGGATTTTTATGAAGGCTGGATGAAAAGAGCACGTTTTTCTGCTATCAGGAGCTCGGCTCGGACAGAATTGAAGGTATCCGTGCGCTGCGGAGCGCTATAGGCAGACGGCGTTGCCGAGCCGTATGAGGAAGAGGGGGAGAGGTATTACCGCTTCCGTATGGAATGATGCTCTGCTTCGGGACAGTGGTGCATGACAACAGAGGACGTCACCGGCTGGAGAGGTGGCGTCCTCTGTTGTTCTCTGTCCGTTTCGAGCGGTCGGATTTACCGTCGGAATTATATCCTGCGGAAGGGATGAACAGGTTGTTTTCCCGACAAGAGATGGATACATGAGGCCGGAGAGAAGGCAGGGATATATAAATAAACTAGTTCAGTATGATATATTTTTCTTGTACGGGGAGGATCGTTGTACTCGGGGAAGTTTCACAGATGCATCGTGGACAGGGCGGCATTTGTGCAGGGAGGTAAGCATCCTATGAAGACTACCTCGATTCAGGGGCGGAAGCCGGTTTTACCTCACAGAGCGCCGGGGCGGACCGGGTCTCTCTCTCTCTCTCTCGGTCACATATTGTCAATAGGAAGAAATAAATAATTATTAAATTCAATATATTATCGTTAAGATTTTTATCCTGAAAATCCATTTTGGATAAGTTTTGGATAAGCATCTTGCCTTCTTTCGTCGTATCCTCTAACCTGCTCATATGAGTAGCGAAACTGAAAGAAAATACATAAAGACCAAGTTCGAGGGCGTCTTCTTCCGCCAGTCCGCCAAGCGCGATCCGCGCACCGGAGAGTACGACAAAATCTACTGCTTCTGGTACGCAGACCACGAGGGTAAGGGGCACTGGAAAACTGTGGGCAGGCACAGCAAGGGCATCCGTCCGGCTACGGCCAGAAAGGAGCGGGCAAAGTTCCTTGCCGAGTTTGAAGCCACCGGCGTCAACCCCATTGAGCGGGATAAAGTCACCATCGGGGACTTGGTGGATGCCTATCTTGAATGGGGCAGGAGCGAAGGGAAATACGTTGACCAGCACTACAGTCAATATAACGCCCACCTCAAGAACAAAATTCACGCTCTGCCGGTTGTCGAGCTGACCCCGAATTTGCTTTCCAGCCTCAAGGCGCAGCTCCTGAAGACGCCCACCGGGAATACAAAGCCCAAAAAAGCCACAGGAAAGTCCAACACCAGGACGCGGAAACGGAAAACTCTGGCCGGACAGACCGTGAACAACATCTTTTCGTTCATGCGTTCCGCCATAAACCGTGCTGTCGCCACCGGTATGTGGAGCGGAGTCAACCCGCTGTCCACCAAGGGTGGTACATGGAAAATGGTCAAAGCCAACAATGAAAGATTGCGCTTCCTGACACGGGAAGAGGCCAAGGCCCTTCTGGACGACCTCGAAAAGCGGCATCCGCAGTTGCATGACATGGCCCTGCTTTCCCTGCGAACCGGCCTTCGCCCCACAGAAATTTTCAAGCTGCGCGGACAGGATGTGGATGCCAACGCCTGCGGCCTTTATATCATTCAGAAAGGTGGCAAGCGGGTTTTCGTCCGAGTGCCGGAGGACATGATTAGAATGCTCCAGGCGTACAAACGCAAACCTGCGGAACCCATTTTCCAACAGCCCCGCAAGAAAACAGCGTTCACCAAGACGCCAGCCTGCTTCCAGACTGCCGTCAGAAAGCTCAATCTGGCCCCGAAGGACGGTGATAGTCTGTACGCCGTCACCCTGCATACCATGAGACATACCTTCGCATCCTGGCTGGCTCAGTCCGGCAAGGTCACGCTTATGGAGCTGCAAAAGCTCATGCGTCACAAGAACATCACCATGACGATGAGATACGCTCACCTTTTTCCAGGGCAGGAAAACGAAAAGCTCTCGATTATAGGGGATATGCTGGAAGCCTGAGAAATCCATCATTTTGATTCCGAAGTTTGGATACGTCCAGAGGCAATATACTCTTCCAGTACAGCGCGTTCATAGAAGACGCGCCTGCCAAAGCTCGTATATGCCGGGCCAATACTTTCTTGCCGCCAGTATGCGAGAGTTTTTTGGTGGATTCCAAACTCTCTTTCCACATCTTTAGGCGCAAGAAGTTTTTTGTGTGGGCCATCAGAAATATTGCTTGGATATCCACACCCTGCGGCACGAACGGCCTCGGTTATAAGTGGCATCAATTCTTCCGGTGTCGTTACGATAATAGTCTGTTTTTCTGTGAACATATCAGTTTCCTGTGCAATGTGTAGTCTCAGAAGAACTAGAGAAAAGGCCATAATATTTTGCTATAAGTTCATTCATACTGTGGCAAGCATTTTCTTCTAGCATTTTCTCTCTGTGGCGCAGTACGCCGCTGAAACTTATGCAGAGTAGTTTTGATATTTCAGAAATCGTTTTGCCCTCCAAAGCAAGTTCAAAGACCTCTTTTCCTCGTGATGTGAGCGTAAGTTCAGATATGTTTGTAGCCAACTCTGAAGCTATTACCCGCATGAGTTCGATGCTTCCATGCACACCATATAATTTTCTGACAGTCGCCTGATGCCTATAAACTGTTGTGCGCTGAATAGATAACATGCGGGCAATGTCTTTTGGGACATTTACCCTGGATCATCAGCATGACGATTTGCCGCTGTCGCATCGAAAGTCTTTTCATAGCTACAACCTCCGCAAAATCGGTATTCGGATATAAGCTGTAGCATGGTGGATTTTCGAGGGGCAGTGGTAAGATTATGTAAATTGAAAAATCCGTTTTCAACAAGCTCGTAAACAAGGGAATCTTTGAAATTGGGGAGTTTTCAGCAATGTCGAAAAATAGCCCTTTCAAAGCACCTTAAAAGGTGTATGAAAGGGCTGTTCTTAATATTTAATCTATTGAATTTATATATTATT
>NZ_DYZA01000143.1 GCF_020741395.1 Mailhella massiliensis | reverse complement strand
TGCCTTTCCTGCCTTTCCTGCCTTTCCTGCCTTTCCTGCCTTTCCTGCCTTTCCTGCCTTTCCTGCCTTTCCTGCCTTTCCTGCCTTTGCTTGCGTTTACTTGCGTTTACTTCTGCTTCTGCTCGACGGCGGGCATAGGCGGGGCGTTTTTTGCGCGTTCGGGGGTAAAGGCGGGGAGTCGGGAGAGGGCCTCGCACTGGAGTTGGCGGAGTCTTTTCCCGGAGGCTTCGCCTTTATTACGCCAGGCATCGGGGAGGTGGACGGCGCGTATGGCGGCGAGGTCACGGGAGGCCATAGGTTCCCAGTCCCAGCCGCCGTCGGCTCCGGCGAGCACCCAGAACTCGTGGAAGATACGGTTTTCCTGGAGTTTGCAGAGCATATCGCGGCGGGTACCGGCGCGGAGGGAGCCGTAGACGCCGCCTTTCATATGGAGGACAGTACCGGCGACGCCTGCGCGGGTGTAGCGGGAGGGGAGGCGGAGTCGGGACGCGAGGGAGCGGGCGAGTTCTGCGCCTTTGAGTTCATGTCCGTAGTGATGGGGGAGGATTGCGGCGTCGGTACGGATTTTGCCGAGGTCGTGGCAGAGGGCTATCCACGCGGCGAGGGGGTATCCTGCGCAGCGGTCCATGACTTCGAGGGTATGGTCGAGCACGGAGTTATCGTGCCAGGGGAGGGGGCCGGCGGGGATATGGGCGGCGGGGGCGAGTTCACGGAACCAGGGGGAGAGGCAGTCCGCTTCGCGCAGGGCCAGGAAGAAGCGCGAGGGCGCGGGGGCGGCAAGGGCGCGCAGAAGTTCGCGTCCCACCCTTTCGGCGGGCAGGGAAGCGAGGGCGTCGGGTGTTTCACGGGCGAAGGCGCGCATGGCGTCTGTGGCGGAGGGGTGAAGGGAGAAGGAAGGGAATTCGGCGGCAAAGCGTGCGGTACGGAACACGCGCAGCGGGTCGCGGGCAAGGGCCCGGGGCGAGGCGAGGCGGAGCACGCCGCCTTCGAGGTCGGCGAGAAAGCGCGGGTGGGCGATGAGGCGGCCTTCGGCATCGAGGGCGGCGGCGTTGACGGTGAGGTCGCGGGTGAACATGTCTTGCTGGGGGCTGCCTTCAAGGGCGGTGAATTCGTCCTGCCCCACCAGCCAGACGGAAAGGCTCCCGCCCGTCTTGCGCGCCCGGGGGAAGACATGTAGAAAAGATTCCTCACCGCCGGAAAAGGAAATGTCCACATCGTGCACCTTCCGCCCCAAAAGAAGGTCGCGCACCGCGCCGCCCACCACATACCATTGCGTCATGTTCTTCCCCGCCCCTCCGGCCTCGCCGGGCGAGAGCCGCAAGGGGAAACGTGAATTGTTGCAGAAAAAAGAAGAGAAAGCCTGTTCCCGCCCCTGTGCCGGGCGCGGAGGCCCCGGGAAGAGCCCGGAAAAGAATGTCGCGCCGCGCGGCGTCTTGTCAATGCCCGGCCGGAAAAAAGCGGGTGCAGGAAGGCGCGGCGACGGCAGGAAAAACGGGCGCCCGAAGCCCCGGGCGCGGCTCTCCCGGAAGCCCGGCGGAGCGCAAAAGCCGCTTGAGCCGGCCCCCTTGCGGAAGGGGCAAAGAACAACGGGAACGGGGCTTCCGGCCGGGGGCCTGCAAAAGATGCGGCCCCGCAGCTTCTTCGGCACAGGCCGCCCCGTCCGCGCTCCCCTCCGCGGCGGGAGCAGGCAAGGCCGCTTTCCGGGCCGTGCGGCTGCGTAACGGCCCTTCCGCAAGGCGGGATAAGGCCGGACGCTTCCGAAGGCGCCCCTGTACCGGGCGCGGAGGCCCCGGGAAGAGCCCGGAAAAGAATGTCGCCCCGCGCGGCCCCTGCAAGGATACCGCCCGGGGGAGAAGGCGCCGGAGCCGCCCCTCTTGGGCCGGGCGGCCCTGCTTCCCCGGCCCCTGCGCCCCAACCTCTTACCCCTGAAAAGCCATGAATGAAGCCCCTGTGATACGCCTGCTTTACGAAGGTCTCCCCCCCCTGTACGGCGAAGAGCCTGCGGCCCGGCCCCTTACCCTGGAAGGGCTTTCCGCCTCCCCGCTCGCCCCGCCCCCGGGGAACGGAGAATGGAAGATGGGCGGCAGCGGCCCCCTGCGCTGGCTGGAGATGCCCGCCGAAGACCTGCCCGGGCCCGTGTACCTCACCGGGGCGGCCACGAGCACGCTGGATGCGGCGCGCACGCTTCTGGAGGCCGGGCTTTTCCCGGAGTGGGCCTCGCTGCTCTCCCTTTCCCAGAGTGCGGGCCGGGGCCAGATGCGCCGCGCGTGGAGCTCTCCTCCCGGCAACCTCTACTCCGCCCTGCGCCTGCCTGCGGACGGCCCCTTTGCAGGCTTTGCCGCCGCGCCCGCCTGCGGCGCGCTCACGGCCGAGGCCCTGAGCGGGGAAGGCTGCCCCGTCATGCTCAAGTGGCCCAACGACATTCTTCAGGCCGCCGAAGGCTTCCGGCCGGGCGTCATGCCGGGCAGGGAGGGCTGCCGCAAGGTGGGCGGCATGCTCATCGAGGAGCGGCACGGCGCGCTCATTGCGGGCACAGGGCTGAACCTCGCCTCCTGCCCTCCCCTTTCAAGCCTGCGTGATAACTACGCTTTCTCCGCCGGGGTACTGTGCGGGAAAGGCGGGCTCCCCCTTGTGGGGCAAGGGGGGGAAAACGGCAAGGAAAACAAGGATATCGTGACTATTTTCACGCTTTGGAAGCGACTTGCGGGGCGCATGTTTTCCTGCTATGCAGGTAAAGACGCCCCAAGGCCGTGGTGGCCCGCCCTGGCAGAGAAGCATCTCGCCTTCAAGGGCTGCCGCGTCACTCTGGCGGACGCATGCCCGGAAGGGGAGGCTCTCGCCCGGATACCCTGCGAGGGGCTCGTGGACGGCGTGACGGCATCCGGCGCGCTCCGCCTCAGCACAGCTTACGGAACGGAAACTTTTCTGGGCGGCTCCCTGCTTCCCGGCGAGGGCTTCCTTTCCTCTTCGGAGTAGATATGTCTGCAAAAACGATGGAACAGATCCGGGCCGAGCTCAAGGGCAAGGCCATACTGGTAGCCAACCGCGGCATCCCCGCGCGGCGAATCTGCCGCGCCATACGCGAGCGCTTCGGCGCCGTGGCAATCATGACGGCCACGGACGTGGACAAGACCTCCCCCGCAGCCTCGGCCGCGCAGGAGCTCATGCTCCTCGGCCCGAACCCCACCGCCTATCTCGACCTTGACCTCATCATCAGCAAGGCCAAGGCGCGGGGCGTGGTGGGCATACACCCCGGCTGGGGCTTTGCCTCGGAAGACGACAGTTTCCCCCGCAAGTGCGCCGAATCGGGCATCACCTTCATCGGTTCCACCTGCGAATCCATGAACCTCCTGGGCAACAAGGTGCAGGCGCGCAACCTCGCCATGAAGATAGGCGTGCCCGTGGTGCCCGGATCCGACGGCGCGGTGGATATCGAAGGGGCGCGCAAAGTCATCAAGAAGATAGGCCTGCCCGTGATGCTCAAGGCCGAAGGCGGGGGCGGCGGCCGCGGCATTTTCGTGATCCGCACCATGCAGGAGCTGGAAGACGCCTTTGTGAAGGCCTCCACCATGGCGGAAGCCTCCTTCGGCAACCCGCGGCTTTTCGTGGAGCGCTACCTTGAGCATGTGCGCCACATCGAGATTCAGGTCATTGCCGACCAGTACGGCAACGTGTTCGCCTTCGACGAACGCGACTGCACGGTGCAGCGCAACCATCAGAAGCTTGTGGAAATCACGCCCTCGCCCTGGCCGGGCATGACGGAAAAGCTGCGCGCACAGCTTAAAGAATACGCGCGCGCCCTGGTGAAGGCGGTGAACTACTATTCCTTGGCCACGGTGGAATTCCTCGTCACGCAGGACGGCACGCCCTACATGATCGAAGTGAACACCCGCCTCCAGGTGGAGCACGGCATCACCGAAAGCCGCTACGGCATCGACCTTGTGGGCGCGCAGATCGCCGTAGCCTTCGGCGCGAAGCTCCCCTTCGATGAGGAGAACACCAGGCCCCAGAACTGGGCCATGCAGGTGCGCATCAACTGCGAAGACCCGCAGAACAACTTCACGCCCAACTGCGGCCGCGTGGTGCGCTACGAATCGCCCGGCGGCCCCGGCATCCGCCTCGACTCCAACCTCTGCTCGGGCTACGACTTCCCCTCCAACTACGATTCCGCAGGCGCGCTGCTCATCGCCTTCGGCAAGAGCTGGGAACGTATCCTCAGCGTCATGGACCGTGCGCTGGAGGAATACACCATCTCCGGCATCAAGACGACGATCCCCTTCTATCGCCATATCCTGCAGAACGAACAGTTCCGTTCCGCGAACTTCGACACGAACTTCGTGGCCAACACGCCGGAGCTTTTCGATTATCAGGACATCGCGCCCGAAGGCGAACGCCTGAGCCACCTCGTGGCGGAAATCTCGGCCAAGGGCTACAACCCCTTCGTGCAGCTCGGGGCGTACCGCTCCGTGGACACGCCGCGCCTGCCCGCCTTCGAGCCCGTTCTGCCGCACATTTCGGGAGCGGACCGCTATGCGCCGAGCCCCTACCCGCACGAACGCGACCAGCTTCTGGAATTCCTGCGCGATTCCAAGGCGGTGCACTTCACCGACACCACCACCCGCGACATGACGCAGTCCAACACCGGCAACCGCTTCCGCCTTGCCGAAGACGCGCTCATCGGGCCCTACCTTGATTCGTGCAACTTCTTCTCGCTGGAAAACGGCGGCGGCGCGCACTTCCATGTGGCCATGATGGCCAACATGACTTACCCCTTCAGCGAAGCGCAGGCCTGGAACCAGTTCGCGCCGAAGACGCTCAAGCAGCTTCTCGTGCGCTCCACCAACGTGCTCGGCTACACCCCGCAGCCGCGCAACCTCATGAACATCACGGGCGAAATGATCTGCGACAACTACCAGATCATACGCTGCTTCGACTTCTTGAACGACATGCGCAACATGCGGCCCATCGCCGAAGTGGTGCTCTCGCGCAACGATGTGGTCTTCGAGCCCGCCCTGTCCATCTCCGTGGCCAAGGGCTTCGACGTGGATCACTACCTCGACGTGACGGCCGCCACCCTCGACATGGTGGGGAACATCGCGGGCTGCAACCAGAAGGACGCCTCGCGCATGATCATCCTCGGCCTCAAGGACATGGCCGGCATCTGCCCGCCCTCCTTCATCGCGAACCTCGCCACGGCTATCAGGAAGCGCTGGCCCGACCTTGTGCTACACTATCACCGCCACACCACCGACGGGCTGTTCATCCCGGCCGTGGGCGCGGCGGCCAAGGCCGGCGTGCAGATCGTGGATACGGGCCTCGGCGCGAGCGTGCGCACCTACGGCCAGGGCGACGTGCTCGCCACGGTGGCCTACATGGAAGGGGAACTCGGCCTCAAGACCATGGTCAACAAGGATATGATCAGCCAGGCCAACTTCGTGCTCAAGCAGATCATGCCCTTCTACGACCGTTACTGCTCGCCCTACTTCCAGGGCACGGACTACGACGCGGTGCGCCACTGCATGCCCGGCGGCGCGACTTCCTCCTCGCAGGAAGGCGCCATGAAGCAGGGCTACATACAGCTTCTGCCGCACATGCTGCGCTTCCTTGCGTCCATACGCCGGATCGTGCGCTATCACGACGTGACGCCCGGCTCCCAGATCACCTGGAATACCGCCTTCCTCGCCGTGACCAACGCCTTCAAGCGCAGCGGCGAAAAGGGCGTGCAGGAACTCATCCGCGTGGCCGAGCTTGCCGCCGTCACGCCCGAGGATCAGGTGGACGATATCCTGCGCGAGCAGCGCCTCGATATCTACCGCGACTGCAACGACGCCTTCAGGAATCTCCTGCTCGGCAAGTTCGGCCGCCTGCCCCTGGGCTTCCCGGAAGACTGGGTGTATGAAAGCGCCTTCGGCAGCGCGGGCTACCGCTCCGCCCTGGCCTCGCGCACCGAGGATTCGCCCCTCGACCACCTCAAGGACGTGAACGTGGAAGCCGAGGAAAAGGCCTGCGCCGACATCCTCAAGCGCGCTCCCAACGACGAAGAGCTCGTCATGTACCTGAACCACCCCGGCGACGCGGTGAAGACCATACAGTTCGTGAAGAAGTACGGCGATCCCAACCGCCTGCCCCTGCATGCATGGTTCGAGGGCCTGAAGCTCGGCCAGGAGCTCCAGTTCACCGATTCCAGCGGCAAGCCGCACAAGATGACTATCTTCCGCATCAGCCCGGTGAGCGACCACGGCACGGTAACGGTGCGCTACAGCTTCGACTCCATCATCATCAGCCATGAAGTGAAGGTGGCCGAAGGCCGCATGGCCGCCGCGGACACCACCATGGCCGACGAGAACAACATCTACCACGTTCCCGCGCCGTCCAACGGCGACCTGTGGGTGATGTACGTCAAGCCCGGCGATATCGTGAAGGCCGGGGACGAACTGTTCAACATCTCCATCATGAAGCAGGAAAAGGCCGTGCTCGCGCCCACCGACGGCATCGTCAAGCGCGTGCTCAAGACGGCCGACTACCAGGCCACGCGCAAGATGATCCCCGTGCGCGAAGGCGAGCTCATCGTGGAACTCGGCCCCTGCCCCACCGTATGCTCCAACCCCGAGTGCGGCAAGCCCCTGCCCTCGGCGGCCATGAAGTTCTGCCCCTGGTGCGGCTCTGCCGTGGCCAAGGAAGAAACGCAGGAATAAAAGCGCATAACCTCCGACACCTTCCCCCGCCGGTTCCCCGACGGGGGATTTTTTTGCCCGGAGGGGGGGGGAGCAAGGGGAAGGGAAGGATGCCGCACGGCGGAAAGACGAAACGACGGTGCACCCCGCCTCCGCAAGGTCACTCAGAGATGAATGAAAGACGAAGCAAGAACAAAGACGCGCGGAAGGAAGATAGAGCGCCGAAGACCACGGGCGGCGCGGAAAAACGGACGTGAAGAGAGACAAGGAAGACGAAGCGCAGGACGAAAAGCGAGAGAACGAACGGCAAGGGGCAGGCGCGCGGAAACGGCAGAAGACGCGAACAGGAAGGGGGGATGGGGAGAAGACGGTATGCCGAAGGGAAAAAAACAGAAAACGAGAGAGAAAACTGTGCAGAACACCCGGACGGCAACGCACTTTCCCTGCATCATGCCCCAGAAAGGCTTAAAACATACCTGTTTTTGCTGGAACAACAAATAACAATGGGATATGATGATGGCCATCACCATTCTTCCCTTCCGACCACAGCAGAAAGGCACAGTCATGGACCGTTGCATAGAAAACTTTGCACAAGATACGGATGTCATCAACTATTCCCAAAAGAACAACATCTTTGATTTTACCTCTCTCAATGAGCTCGGCACCTCGCAGCTGATCGCATGGCTTCTTGATCCTCAAGAAAGCCATACGCTGGGAAACGCCTTTCTGAAAGCATTCATCCGGCAAGTAAACCAGGCCTTGAAAAACAACGCCTTTCTTGGTTCCGCC
>NZ_DYZA01000142.1 GCF_020741395.1 Mailhella massiliensis | reverse complement strand
TGAATCGTCATAGATACAGATAACTTCAATATTGCGTACACTCTGACTGAGAATACTTCCCAGAGAGCGGGGAAGATATCTTGCTGCATTACAGATAGGTACGATAACGGAGATAAGAGGAGACAACGGACTATTCATAGACGTACTCCGGGTTTTTCCGTCGTTCCCTGTCTACCGGGGTCAGGATATAGATAGGGTTTATTGTGTCTAGGGAGTTCCCCACGAAAGACAGCAGAGGCAAGGTGCAGATTCTGGACACACATTCAGACCTTCTGGGATACTCGTGGAGCTGGAGCCGTTCATGGGCAAAGGGCCGCAATTTTGTGCCGGAGCCGCCGCAGAGAATGACTGACTGAATGTTCATGACTGACCTGCAATGTTATGTCGTTTGACGATTTCCAGCGTTCCGGGCAGATAGTGGCCCATGATGGCGACAACGTCGGTTTGCCGCATGCCCATGTTCATGAGAAATCCTGCGAAGGAGTGGCGCAGGTCGGCGAGGCGCAGTTCGGGCCTGCCGAGCTTTTTGCGCAACATGTTCCAGGTGTAGAAAAGGGAGACCAGAGGCTTGCCGGACGGGGAGGAGAAGAGCCACGGCACGCCTTCTCTGCGGGGAAGCCTGCAGATGAGCTTTATGGCTTCGTTGTTGAGAGGGATGAGGCGGTTGCGTTCCGTGAAGGTATTGCCGACGGCAAGCAGGCCGCGGGTGAGGTTCACATCTTCCCATCGAGCATGGAGTATTTCGGATTTGGAGGCTCCTGTGAGCAGGAGCAGGTGAATGGCCCGGGCGCTGGGCCTGTCGGCATAGGATTCGAGCAGGCGGATGAGGGCGAGGGCTTCACTTGGGGAAAGAGTTTCCGGTCGGCGTAGTTTTTTTCTCACGCAGACGGCATTTTTGAAGGCTTTGTCACTGGGCAGTACATGCCAGCGTACGGCGCAGTTCAGGATGTATTTGACCAGCCAGAAGATGCGGTAGCAGGAAGAGGGGGAAAGTCCCGAGATTTCCATCGTGGCGAGCCACTGCCTGAGCGCGTTTTCGTCGATATCCTTCAGGGCAAGTGCGCCCAGATAGGGGAGAACATGGGAGGCAAGATATCGCTCGTCCGTTTTCCAGCTGCGCTTGTTTTCGCGCACAAAGGGCAGATAGCGGCTCTGGACGAAATCTTCGAACAGAAGCGCGTCTTCGGCAACGGCCCCGCTGAAGCTGTGCTGTATTTTTTCCGCCATGGTTACGCCCCGGGTGTCGAAAAGGTATACTTTTTCGACAGGGCTATTTTGGGCGGAAGGATATTATTTTTTTACTGGAATTTTCGGCGGTTCCCTGATATAGGACGAGCTAACGACTGACACAATGAGTAGTGGCAAAAAAGTATACTTTTTCGACAAGTTAGATAATATTTTTTAGAAAGCGTCAGTCATGTTTTCCGAAGAAGAGGAAAGTTTCCCCCGCGCTTTCGTGCGTGGAGAAGGCTGTGAAAGTCGTGGGAGGATCGGAGTGCTGCTTCTAGAGTGAGTCTCTTCTTTTTTATCTCTTAAAAGGGCGTACAGGCGTGAGCATGGCTCCCCTGAGGGAGGGGACAAGAAAAGATAAGCCTGGAAAAGAACGGGCATGCCATGCCGTTGTACAAAAAAGAAGCGACGACTCAGGTGAGTCCGTCGCCTCTGTCAGGGAGTGTTGCTTTGCTGGGGAAAGGCTACTTCCACCCGGCTTCAAGAAGGGCGTCGGCAAGTTCCACGGCGTCCACGGGCCAGTAGAGTTCCGGGCGGGGCTGTGTCACGCCTTCGCGCCCTTTTTCCGGACGGCAGGAGAGCACGGCCTCGCGCCACTGGGCGGGGACGGCGTCCTCTCCGTATATCGCTCCGAGCAGCGCCCCGGCTATGGCGGCATTAGTGTCGGTATCGCCGCCGCGCATCACGGTATCGACCACGCCTTCTTCAAGGGAGGGGGCGTGCAGCATCTGCCAGAGCGCGTTCTGCAGGGCGATGAGCACCCACCCCATCTGCGACATATAATCGTGCGGCGCTTCATGGGCGGCGTTTTCCACGGCCCGGCGCAGGGCATCTTCCAGCTTCATGCGTTTCATCCAGCCAAGGAGAGCTGCGTAACACTCCTGCCCGGTTCCTCCTTCGGCCACAGCATGGGCGATGAGCGCCGCATACAGGGCGTTGGCTTGGCCGCATATGGGGTGAGTGTGGGTGAGAGCGGCGTCCTTCTTCGCCCATTTCATCACGTCGGCCCGGGGCCGACCCGCGCCGAATATGCCCATCGGGCTTATGCGCATGAGCGCGCCGTTGGCCTGGCTTGCCGGGTTGGGCTCGCCGCGCAGGGCTCTGGCTATGGTATTTCCGCAGTCGAAGGGATGGGATTTGAGCCAGTCGCGGTACTGCTTTCCTGTACGCAGGGCACAGTAGCGGCCGAGGGTTGCGATCTGTCGCGCCATGGCTAGGGCCATTTCCGAATCGTCCGTGGGTTGTCCTGCCAGGGTATGGAAGGTGCCGCCGTCGGCCAGTTCACGCACACCGTGGGGATAGGCGGCGCGTATCTGCTCCGGGGAGCGGAATTCCACCAGGGAACCCAGCGAATCGCCCGAAAGCTGCCCCAGCATGCAGCCGCGGGCGCGAGAACGCACGGCGGCGGGAATGGGGCGGGGTGCGGCTTCAGCGTCGTTTTTGTCTAAAGCGGGAGATGATGGCTCCTTGCTATGGTTCATGGCTTCTCCTTTTCTGTGAGCTTTCCGCCCGGCCTGCCCCTGCTTTGAGTGCAGGGCGTCCGGACGGCCCTTATTCCGTTTATTTCCCGGCTTTCATCTCCAGTATTTTGCCTTCCAGCGGAAGATGCAGCCAGCAGCGGCAGTCGCGGCCCGTGGCGCGCAGGGCGAGCATGTATTCTTCCTGCCGTTTGCCGTAGGCTTGGGCCAGGTGCCGGGCAAGTGTTTCATCATTCATGTCGTCGTAGTTTCCGCATTTGTGGTCGATGATGAGACATTCCCCGGCTCTGCCGTCCGCGCGGAGCACTTCGGCCAGAAGGTCGAGGCGCATGGCGTCCGTGCAGTGTGCCCCGCCGTAGCCTTGCTTTTTCTCGATCATGTATTCCAGAGGCCATTCGGTATGGATGAGGAGCGTGTCGCCCTCATCCGGTTCCTTGCGGCTCCCGAACCAGCCCAGAAGAGCTTTTTGAAGTGCTTCGCACAGCTGTTCAAGGTGTTTTTCCGCATCGGGCCAGAGGGTAAAGGCGTTGTTCCACAGAGAGCAGAAGCGCTGCAGGCGTTTTTTCATCCTGCCATTTTCCTGTTCCCTCTTTCGCTGTCGCTCGCTCATGGCAAACCACACGGCAAACCAGGCGTGCAACATGTTGCCGAGCTGATCGCGCGGGGCGTCGCCGACGATGCCGCCGGCGTCCACCTTCATGCCGGGGAAGTCCGGGAGCAGGAAAAACTGCGGGGGAGCGTCGCTCTGCCCGGGACTCTGTTCCGCAGGCATGGGGCCTGAGGCTCTGGGGAACAGAGGGATCTCTTCCGTCCTTCCGGGGGCGAATTCGGGCCGCGTGATATCCATGGTTTTGCTCACGAGGAAGGTTGAGCCCCGGAACAAGGCGGATTCACCGTCTTCGGCGCTGTTTATATCCTCCAGAGCCGAGGAAGCAGAGCTGCCTGTCTTTTCGTCCTCCTCATGGAGGAAGGGGTTCAGCCATGGTGAGGAGATGCTGCCCGTGCGCGTCAGCGAGGCCGTGAGGATAAGCATGTCGCAGGCGCGCGTCGTGCCCACATAGAAAAGGCGCAGATCCTCTTCATCCATGGCCGCCTTGACGCTTTCCTTTCTGTCCTCGAAGAAGGCGGCTACGTCAGGCAGTCTTGCGGCCCGGCGGAATACGTCGGGCAGCCATTCCATGGTACGGCCGTCCAGCGGGTCTTTTGCGGTGGAGAGGATGCCTTCGCTCCAGGCTCGGGGATGGAAGATATCGACGTTGGCTTTTTTTTCGGAAAGACCGTGCAGAACGACGATTTTCCGCTCCAGCCCCTTGGATTTATGATAAGTCCATACCTGCACGGCCTCTTCCCCGCCGCAGGCGCGGCCCGGATTCTTTTCCTTCAGCCAGTCCAGCCAGCCCTGGGCCGTGGCGAAGCTGCGTCGGCTGTGCATGGCCTTTTCGTATTCTCGGGCAAGGGCTCGCAGCGCCTCAAGGTCGGCGAAGCGTTCCTCGTGCCGGGGCTTGGCGGCGGCCAGGCGGAAGCTGTCCGCCGCGCTCAGCGTCGCGTCGAGCAGCTCGGCGGGCGTGAGACCGGCGAGGCGCTTATGCAGGGCTTCCAGTTTGGCCATGAAGGGAATGTCCTCCCACAACGAGCCCTTTTCGCCGCGTTTTTTTCGGGCGGCCTCAAACCATGCGTCGCCACCGTTGAGGGTGAGATGCGCTTCGGCGGCGGCAAGCTTGTCGCCCGGATCCAGCGCAAGGCGGAAGGCATTGAGGGCGAGCGCCGCATCCTCCTGCTCCAGCAGGCCTTCGCGCTCTGCCGCAGCCGGTATGCCCAGGGCCTCAAGCGCGTCGGCCATGGCCACGCAGTCCTTATTGGAGCGGCAGAGCACGGCAATATCGCCGGGAAGCGCGGCGCGGGTGCCGGGCGAGGGAGCCCTGAAGGCATCCCCGAGCTTTTTCACCCCTGCCACCTGTGCGGCCCTGTCTTTGTCTGCTTCAGGAAGAATTCGGCCTTCACCATCCACCCTGCCGCACAGGGCGGCAATGTTCCGGGCCAGGGATGCGAAGATATGTTCTTCCTTGAGTCTGCCGGACGAGACGCCGGTGAGCCAGAAACGCAGAGGCTGTATGCGTCCCGCAAGAGAGCGGCGCAGGGGGGCGAGGCCTGCGCGGGTATCGAGGACGCTTTGTATATTCAGCTCGGGCCTGCCGTCGTCCTCCCCGGGCTTTTCCCCACCGAGCAGGGATTGACGGAGCGGCTCGGGAACCTCGTTGAAAAAGCGGTTGGTGAAGGCGCACAGCTCCGGCAGAGAACGCCAACATTCCCAGAGGTGCATCTCCTTCCATAAAGGCTGCGGCGTACAGCCCCGGGTGAGCTCCGGAGCTGCGCCCCGGAAGCCGTAAATGGACTGCTTACCGTCCCCCACATATATGATGCGGCCGGGAGCTTCCGGCGAGCCTTCGATGAGACTGCTCAGAAGACCGAATATGCTGAGCTGTATGGGGCTGGTATCTTGAAATTCATCCACGAAGAGCACTCGGAAGCGGCCCCTGATGCGGGCGCGTACACGTTCGTTTTTTAAGGCCTCGCGGGCCATGCGCTCCATGTCGGCGAAATCCACCACTCCGGCGCTCTGCTTGGCGCTCTGGAAGCGTTCCATGGCCTCTGCGGCAAAGGCGAACATGCCTTTGATGAGCCTTTCCACATCGCGTCGGAAGCGCGGCAGGCCGAAGACGCGGCGGCCCAGCGCCGTCAGTTCTTCCGCATAGCCCCGGAGCGTGGGTTCTTTTTTTCCGTACTCGCGGTCGATGAGGCTCAGCCAGTCCTTCCAGCGCATGCCCTCCGGCGCGGGCAGGGAGTTCACAAATTCCCAGTGCGCCTTTTCCTTGCCGCTGAGTTTCCGGGTGATGCCTGCGGCCTTGTCTTCTTTGGAGAGATTTCCCTTCCAGTCGTAGTTGTTCTGGTCGCACTGCGGGGGGAGAAGAACCTCCAGAGTGTCGCGCATGGAGGAAAGTTCCGCTTCTCCGTCACCGACGGGTACGGGGCAGAGGGTATTTATCTGTGAGAGCGCGGTCTGGAAGGAGCGCTCGCCCATGTCTTCTATTCTATTTTCCAGGCCGTTGACGCGGGCCAGGGCGATGAGTTCACGGCAGAAGTCCAGCATGGGCCGGGGGGTACCTTTGCATTTTTTGCTGAAATTTTTTGCCTCCAGACCGAATTCATAGAAAAGATCATTGAGAAAGGCGTACTTCTCCATGAGCGGGGCCGCTGCCCGGCGGAAAAGCAGGATGCCGTCTTCCTCGGAAAGTTCTTCCGCCACAGGGGAAATCCCGGCTTCCAGCGCATATTCCTGAAGCAGACGCAGGCAGACGCCGTGCACCGTGCCGATGAGGGAGCTTTCCACCCGTTCTGCCTCGTCGTGCCTGTTTTCTTCAAGCAGGGCCTGCCGGAAGCGGTTTTTGAGTTCTGCGGCGGCCTTGCGCGTGAACGTCACGGCAATGATTTCCTCGGGCCGGCAGCCTGCGCCGCGCAGAAGGAAGGTTTCCCGCTCTTCTTCGCTCCAGCTTTCCGGCGCACAGCCCAGACTGCCGAGGTAGAAGGATGTGAGATTATGGGTTTTCCCCGTGCCGGCTCCTGCCTTGATGACAATGCGCTGCACATGGCCTTGATAGGTGTCGGGGCTCTTCATGCCGGCTCCTCCATAGCGTCCTTTTTCGCCGAAGTGCGGCCGCATAACCTTTTGTAGGCGCACCATGTGCAGATGTTTTCGGAATCGGATGTTTTCCCGCCGGAGGGCTCTTCCTGTGCGGCAGAAGCCTCTTTCCTGATCAGGCGCAGCCGTCCGGCCTCAAGGTCGGCGCACAGGGTATCCCACTCGCTTGCGACTCGTTGCCAGTGTTCTTCCAGCGGCGTCTCGGAGGCGTGTATGCGCGCTTCCGGCAGAAGAAAGAACCAGGCGTTTTCCAGGCGTACCGGGGCCGGAGGCGCGAGGCCCTTCTCGTCGTTCTTTCCCGGCAGGACGCGGCGGCCGTGCGCCAGAAGATAACCGTAGGCCGCAAGCTGCACGGCGCGGCCTTCCTCAATCTGTTCTTTGTAGACCTTGCGGCGTGACCACTTCATATCCGCCACCACGCAGGGCACGTCGCTTCCCTTTCTGCCGAGCATGAGGTCGTAGCGTCCCGTACAGGTGGTGCCGCCGAGCTCGGCCCGGTACGTCCTTTCGCTGTCGAGAAAGATCAGGCCTTCCTTTTTCAGGCGGGCGCGGAAGGTAAGGAAACTGCGTTTCAGCCTGTCGGCCATGTTTCCGCGCAGGACTTCGTATTCCGGCAGGGCAAGGCGCGCCGCCCTGTCCTGAACACGCTCGGCGATGCGGACGAGAATATGTCCGCGAAGTTCTTCCGGCGTGCGCTGATCCTCAGTGCCCGGCATTTCTCTGAGCAGTCCTTCCATGATTTCATGGGCGAGATTGCCGCAGGCGACGGCTTCGGGGGAAAGAGCCGTATGTTCTGCGTCGAGTCCGAGTACCTCCCTGAAATACCATGCCGCCGGGCAGGCCAGCAGGGATTCCAGCACGGAAGGGCTGATGTTTTTCGGCGCTTCGAGGCGGCGGCCCTTATGCTCGTTCCAGGGGGAAGGGGGCGGGGGAGGGGAGAGTTTTTCCCTTCCTGCAGGGGTGAAGAAGGGATGTTCTTCTTCTCCACGGCCGAGAAGGGCGGAGGACGCGCGGATGCGTGTTGCGCGCTCTTCCGGCATGAGGGCGCGGAGCGGGTGCGGCAGGCTTTCTTCGGAGCCGTGGAAGCGCGGTGTTATGGTAATGACGCGCCTTGCGAAGAAAAAAGGCGCCGTCATGGCAAAGGTACGGGCCCGGCGGTCAAGGGCTACGTCGGCAGGAGGGCAGGCCCGGCTTTCCAGCCAGAGATGTTCTTCGTCGCTCCAGAAGGAGGAGTCGCGCAGGGCGCTGCCGTCGTCCGTAAAATCCCACCAGATAAGCGTGTCGACCTGCCCCCATAGTTGTCCGGGGTTGTTGATTACGGCCCATGGGGCGGCGGGGCGCTGTTCCGCGCCGTTCTCGCCTTCGCCCAGTACGGCGTCGAGCAGTTTTTCAAAGGTAAGGGGCGAAAGGTCGGAAGAGAGACTTTGCACGGCGGCGATGAGCCGTCTGCACAGTTCCGCCGTCCGGGGCAGGGGAGGACGAGCTTGTTTTTCCGCCCAGAGTTCCAGCTTTTTTGCGGAGGCGACAATATCACCGCAGCGTATGGAACTCCCCACAGGCACGCGGCGGGACGGGCATATCCATTCCGCCGCCTGCTTCTGCCCGAGGGGAGTTTTCTCTTCTTCGGAAAAGGCCTCCTGCCAGCGTTTCGGCCAGGAGGCGAAGCCGTCGCTCCAGGGGGCGAACTCGTTGTGCTGAAGGGCGTGCAGCACGTTGCGGCGCAAGGCCGCATCCAGCGGGGATACGGGCAACAGCAGAAACTGCCGCAGGTTTTCCGGGTCGAAAGGCAGCAGCTGAAGCCGCAGATACAGCGGCAGGAGCTGGACAAAGGGGCGTGCCGTGGAGCGGTTGCGGCATCCGGTGTCGGGCAGGCCATGGCGCTCCAGAGCGCCGTCGAGTTCCATGCTGTTTTCTGCGCGGAGTATGACGGTGCGGCCGTGCGAGCCTTCATCAAAGCGGGCACGAAGGGCGGCGGCCAGAGCTTCGGCAGCTTCGGGAAGATTGGCCGCGGAGAGGTCGACATGCCCGCCTTTTGCGAACACGGGCAGGATTGATATAGCTTCGGCGGTCGGCGGTTCGGGCAGGGCAAGGGCGGGAGAGGGGAGTTCTTCCACCCGCGTGCCGCAGAGGCGGAGCAGGCCGAACATCTCCTGCCAGGGCTTTTGCCAGTGCCTTTCGGGGGTGGCGAGTTCCACCAGGGACAGAGCGGCGGCAGGAGGGAAGGACGGTTCCGTGCCTTCGGCCAGAAAGCGCAGTTCATCGAGGACGAGGCGCAGAAGGTCGGCCTGACCGGGAACGGGATTTTTCCGATGCAGCTCTTCAAGGCGGAAACATTCGGCAAGTCGGGGAAGATCGCGCGCCGTGCACTCCTCGGCGTATGCGTTCAGAGCGGCAGCGTCGCCTTCCAAGGCTCCCGCGCTCTTCAGCTCGTCTCGCATTTGAAGCAGGCGCTTTGCCGTATTCCAGGAGTCGGCCCGGAAGGATTCGGCGTAAAAAAGCCCTTTTTCTTCCGTGGAGACGGACAGGCGTTTTTCCAGAAAACTCTGCCATGCGGCGATGCGGCAACTACCATGGATATCGGGTACGGGCAGCCCCAGTTTTTCTTTCATAAGGGAAAGAAATCCTGCCGGGCCGCACAGGTTCACGCCGCCCACGGCCTTCTTCCCACCGCTGAAAGCAGTAATAGCGTCCGGCCATGCGCCGCCGTCCATGTATCTGCCGAGTATGACCTTCATGCCTGCCTCCCGGGTGAGAAGCGGAGGAGCCCGCAAGAAAAAGAATGGGGACAGGATAGCCGAAAAGGAGCCGTTTTTCCATAGGAAAAAGTGAGCTGTCCACCAATGTGTGGACGAGAGGCCGTATAGTTCCGCACAATATGCCCTTTGCTCCATGCCTCGGCAGGGCTCAAAGACGGCTCTTCCGGTTCGGCAAAGAGCCGCCTTTGAGCCGAGGAGCGAAAAACAGCCTGTGTTTGCTTCCTGAGCGGGAGTTGCGGCTTATAAGCGTATGCCGTTTTTAAAGCAGCGATTCCCTTGCTTCCGGCATGAGGCGGCAGAGGGCCATATTCTTTTTCACCAGAGTTTCCGAAAGATTGGCATAGCAGTAGGCGCAAAGGTGCGGACAGGTGTTGTAGGCCCCTATGTCCTTGCTGGGAAAGCAGCCGCAGGCTCTGCGCTGCCCCGCGTCCCTGGGGGGCTTCTGCGCGGCGGGCAGGAGGGAGAGTCGTCTGCCTGTCGGGTGCAGCGCTTTTTGCATGTCTTCATCGTCAGGGCACAGACGGGCGATGAGCCTTGCGTCGATACAGGCGTTTTTTTCTATGCCGTAGGCGCAAAGGTTTACAGGTTCGGCGCAGGAGGCAAGCGCAAGAGGTTGAGGCCAGGAGCGGTTCACCTCTGCCAGGCCTTGCGCAAGCCGGTGCATTTCCTCTTCCGAAGGGGCGCGGAAGCCGGCGTTTATCTTGCGCAGCGCCCTTGCCGTTTTTTGGTACATGTCCAAAAAGCTGAAGACCAGCTTGTCGGTAAAGGGGGAAAGCTCCCTGCCCAGCCGGTTCACGCGCTCCAGCAGGCCTTCCACGCTCAGGCCGCCGCCCAGGATGAAGGGGTCGAAGCGCCAGACGACGCGCTGCGGGCCGAGAGTATCGGCAAGGCGTTTGAAGGTGTCTATTCTTGCGCCCAGGGAAGGAAGGCGCATTTCCAGGCCTTCTTTTTCATAGTCGTTGAGCGTGAACTGGAAGTAGAAGGAAAAGCCCGCGTCTCGTATGGCGTCGAGCTCAGGCAGAAAAGGGGCCGGATTTTTGCTCCAGAAAACGAATACCCGCGTCTTTTCAAAGGAAATGAGGCTTTCCTGAACGGCGTTGAACGGGTTTTTCCTCCGGCAGAATCCGGCCTTCAGCCGCCCCATGAACCACGCGCCGTGGAAGGCGGGAATATCCGTGGCGCGGCTGGCGGAAATCACAAGGGGCGTTTCTGCGCCTTGAATATGCGGGCGGGGCATGGATTCTCCTGTTTTTAAGGAAACGGGCGCCTTGAGGCGGGAAGGGCCGTGTCAGGCCGAGCGGCAGCGTTTCGGAGATGCGGGAAACTGCGGGCTGCGCAAAAAACATACGCCATTTTTTTCCGAAGGTATATTTCCGTGCCTTTCCTGTATGTCTTGCCTGTGTCGGAAGAATCGGGCAAGAATTTGCAAGAAGCGTATCTTCATGTGCGAAGGAGAACTCCGTACTCTTGTTACAGGCCCGGGATTGCCGGAACAGGCTTCCGTTGACGGGGAGCAAAAGGGGTGTTTTCCGGCAGACGGCATGAAAACAAAAAAAGCGCGGTAGGGCAGCCGCGCAAGGAGTGTACGATGAAGAAACCTATTCTGACGCTGGCCGTCGCGGCCTGGATGGGATATTGCGGCAACGCTCTGGCCGAAGAGGGGGCCGGTCAGAGGGTACACCTGAGCTTTGCGGGCGGGGAAGCCGTGGTACTTTTGGAAGATCATCCGGCAAGCCGTGATTTTGCGGCAGGATTGCCCTTAACCGTCACCTTTGAAGATTACAACGGCACGGAAAAAATTGCCTATCTGCCGGAAAGACTGGATACGGAAGGCTCTCCTTCCAGTTGCGATCCTTCGGAAGGAAGCTTCACTTACTATGCGCCATGGGGCAACCTGGCTGTTTTCTACCGGGATTTCCGCCATTCCCGAGGGCTTGTCCCTCTGGGGCGCGTGGAATCGGGCATGGAAGATCTGTCCGCCCTGAAGGACGGTACCACCGTCCTCATGGAAAGGATGGAATAAGGTTCAGCGCCGCATGAGCTCTTCAAGCTCCGCCACGGATCCGGCGAGCCACGAGGCTCCGGCCCCGGAAAGTTCTTTCCGGCTGCCGAAGCCGTAGAGCACGCCGAGAGTGGGGATGCCGTGCTGCTCTGCGCCGAGTACGTCGAACTTTCGGTCGCCTATCATGAGGCAATCCTCGGCAGAGGAAAGGCCGAGTTTTTCCATGGCGTAGCCTATGACGAGCTTTTTTTCCACGCGCTTTTCCTCAACATCGCCCCCGGCCATAAGGAGAAAGGCTCCGGCCATGCCGAAGCGTTCCAGAATACGCACGGCGAAGACTTCCGGCTTGGATGTGGCGAGCACGAGTTTGCGGCCCTCCTCCTGCCAGCGGTAGAGAAGCTCTTTGACGCCGGGGTAGGGCACGTTTTCATACATGCCCCGCTGCCCGTAGTATTCTTGAAAGTATTCAATGGCCTTGTAGGCTGAGGCAAGGTCGAAGCCGTAGTGGCGCATGAAGGAATCGTAAAGAGGCGGACCGATGAAGGGATAGAGCCTGCGAGGGTCTTCTTCATGGATGCCGAAGTGTTCCAGTGCGTACATGACGCCCCGGGTAATGCCTTCCGAAGGATCTGTCAGCGTGCCGTCGAGGTCGAGAAAAAGGTATTCGGCCAGGGAAGGGGCGAGAAGTGGCATGGATCACCTGTAAAAAAGGAAATAGATGGGGCACCGTCTTTTGATGGGAAGCTCCGGGGTGGAAAAAGACGGACAAAGAAGAGGCGTTTTTTCTGCGGCATGCAAGATTTTCCGGAAGTATTTTCGTGCCGGAAGGGAACGCCGGCAAAGCACGGCCGGAATGCCAAACGGGCATGTCGGGAAAGCATGCCCGTCAAGGCTCCGTCAGGAAGCGAGCCATGCCACGAGGCTCCAGCAGCAGAACCAGGAAACAATCTGCAGAATCAGGGGATTGATGGATCTGCCCATCATCATGAGCTGGATGTTGACGGCAAAGGTTATGACGCGCGCTATGCCCGCGAAGACCAGAAAGCCGATGCAGGCCAGCAGGCCGAATTTCAGGCCCATGGCAAAGGCCAGGGCGAGGGTGATGATGCCCATCTGGCAGGAAGGCAGAATCTGACTGGAATGGGACTGCATGAAGACCACGCGCTGGTGGAAATTGCCGCGCTGTTCCCGGCCGGGCCTGTCCAGCAGTTCCGCATCCATCACTTCGCGGGCATGGATGACGGGCTGGCCGCAGCTGGGGCAGGAGGTGCTGTTGTCGGGTATGGCGGCGTGGCAGTTGGGGCAGAGCATGAAGGGAACCCTCACAGGGCTGGAGTCGTGAACAGGATGGCTTAACTCTAATCATCCTGTGCTTCTTGGCAAGGGAAAAGAGCCTTCTTCTCTGTTACAAAGTATGAACGGGAGGCATAAGGCCGGTGAGGTCGGTCTGCCCGTGCGCCGTCATGCGTACAGGACCGCCAACCCAGACCTCCCAGCCCTCGTTTTTCTCCTCCATGCGCACGCTGAGAAAGCAGCCGCTGGGCTGGCGTATGGCGGAGCGGGTGACGCGGAGCTTTTCATGCAGCGCCAGGGCGCAGGCAAGCGTGCCTGACCCGCAGGCGCTTTCGCGGCAGAGGGTGGCGGTGTCGCGTACCCATACCACGGGGTAAAGGTCTGCCTTTGCCGTGCCGTGCTCTTCCTCCGGCGGGGAAAGCCACAAGTGCCCCACGGCTTCCTCTCTACCGACTCCGCATCTCTCGCGCTGCCTTTCACAGAACTGCGGCAGGTTATTTTCGCAGGGAAGGGGGCCTTGCTGCACGATATGGGCGATGCCCGGCACGCGGATAAGGCTGAGGCCGCCCGGGAAGGATTCCGGGCGGGGCAGGGAGGCGAAACTCAGGCAGGCTTCGGCAAAGGGCAGGGCGTTTTGCCCGGGGAGCACGCGTACGGCCACATCGCCGGGCACGCCGGAAACCTCCACCCTGCCTTGAAAGGCTTCCCCTTCTTTTTCCAGGAGACCCTGCGAAGCAAGAAGCACGGCAAAGCAGCGCGTGGCGTTGAGGCAGAACTCCCCGCCCATCATGTCCAGCCGGGGTTTTTCCGAAAGGCGCACATAGCCTACCTGTTCCGCGCCGAGATGCTGGCCGTCCATGACTGCCCCGGCTACAGGAGCGCGGAGATGCTGCGGGAAATCCTCGGCTCTCAGTAGTATGGTGGGGTTTCCTCCGGGAGTCATTTTCCAGAAGTCGTACATGTTTTTTCCTCGGCGCTGGGATGGGCGGAAAAGAAGCGGGGGAGAACGGACGTTTTTCCCCCGGGCGGAAGAAAATGAAGGAGCGTAAGCGTTTTTCCGACGGGCTTTCGCGGGGCATATCGAAAATCGTCCCGCAGGAAAGAGAACAGGCCGCCGTGCTTTTTGCAGGGCGGCCTGTCTGTCATACGGGAATACCGCACGATGCGGTATGACATGTACGGAGCCGCCGGGAAAACGGCCCCGCCGGGGCATCAGTGATGGCAGCCGCCGCCACAGGTGCCGGTACCGCAGCTGGAGCAGCCGCAGCCGCCCATGCTGGGCAGGGGGATTTCAGGGGTGACGAGAAAGCCCATGGGGCTGGCATCGACCGTGGCTCCGCCTATGGTAGCCCACAGCTCCTTGGTCGCGCAGAAGGTGTAACCATCCTGCTCGGTGACGAAATCCTGTTCGTTGGGCTCGTCAAGGGCAAGGCCGATACGGGGGCCGCTGCAACCTCCGGGAGCGAGATAGAGGCGGATGGCGGATTTTTCCTTGTCGGCGAAAAAGGCGTCAAGCTCGGTGCGGGCGCTTTCGGTGAGAGTAAACACAGTGTGCTCCGTGAAGTAAGAAGGTCATATGGGGCCATGCCCCAGAAAACCTTGGAAGACTACGGTATCAGTGGCTTCCGCAGCTGCTTCCGCAGGTGCTGCAGCTGCCTCCGCTCTGAAGAGGGATTTCCGGGTCGACGATGAAACCCATGTAGCTCACGTCGATTCTTACGCCGCCGATACGTTCCAGCAGCGATGATTCCATGCAGAAAGTGAACCCGTTGACTTCAAAGGCCTTGTCATTGTCGGTAGGCTCATCCAGAGCCAGGGCGAGACGGGGGCCGCTTCAGCCGCCGGGGGCCAGATAGATGCGGATGCCGGCCTTGGGCTTGTCGGCGAAAAAGGCCTCAAGCTCCTGCCGGGCTCCTTCGGAAAGATGAATCATGTATGTCTCCAGAAGAAATGGTTTTGGGTAAAAATAGGAACCGTTCTTGACTTTGTCAATGGAAGGAAGAGGCATTTCCCTTTTTTTGTGCCCGTCCTCCGGCTTTGTACAAGCTCTGTCCCTCCCTGCCGCTCCAGCAAAGAGGCAGGGCTTCAGGCAAGGGCCGCGCGAAGGCGTGCAAAGCCTTCTTCCAGGTCGGCTTTAAGCTCGTCCACGTCTTCCAGGCCTATGGCGTAGCGCACAAGGGTGCAGTTGTCCTCGCTCCATACGGGGGGGATGCGCTTCAGCGCCGTGCGCTCGGGGTGGCAGTGTTCCACAAGGCTGTCGAACCCGCCCCAGCTTGCGCCTATGCTGAACAGCCTGTATCCGTTCAGCATGGCAGCCACCGCCTTTTTCTCCATTTTCGGCAGTACAATGGAAAAGAGCGAGCCGCCTCCCGTGAAGTCGCGTGCCCAGAGAGCATGCCCCGGATCACTTTCGAGCGGAGGGTAGAGCACCTTGAGTACTTCCGGCCGCGTTTCCAGCCATTGGGCCAGCGCGAGCGCCTGAGCAAACTGCTTTTCCATGCGGACCTTCATGGTGCGCAGGCCTCGCAGGGCGAGGTAGCAGTCGTCCGGGGAGGCGATTTCTCCCATCTGCATGCAGAAGGCGCGCATGCGGAGATACAGCTCCTTCGTGCGGGCCGTGATGACTCCCATGACAAGGTCGGAGTGCCCGGCGATGAATTTGGTGGCCGCCTCCACACAGATATCCACCCCCGCGAGAAGGGGCTTGAAGTATAGGGGCCCGGCCCAGGTATTGTCCATGATGACTACGGCTCCGTGGGTGTGGGCCGCCTTCACTATGGCCGGTATGTCCTGCATCTCAAAGGTGAGGGAACCCGGAGCTTCCGTGTACACCACGCGGGTGTTCGCCTTGATGAGAATGTCCACATCCGCGCCGGCTCTGGGGTCGTAATAGGTGGTTTCCACCCCGAAGCGGCGCAATATGCTTTCGCAGAACATGCGCTGCGGGCCGTAGACGCTGTCGGGCATGAGCACATGATCGCCCGCGCCCACAAAAGCCAGGAGCGATTGCGTGCAGGCGGCAAGGCCGGAACTTGTCACCATGGAGCCTGCGCCCTGTTCCAGTTTGTTCACGGCGTCGCACAGGGCGAAAGCGTTTTCCGTGCCCAGCGCACCGTAGCAGACGTTGCGGAATTTTGCGTCGCCTTCTTCATTGGCGTCGAATTCCTCAAGTGTAGGGGAAACAATGGTTGAGG
>NZ_DYZA01000141.1 GCF_020741395.1 Mailhella massiliensis | reverse complement strand
CCCCTTTCGAGCATAGCGCTCAAGTTCGGTTCGGAATCCTTTTTCTGGATGGCGATTTTCGGCCTCACCACGCTGGCCGCCATGTCGCCGGGCAATGTGATGAAAAGCCTTCTCGGCGGGTGTATCGGCCTGGCGCTGAGCACCGTGGGCCTCGACCCTGCCGACGGCATGCCGCGTTTCACCTTTGATGTGTACGATCTTGTGCAGGGGCTGGACATGGTCATTCTCATGACCAGTCTGTTCTCTTTCTCTCAGATGCTGCTTCTTCTGGAAAGCCGCGACGGCTACATTGCCGAGCTGGTGCGCCGCCCCGGCGCCTTTCTGACCGCTCTGCGCGGTGTGTGGGGCGCAAAGAAACTGCTTACCGTCATGTCGGGCATCGGCTGTTTCATCGGCGGTTTGCCCGGGGCCGGCGGGAGTGTTGCTTCCATCATCACCTACAACGAAGCCAAGCGCTGGGACAAGAATCCCGACCGCTTCGGAACCGGCGTTCTGGAAGGGGTTGCCGTGCCCGAAGCCGCCAACAACGCCTGTGTGGGCGGCTCGCTCGTGCCTCTCATGGCGCTCGGTATTCCCGGCAGCGCGTCTGCGGCCATACTCATGGGCGGCCTGCTTTCCCAAGGGCTTACCCCCGGTCCGCAGCTTCTGGAACACAATGCCGATGTGGCCTACACGTTTATTTCCAGCCTTATTTTCGTCAACATCGTCATGGTCATTGTGGGCTATGTGCTGGTGAAGGTCTGCTCCCGCATTCTCGACGTGCCCAAGCTGGTCATCATCCCCACAGTCATCACCTTGTCGATTCTTGGCGCCTATTCCCTGCGCAACAGCATGTTCGACGTGCTGGTGCTCCTGATTACAGGCGGTTTTTCCTATCTTTTCCTCAAGGCGCGCATATCCCCTGCGGCTATCGCTCTCGGCGTGGTGCTCGGGCCCATCATTGAAGAATCGTTGTCTACCACGATCATGCGCTCCTATTCCAGTTCCCTGATGCAGCTGCTCATTTTTTCGCCCATGTCCATGCTCTTCATCGTGCTCTGCGCCATTTCTCTGCTGCTGCCGGTGTGGCTCAGCCGCAGGAAGGGACATGCATCGGGCCAAAGCTCATGGAAGTTTTCCTCCCGCAATTTCCGTGACTACGGTTTCCTGGCCACGCTGGTCTGCACGCTGACGGGCGTGTTCTTCATCGGGCAGTCTCTTGAGCTTGGCGGAGTGGCCAGAATTTTCCCGTTGGTGGTGTTCACGCTCATCGTGCTGCTCGGCATTATCGTGTGCATACAGGAACTGGGCAAGAAGACTGCGGTATCGGAAGAAAAGCCCCAGTACTTCACAGTGCTGGTGTACTTCCTCTTCTCCATGCTGAGCTATGTGCTCATTGAACCTCTGGGCTTCTATACGGCCATGTTCACCTGCATGCTCGTCATGTTGGTATACGGGATGCTTTTCGTGCAGCACAGGAAAATCAACGCCGGAAGTCTTGCCCGTACCGTGATCCTTGCTTTCGGTATAACCTTTGTGGAATATGCCTGCTTTGCCTGGCTGCTCCGCGTTCCAACTCCAACCGGATTATGGGTGTAACAGTATGTTGATCGTAGACAGAAGAGTGCTTGGCGAGCGCCGCATGCGTGTGGAGGAAATGCTCCGCGAACATGGCTTCGACGCACTGGTTCTCTATGCCCAGGGCAGTTCCGTGGGCTCTACCTCCAAATCCCACGGATATTTGAGCTTTCTTACGGACTGGGACGGCTACAATACCGCGAGTGTTCTTGTGCTTGTCCCCGGCAGATCTCCCGCACTTCTTGTAAGCAACATGTTCCTCAAGTGCATGTCGGAGCGTTACCCGATCTGGGGGGACGACGTGCGCCTGGCCCTGGGGGCAGCCATGCCGGAGAGCGTGGTGCAGATTCTCAAAGAATACTGCGGTGAGTGCCGGAAAATCGCCTATATAGGCCGTGCGGAAACTCCGGTGCCGTTCTGGGAGAGACTGCGCGCCTCCTTCCCCGAAGCCGAGGTGGCGGATTTTGAATCCTTCGTCGATCCCATGCGCGTGATCAAGGATGCCACCCAGTATGCCATACACTACCGCGGGGCGGAAATCTGCGATGAAATGTTCCAGCTTCTGCGGCGCGAAATAAAAACACAGAAAAAAATCTGTCAGCTCCAGAACGCCATGGCGAAATACGCGCAGGATCAGGGTGCGGAGCATGCCCTGGTGTGGCTTTCCATAGCGCCCGTGGCCGAATACTGCCTGTTCCGCAGGGAGGAATGTCAGCGCGTTCCTCAGCTGGGGGATCAGGTCCTGGTGGGCATTTACCTGCTTTATCACGGGCACTGGGCCCATGCCCTGCGCATGGGGACCTACGGCGCCCCCAGCCCTGCGCAGCAGCGGGCCTTCGACGTGGTGCTGGAGATGGAGAATGCCGGCATGGAAGCCCTGCGTCCCGGGGCGAACCTCTACGATGTGCATCGTGCCTTTGAAAGGGTGTACTGCAGCCGCTTTACGGAACAGGACGACGCCGCCATGTTCCGTTTCCGCGCGGCGCACGGGCTCGGACATTCCTATGAGGATCCCATCGTCAGCGTGCCTTTCCCGCAGCCCTATCAGGATAACAGCTGCGGCGTGGAGGGTTTTGTGGAGTTCGGCTATCAGCGCCATGCTCCGGTGAACAATCCTTCAGCCGACAAGTTCCTTGAGGTGAAGCCCGGCATGCTGTTTGAATTCCACCCCAATTTCTTCCAGAAGGGCGTGGCCGGTGCAGCCATAGGCGATATGGTCTATGTCGGCGAAAAAGGCGCGGAAATCATGACTTCCTTCCCGCGTGAGAATATCCGCTGGGATATGTAGTGCTTTTTCAGGGGCGATAAAGTCCGTGTTCCCGGGAATACACGGGGCACGGACTTTTCTGCTTAATGCCTTCAGGCCGCTGAGGGCGCGGAAGCGTCCGAAGCAGTATCCCGCCCGATGAACGGAGGACAATCGGAGCTCTCTGAAAACACCTTTTCGATAACTATGGGAGCGTCGGACTTTCATTGACAATCGGAAAGGTGTTTTATATGGGGGGAACAAAAGCGATGTGATGGTAACACATGAAACAGAAAAACAGTATCACAACGATATGCTTGTGAAAATATTTAATTCATGAAATACGATATGATGAAACATTGCGTCCATATCATTGAAGGATCATGCCTGTGATATAACGGTTTGAAATAAGGCAGGGAGAATTCCGGCATCCTTGAGGCTTGAGCAGGCAACAGGTTTACGGGCAGGATGATCTGTCTGCCTTATGGGGGCTCATGCAGCGCTCCGCCTGGCATAACATGTGGAAATCCCTGAACATGGGTGAGATAAGGTGCTTTTTGAGCATACAAGATCTGC
>NZ_DYZA01000140.1 GCF_020741395.1 Mailhella massiliensis | reverse complement strand
GGAAGACGAGGGATTGCGCGGCGAGCATTTTTTGGCAGTGACATGCTCGTGACGGAGAAGAGACGGAGGCTCTTTCTGGGGAACGGGCAAAGCTCTTTTTCCGGCATTCCGATATCCGGGGAGGGCTCGCTTCCGTTTCATGCAGGCTCGTGGAGAGGTTGGCAGGCCGCACAGAGGTGGGGCGCTTTGCGGGGCAACGTCGTCCCTGCTCGGCAGGCATGAAAAAAGCGCGGCCGGGCCGCGCTTTTTTCATGCTGTGCTTACAATGAATTACGCCTTGGCAAGGCCTGAAAGGAAGGCCTGCGCTTCTTCCTGCATCTTCTGGAAGTGTTCCTCACCCTTGAAGTCTTCCATGTAGAGTTTGTAGATGGGTTCCGTGCCGGAAGGACGAACTGCGAACCAGCCGTCGTCGGTGACGATCTTCAGGCCGCCGAAGGGAGCGTTGTTGCCGGGGGCCTTGGTGAGTACGGCCTTGACCGGGGAACCGGCCAGTTCCTTCATGCTCACGTCGTCCGGGGAGATGGTCTTGAAGGCGGCCTTCATTTCCGGCGTCATGGGGGAGTCGATGCGGCGGTACACGGGAGCGCCGAATTTTTCTTCCAGCTCATGGTAGAGCTGGGCGGGGTTCTTGCCCGTCTTGGCCGTGATTTCGGCGGCAAGCAGGCAGAGGATGAGCCCGTCCTTGTCGGTGCTCCAAGGCAGGCGGTCGGCCCGCAGGAAAGAAGCGCCGGCGCTTTCTTCGCAGCCCAGGCAGCAGGTACCGGAATGCAGGCCGGGAACGAACCACTTGAAGCCTACCGGCACTTCCATGACGTTGCGGCCGTGGGATTCGGCCACGCGATTGAGCATGGAACTTGTGACTACCGTTTTGCCGATAGCCGCGTCCTGACGCCATGCTTTGCGGAAGCCGTCCTTGCTGTCGCGGATGAGGAAGTCCACCACCACGGAAAGGTAGTGGTTGGGATTCATGAGTCCTTCGGGCGTGACGATACCGTGACGGTCGGAGTCCGGGTCGCAGGCGAAGGCAATGTCGAAGCTGTCCTTCAGCTTCAGAAGTTCGGCCATGGCGTAGGGGGAAGAGCAGTCCATACGGATCTTGCCGTCGTGGTCGAGGGGCATGAAGCGGAAGGTGGGGTCGTACTGATTGTTGGTATTTTCAATGTTCAGGCCGTATTTTTCCGCGATGGGGGCCCAGTAGGCCAGGCTTGCGCCGCCCAGGGGATTCACGCCGAGCTTGAGTCCCGCTTTGGCTATCGCTGCAAAGTCGATGACGTTGCAGAGGTCGTTCACATAGGAGGTCACATAGTCGTGATCCTGCACCAGGCCGGAACGCAGGGCCTTGTACAGGCTGATACGCTTCACATCGCGGTTGCCGTCTTCCAGAAGCTGGTTGGCGCGATCCTGGATGCGGGCGGTGAGGCTGGTGTCGGCCGGGCCGCCGTGGGGGGGGTTGTACTTGAAGCCGCCGTCCTGCGGGGGGTTGTGGGAAGGAGTGATGACGATGCCGTCGGCCGTGGCCGTAGATTGGCGGTTCCAGCTCAGGATAGCGTGGGAGATCGCGGGGGTGGGGGTGTAGCCGTGGCCCGTCTGTACCATGGTCACCACGCCGTTGGCGGCGAGCACTTCCAGCGCGGTGCGCCAGGCGGGTTCGGAAAGAGCATGGGGATCCTTGCCGAGGAAGAGGGGGCCGGTGATGCCCTCGGCCTTGCGCACGTCGCACACGGCCTGAGTCACGGCAAGAATATGGGCTTCATTGAAACTGGTGCGCAGGGAGGAGCCGCGATGTCCGGACGTGCCGAAGCTGACGGCCTGCTCCGCTACGTCGGGGGAGGGCTCGCAGGTATAATAGGAGGAAATGAGGACGGGAATGTCGGTGAGCTGATCGGGGCGGGGCAGTTTGCCCGCCTGAGGGTCAAGGGCCATGGCAAGTCTCCAGAAAGGGCATGAGGTGACAGAATGCGTTGTTTTGCAGGTTACGCCAAAACGTGGGGCTTGTTAAGATGGCGGGCGGCCCTTTGCAGGGGGCTTTTCCATATTTCTTCCGGTGGGGCGACGGAGAAGCCCCGGCATGTGGGCGGAAAGACGGTTTTTCCCGGCGGAACTTCAGCGGGGATGCTCCAGTGCCCAGATATGGATGCGCGCCGCCCTCGATTTCGCATCGGGCAGAAGGCGGAGCAGAAGGGCATGGAAGGAAGGACTGTGGTTCATGTGCCTGAGGTGGCACAGCTCGTGGCAGAGTACATAGTCGATGAGGGGCAGGGGCAGGGCGATAAGCTGTGCGGCAAGGGTAATGTCTCCCCGGGCGGAACAGCTTCCCCAGCGGCGCTTCAGGGAACGCACCGTGAGGGAAGCGGGAGCTTGAGCGTCGCCCAGCACGTCCCGCGCGTATTTTTCCAGGCGGGCGAGGCGGCGGCCGAGCACCAGTTTCGCCGTCTCCAGTCGCCAGCGGACAAAGGCCCGCTCCAGGGCCTCGGAGTCATGGCCTGTGAGAGGGCAGGGAAGTTCCAGCTCCGTTCCCCTCAGGCAGGCGCGGGCGTTCCTTCCGGCATCCGTGGTGCGCAGAGTGAAGGACCTGCCCAGATAATACACGCTTGCCCCTGCGCGGAACTCGGCGGGAGCACCGCGATGCGCGGCGAAAAAATCCTGCTTCGCGCGTACCCAGGCAAGGCGCGCATGCATGAAGGAAAATACCTCTTCCATGCCGAGGTGCAGGGGAGCCTTCACCCGCACTGTACCGTCGGCCATGACGGACATGCGCAGAGTGCGGCAGCCGTCGCGCTGGAAAAGAAAGGAAAGGCCGGTGCCGGGCAGGATGAGAAGCTTTTCCTCCTGAACCTGCCGGGATCTGGCCTTTCGTGCGCGGCGGGAGCAGCTCAGCATAGCCACCTGCGGCTGGAAGGCAGAAGAAGACAAGTGCAGCTTGCCAGCATGAGTGCGGAAAGCAGGACCATGAGGGCAAGCGACGCTGTACCCGCGTCGGGCAGGGCTCGCATCATGTCCAGCAGGGATATGAGGCAGCAGCCTCCCCAGGCAGGCACGAAGCCTGCATTGCCGCATACGGCCAGGACATGCCTGAGCACGAGGTAGCGCCACGCCGCGCCGAGCATATCCAGCCTGCCGGCGTGCACGAGGGGCATGAGGGCCTCCGGCATGGCAAAGGGGTGAAGGATGAGGGCAAGCACGAGCAGAAGGGAAAGCACGCCGAACAGTTTCATGGCGAAGGGAGGCGGCGTTTCCGGGCCGGGCCTGGGAAGAAGGAGCGCACTGATTTTATAGGAAATATAGATCAGGGGGCAGGAAAAGAGCGGGGTGAGGTTGGCGGCGGCCAGGTGCAGGAGCATGGCAGGAATGCCGAGCCACTGAAAAAGGGGGCGCGCCGTGGCGAGAAAGAACAGGGCGAAAAGGGAAAAGGCAAGCAGTATGGCGCGGGCCGTTTCCCGCGCAATATCCGGCATGGTGCGGGAGCGGTCGGGCCAGGCGTACAGGGCGGGCGGAAGCGACAGCGACAGGGAAAGGATGAGGGAAAAGACCAGCCAGCCCGGTTGGGGGGCAAGACAGTCGGCCAGGGAAAGAAAATCGGCACAAATGAGAATAAGCCATCCCACTAAGGGGATGGCTGCCAGAGTGAGCGCAAAGAGGGAGAAGAAGCGCGGAAGGAGGATCATTCTTCAGCGGCAAGCCTTTTAAGCAGGTCCTCCATGCCCACGACGCCTACGATGCGACCGTTTTCCTGAACGGGCAGCGTGTAGTAGCGCTGCTCCACCATGAGCGTGGCTATTTCTTCCACAGGGGTGTCGGGCGTGATGGCGTGAGGGTCGGAGCTCATGACTTCGCCCACGGTGCTTGCAGCCATGCGGCGCAGCTCACGGGAGAACTTGCCCGGCATCTGCATAGGGATTGCCCCGCCGAGCAGAAGAAAGTAGCCTGGGGTTTCCAGCTTCTTGTCCAGGGAAATCAGGTCGGACTGCGTGAGCATGCCGATGAGACGGCCCTCTTCCACTACGGGAAGGCCGTTGAAATGCCCGTCGAGCAAAAGTTTTGCCGCGTCACGCAGCGTGGTGTCGCGCGTGACGGTAACGGGGGTGGTAGTCATGATGTCGGCGGCAGTCTTCATGGATTCCTCCAGCGTGGAAGGTTCATAGCGGCCTGAAGAGGCCATGCATCCATTAAAAAAAGAAGCATCGGACCTGTC
>NZ_DYZA01000139.1 GCF_020741395.1 Mailhella massiliensis | reverse complement strand
GGGAAATATTATACATGCCGGTGCGTTGAAAACGGGTAATTATCTCGTGGCGCTGGGGAAAAAAGATTCAAAAGGCCTCATACGCGTCGATACGGAGGGCGCGATATCTGACGGGGCTTCCATACGTCTTTATTTGGAAGGCAGGGCCGTGTCCTGTGAAAATGACCAGCTCTGCCTTGCGGATGTTCCGGTTGAGATACGGCTTGAAAAAGTGATGGAGCCGGGCAGGGCTGCCCCTCCCTCTGATCTGCGGGCAGACGAGGAAGACGACGACTTCCTTCTTGATGATCCCGTGGAGACTGAGAAGGAGGATGAAGGGGATCGGAGCGGCTCCCATGAAGAGGCGCAGGCCGAGCTTTCCAGCTCCGGCGGACTGGCCGATCCGGCGTCAGAAGCCCGGGACCAGCGTGAAGCACGACCTTCCGATGCCGTGCAGGGAGCGACGCCATACCCTCTGGAGGAGAGCCTGAGGGAGCTTTCCGAAAAGGAGGAGGCTTTAAAGGAGCGCATCCGTCTGCAGGAGGAACTTCTGGCCCGGTATCAGAAGAAGAGCGAGGAGTACGCCCGCCTGGACAAGCTTTCAAAGCAGCTTGAAGAGGAGATCGGCAGGCTTTCTTCGATGGGGGAAGCAGAGCTGGAGGCATGCAGGGAACATCTGGAGAGCCTTTCATCGGCATTGCCTGCCCCGGAGAAGGCCATGAAGCTTTTTCTGGCGGAGAACAGGTTGACGGAACGGCTCATGGAGGAGCTGGAGAGGGGCAGGGATCTGAAGGAGCGGCTGCGCTCGCAATGTGCGGCTGCCGAGAAAGAATATGAAGGCCTTCTCCAGGATATCGCTGCATTGAAGACGCAACTGGAGCAGAAGAAAAGCGATTTTCTCAAGGTACAGGATGAAGAAAAGCGGCTGAAGGAAAAGCTGCAGGAGTGGATCGAGGAAGACCTCCAGGTGGCGGAAGCATTGTCGGCTGCGGATTTGCAGGATGCGCTTGTCGTCATTGAGAGGAAACTTTTGGAATGTGACCGGATTCTCGATGAGCGGATAAGGCGGAGTACGGAAGCCGGGCCTGAGCCCATGGGTTTTTAAGCCGTGTTCTCATGGGATGCCGGCATGCTGAATGTTGCCGCATATCGGGTAGCGACGGATATCCTTGGGCCCGGTAGGCGGCTGTGCATATGGGTTCAGGGCTGCAAGCGGCGCTGCCCCGGCTGTATTGCACCGGAATGGCAGGCGCTGCGCCCGGCCATGCTGTTTTCCCCTGAAGAGTTTGCCGGGCGCTGTGCCGGAATGGTGTTTGACGGAATTACGCTTTCCGGCGGCGAGCCTTTTCTGCAGGCGCCGCAGCTTGCCGCCTTTCTTTCCCTCCTGCCTCACAGGGGAAACGTCATCTGTTTTACGGGCAACAGATATGAGGAACTTTGCGGAGACCCTGATGCCGAGCTTCTTCTGCCATATATAGATGTGCTCATTGACGGCGAGTATAAAGAAGAGGCCAATACGGGGGCAGGGCTGCGCGGCAGCGACAATCAGCGGATCATCGCTTTGAAGGAAGGGCTCTCCGTATCAGCCCTGGAAACGTACCCGCGCAGGCTGGAACTTCACGATGAGGGCGACGGGACGCTTCTTGTCGGTATTCCCGACAGGCGCGCATGGGCGTGCATCACTTCTTTTTTTGAGGGGAAAAAACGCCGCATCTCCTGAAAAAGCTCGAAAGGGTATTTGTTTACGCGGGCGGCGGAGCCGACGCCCGCCCCGGCCGGACAGGAAGAAAAGCCGGGGAAGCATCTCCCCCGGCTTTTCTTTTAGAGGCTGAAGTAGTCTTTGGCCGATTCAAAGAGGTGCAGGTCGTAATCGCCGGGCACGTTCTTGTAGAGGCCGGCCCCCGTGCGTTCGGAATGGCCCATTTTGCCGAGCACGCGGCCGTCGGGCGAGGTGATGCCCTCTATGGCCCATACGGAACCGTTGGGGTTGAAGTCCACGTCCATGGAGGGCTGCCCTTCAAGGTCCACATACTGCGTGGCGATCTGGCCGCCCGCTCTCAGCTTTTCCAGCAGGGAAGGTTCGCACAGGAAGCGCCCTTCGCCGTGGGAAACGGGAACGGAAACGATATCGCCCACGTTCGCGCGCTGCAGCCACGGAGAGAGGCGGGAGCAGACGCGGGTGCGCGTGATCTTCGACTGGTGACGGCCTATGACGTTGAAGGTGAGGGTGGGGCATTTCTCGTCGGTGTCGATGATTTCCCCGTAGGGCACGAGACCGAGCTTGATGAGCGCCTGGAAGCCGTTGCAGATGCCGAGCATGAGGCCGTCGCGTTCCCTGAGCAGGCGCATGGTGGCGTCCGCTACTTCGGGGTTGCGGAAGAAGGCGGTGATGAACTTGCCGGAACCTTCCGGTTCGTCGCCGCCGGAGAAGCCGCCGGGCACGAAAATGATGTGGCTTTCACGCGCGGAGCGGGCAAAGCGCGCGGCCGATTCCGAGACTTCTGCGGCGGACTGGTTGCGCAGCACCATGATTTCAGGCTCAAGCCCTGCGCGGAGTACGGCGCGGGCGCTGTCGTATTCGCAGTTGGTGCCCGGGAATACGGGGATGAGCACCTTTGGCCTGGCTACGCCCACGCGGGGCACGGCCACGGGAGCCTTATCCGAAGCGATCACGGGCACGGGGGATGCGTCCTCTGCCGTGCGGTTAGGATAAATGCCTTCCAGCACACCTTCATTCAGGGCGAGAAGCTCGTCCACGGATGCGATGTCCGCACCGAGGCTGACCATGCCGTCGTCAGTGGTGAAGCCTATCTTGCGGCCTGTTGCGGCTTCTTCGGAAAGTTCCGCCACAATGGCCCCGGGCATGGGCTTGTACCACGCTTCGTCAATGCTTGCGGCAAAGCCTGTTCCGTTGCCGAAGGACATGTTCATCACAGCTTCCGCCACGCTGTTTTCCACGGCCCATGCAGCTCTGACCACACCTTTTTCCCTCAGGGCGGCAACGTCGTCCCAGCAGGCTTTGAGGGCTTCAGCCTCTTCACTTTCAGGGGCGAAGAGGTACACGGGATGCCCCGCTTCCTTGAATTCGGGGGAGAGTATGTCCCCGGCCTTTGCCGGGGCAATGGCGAAGGAAATGAGGGTAGGGGGCACGTCCATGTCGAGGAAGGAGCCGGACATGGAGTCCTTGCCGCCTATGGCCGCCACGCCGAGGCCGAGCTGGGCGTCCAGCGCGCCGAGCAGGGCGGAGAAGGGCTTGCCCCAGCGTTCCGGCTCATCGCGCAGTTTTTCAAAATATTCCTGAAGGGAGAGATAGGCTTTATGGTAATCGCAACCTGCGGCGACGAGACGGGCCACGGAGCTGACCACGGAGCGGTATGCGCCCCTGTAGGGATCAAGGCTCATCTGATCCGCATCGAAGCCCCAGGCCATGACGGAGCAGTCGTCGGTTTCCTGGCCGGGAAGCACGGGCAGGAGCGCGGCCATGGCCTGAGCGGGAGTGCGCTGACGCACACCGCCGAAGGGCATGAGCACGGAGCCTGCGCCGATGGTGGAGTCGAAGCGTTCGGCAAGGCCCCGGCGGGAAGCGCATTTCAGGCAGGAGGCAGTCCCGCGCAGGCTGGAGGCCGCAGGTGCGTCCATGAGGGTGCGGTCCTTGGCGGGAACCTTCACGCAGGTATGCTTGGAAGCTCCGTTGGTATCGAGGAAGGCGCGGGAGAGGTTCACTATGGTCTTTCCCTGCCACTTCATGACCATGCGCGGCGCTGCCGTGACTTCCGCCACCTGATAGGCTTCCAGGTTTTCCTTTTCCGCAGCGGCGATGAAAGCGGCGGCATCCTTTGCGGCCACCACGCAGGCCATGCGTTCCTGCGATTCGGAAATGGCAAGTTCCGTGCCGTCCAGGCCTTCGTATTTCTTGCGTACCGCGTCGAGGCGGATTTCCAGGCCGGGGGCGAGCTCGCCTATGGCCACGGATACGCCGCCCGCGCCGAAGTCGTTGCAGCGCTTGATGAGCCGCGTGACGTTGCCGTCGCGGAAAAGGCGCTGTATCTTGCGCTCTTCCGGCGCGTTGCCCTTCTGCACTTCCGAGGCCATGGTCACGAGGGATTTGCGGTTGTGGCTCTTGGAAGAGCCGGTAGCCCCGCCTATGCCGTCGCGCCCTGTGCGGCCGCCGAGAAGGATGACTACGTCCCCGGGAGCGGGGCGCTCGCGCACCACGTTTGCAGCCGGGGCGGCGGCCACTACGGCTCCCACTTCAAGATGCTTGGCCACATAGCCCTTGTGGTAGACTTCGGAAACCATGCCCGTGGCAAGCCCTATCTGGTTGCCGTAGGAGGAATAGCCTGCCGCGGCGGTCTGGGCCAGCTTGCGCTGGGGGAGCTTGCCCGGGATGGTCTCGGCAACAGGAGTGCGCGGGTCGCCGCAGCCGGTGACGCGCATGGCCTGGTACACATAGGCGCGGCCGGAGAGCGGATCGCGGATGCAGCCGCCGATGCAGGTGGCCGCGCCGCCGAAGGGCTCGATTTCCGTGGGATGGTTGTGCGTTTCGTTCTTGAACATGAGCAGCCAGTCCTGCTCCTCGCCGTCCACTGTGGCCGTGACATGGATGGAGCAGGCGTTGATTTCCTCGCTCTGATCCATGTTGCCGAGAAGGCCGCGCTTCTTCAACGCCTTGGCCGCGATGGTGGCCATGTCCATGAGTGTCTGAGGACGGAGGGACGCCTTTTCTTCGCCGTACACTTCCACGCGGGCGGCAAGGTAGCGCCTGTAGGCCGCAAGGGTCTCGTCGTCCAGAATCTCTGCGGAGTCGATATGTGTGGAAAAGGTGGTGTGGCGGCAGTGATCGGACCAGTAGGTATCTACCACGCGCACTTCCGTGATGGTGGGGTCACGCTTTTCCTCATCGCGGAAATGGGCCTGGAGAAACTTGAGGTCGTCCAGATCCATGGCAAGGCCCAGCGTGTCGAGCAGCGCTTTCAGGGCGGCCTCATCCATGGCTGTGAAGCCTTCCACCCGGCTCACGCCGGTGGGCAGCTCGTATTCCATGCGCAGGGTCTCCACGCGTTCAAGGCTTGCTTCGCGCGCTTCCACGGGGTTGATGAGATAGCGCTTGATTTTTTCCACATCGTTTTCGGAAAGTTCTCCTGAGAGCAGGAAGACGCGCGCCGTGCGCACGGCGGGCCGCTCCCCCTGCGTCATGAGCTGGATGCACTGGCTCGCGGAGTCGGCTCTCTGGTCGAACTGGCCGGGCAGGTATTCCACGGCAAACGCCGTATGATCGCCGGCAGGAAGCTCTTCGCTCACATCGTCGACCTGCGGTTCGGAAAAGACGGTCTTCACCGCGCGAAAGAAGGCTTCTTCATCCAGGCCTTCCACATCGTAGCGGTTGATGAGCCGAAGCCCGGCAAGGGAAGAGATGCCGAGCAGGGTGCGAAGCTCGGCAAGCAGCGCTCCGGCTTCGTGCCGCAGGGCGGGCTTTTTCTCTACATAGATGCGTCTTACCATTCTCGAATTCCTTTGCAGCGGGCAGGCCGCCGCATGTCGGCAGGGACAGCCGGGCCGCGCCCGCCTGCGCAGGCGCGGCCTTGCCTCAGGCGAGGACGACCTTTTCCTCGCCGGAAACGATTTCTCCAAGGATATAGGCTTCGCAGCCCCCGTTTTTCAGCGCGGCGAGGGCCTTGTCCGCCGTGTCGCGCGAGACGATGACGGTCATGCCCACGCCCATGTTGTAGGTGTTGAACATGTCGCGTTCGGGGATATTGCCCTCGCGCTGCAGCATGGGGAATAGGGCCGGGGTGCGTATGGCGGCCTTTTCCACTTTTGCCGAAAGCCCGTCGGGCACGCAGCGGGGGATGTTCTCATAGAATCCGCCGCCGGTGATGTGGCTTATGCCGTGCACCTCGGCTGCGGCTATGGCCGCGAGCACGGCCTTTACATAGATGACGGTGGGGGTGAGCAGAGCCTCGCCCAGCGTCGTGCCGAGTTCTTCGCAGTACCTGTGAAGATCCGCGTGCTCCACGTCGAAGACTTTGCGCACCAGGGAGTAGCCGTTGGAATGAAGCCCGGAAGAGGGCAGGGCGAGCATGATATCGCCTTCGCGCATGCTTGTATGGTCGATGATCTTTTCCCTGTCCACCACGCCCACAGCAAAGCCCGCGAGGTCGTAGTCGTCGGCCTTCATGGTTCCGGGATGTTCGGCCGTTTCGCCGCCGATGAGGGCGCAGCCCGCCTGAACGCAGCCTTCGGCCACGCCGGAAACAAGCGTGGCCACCTTTTCCGGTTCATTCTTCCCTATGGCAATGTAGTCGAGGAAGAAGAGGGGCTTTGCGCCGCAGCAGATGATATCGTTCACACACATGGCCACGCAGTCGATGCCCACGGTGTCGTGTTTGTCCATGAGCTGGGCGATGCGCTGCTTGGTGCCTACGCCGTCGGTGCCGGAAACGAGCACCGGGCGCGCCATGCCGGCAGTGTCGGGCTCGAAGAGGCCGCCGAAGCCGCCGATATCGGACACTACGCCGGGGATCATGGTGCGCTCGACATGGCGCTTCATGAGGCGCACGCCCTCATAGCCGGCTTCGATGTTCACGCCCGCGGCGGCATAGGATGCGGAGTGGGAATTGTTCATGGCTTATCCTTTTCCATTCCAGCAATAGGTGCAGATCTTCTCCCTGTCGATGCCGATGGCCTCCAGAAGCCCGTCCAGCGACTGATAGCCCAGCGAGTCGAAGCCCATCTTGCGGCAGATGGCCTTGAGCAGGCTCTTGCCGCGGGCGGTGGAGGCATCGGCGTATTCCTCGAGGTGCCTGTGGCCCTCGTGTCCTTCCAGCTCCTGAATGATGCGCCGTGCCAGAAGGTCCATATCGGAATTGCCGCGGGAGAAGTTGAGGTACTTGCAGCTGTACATGATGGGCGGGCAGGCGGAGCGCATGTGGACTTCGCCGGCGCCCGAGGCGAACAGAAAGTCTACGGTTTCCCGAAGCTGCGTGCCGCGCACGATGGAGTCGTCCACAAAAAGGAGTTTCTTGCCCTGGATGAGCTCCGGCACGGGAATCTGCTTCATCTTGGCCACCTGGTTGCGCACGGCCTGGTTGGCGGGCATGAAGGAGCGCGGCCAGGTGGGCGTGTACTTTACGAAGGGCCGTGCGAAGGGCAGCTTGCAGCGGTTGGCGTAGCCTATGGCGTGAGGCGTCCCGGAATCGGGTACGCCCGCCACATGGTCCACGTCGGGCAGGGTACCGCGGGCCACTTCGTCGCGCGCCATGATTTCGCCGTTGCGGTAACGCATGAGCTCCACGTTCACCCCTTCGTAGTTGGAGTTGGGGTAACCGTAGTATGTCCAGAGAAAAGCGCAGATTTTCATGGGCTTTTCTGCAGGAGAGAGTGTTTCGAACCCTTCGGCCGTGATGCGCACGATTTCGCTGGGGCCGAGCTCATAGGCGTCTTCATAGCCCAGCTTGTGATAGGCGAAAGACTCGAAGGATACGCTGTAGCCCGTGCGGCTCCTGCCGATGTGCACAGGCAGCCTGCCCATCCTGTCTCTTGCGGTGATAATGGCTTTCTCCGTGAGAAGCAGAATGGTCATGGAGCCTTCGATGGTGTCCTGAGCGTGGCGTATGCCTGCGACGATATCGTCTTCTTGATTGATGAGCGCAGCCACCAGCTCCGTAGGGTTGACCTTGCCGGAGCCTGTGGCCATGAACTGATGGCCGTGGTCGGAAAAGTACTCGCGCACCAGCTGTTCGGCGTTATTGATGATGCCGACGGTGCATATGGCGTACAGTCCCAGATGGGAGCGCACCAGAAGAGGCTGCGGGTCGATATCGCTGATGCAGCCTATGCCGCTGCATCCCTGGAACTCGGACAAATCCTTCTCGAACTTGGTCCGGAAGGGGGTGTTCTCAATATCGTGAATCTGACGCTGGAACCCGAGCTTCGGGTCGTAGATGGCCATGCCGCCCCGGCGTGTGCCGAGGTGGGAGTGGTAGTCCACGCCGAAGAATATGTCCAGGACGCAGTCCTCTTGAGAAATGGCTCCGAAGAATCCTCCCATGGTTCTTTAGCTCCTACGCGAAGAAGAGCTTGGAGAGCGTCATGGGGTCGATGTACTCGCCGTCCTTGTACACGCGCATGTTGCCGGAGGCGATTTCATCGATGAGCATGACTTTGCCGTCGGCGTCGTAGCCGTATTCGAATTTGATATCGTAGAGGGTAAGGCCCTTTTCGGCGAGGTCGTCGGCCACGATGCGGGTGATCTTCTGCGTCATGTCCTTGATATCTTCATACTGCTGTTCCGTCATGACGCCGAGTACCACGAGACCGTCCTTGGTGACCAGAGGATCGCCGAGGTCGTCGTTCTTGAAGGTGGTTTCCACATAGGCGGGAAGGTCGGCCCCGGATTCCACATAGTCGCTGTAGCGGCGCAGGAAGCTGCCCACGGCCTTGAGACGGCAGATGACTTCAAGCCCCTTGCCGAAGACCTTGGCGGGGAGCACTTCCATGGTGGTATCGGCGAGGTTGGCGTTCACATAGTGGGTCTTGATGCCGGCGGCGTTGATCTTTTCGAAGAAGTAGATGGACATGCGGAGGTTGACGTCGCCCACGCCTTCGATGGTGAGGCCTACGGAGTTTTCGCCGGGATCGAACACGCCGTCCTTGCCGGTGCAGTCGTCCTTGAACTTCAGAAGATAGTTGCCGTTGTCCAGAGCGTACACGTTCTTGGTTTTTCCGGTGTAGACAAGATTCATGAGAAATTCCTCCCTGAGGGGTGTTGGGGTGTGAATATGCAGTGAAGGGCGGGCAAAGCGGGGAAGAGAAAGCGGGAGCCCGCTCCGCCTCCGTGTCCGCAGGGCGCGCCCGCGCCGAAAAGAACATGAGAGGGGCAGCCTTGCTCCCGGTGGACAGGCTGCCCCTCTTGGTGTGACATGATACGGTTCCCTTCCGTATACCATGCCTGCGCGAGGTTGTTCTCTGCCTTTACTTCTTTCAGGCGGAGCTTCGCGGGCATGGCAACAACATGGATGCGGACGAAGAGCGCTGTGGATGCAGGGTGCGCGCCAAGGCCGCAGGAGCGTGCCGGGGCATGCGTTTTTGCGGCGTTTTTCTTCGTGTAATGGCTCCCGGTGAGGGCCGGCTGAGTGCTCATCGCGTTCATGTTGTTAGATTGAAGGAAAAACAAAGAATCAATATAGCCCTTTTCAAGGTGCTTCGCAAGAGGCGTATGGAAGCCTTTCCCCGCAGGCGGCTTCTTCGGGGAAAGCAGAGCAGCCTGCTCTCCGGGAAGGGCATCCATGCTTTTTTTGTGAGAGGTTGAACAGCCCCTGCGACATGGGGGGGAGAGACATGGCCGGATCGGAAAAATGTGCAGAAGAAAGGCGGAAGAGGGCTTCTCCTGTGCATCGTGGCGGTACCGGAAGCAGCAAGGCCCGGTCGGAACGCAGGTACGTCCGGGGCCGGGCCTTTTTTTACTGCAGCGCGCCGTTTTTTTCTCAGGGATTATCCCTGTCCGAAATCATAACGCAGCACGGGCGTGCGCGCGGCGCGCACTTCATCCGGCCTGCCGATGGGGCAGCGGTGCGGGGCGCCGTGCAGGTATGCGGCATCCTTTTTCGCCTGTTCCAGAATGGCGATGAAGGCATCCGCCGCGTTGTCCAGCGTTTCGGGGCTTTCGGTCTCCGTCGGCTCCACCATGAGAGCTTCGTGCACGATGAGCGGGAAGTACATGGTCGGCGGATGGATGCCGTAGTCCAGGAGCGATTTCGCCACGTCCATGGCGGAGACGCCCATTTCGTTCTTCTGCTTTTCCAGCGACATGACGAATTCATGCATGCAGAGCGTATCGTAGGCCATATCGTAGTGGTCGGCGAGCTTCTTCATGAGGTAGTTGGCGTTGAGCACGGCCACGGCCGAAGCTTCAGGAATCCCCTCGCGCCCCAGGGTGAGGATATAGGTGAGCGCCTTCACGGCTACAAGGAAGTTGCCGTAGAAGGAACGCACCCTGCCCATGCTTTGTTCCGGCCTGAAGAACATGAAGCGGTCTTCTTTCTTCCGTACGCGGGGGCCGGGCAGGAAGGGTTCGAGAAAGGCCTTGCAGCCCGCCGGGCCGCAGCCCGGCCCGCCGCCGCCGTGGGGCGTGGAGAAGGTTTTGTGCAGATTGAGGTGCACGCAGTCGAAGCCCATGTCGCCGGGGCGGGCATGGCCCATGACGGCGTTGAGGTTCGCGCCGTCGTAGTAGCAGAGGCCCCCTGCCTCGTGCACGATGCGCGTGATATCGAGAATATGGGGATCGAACAGGCCCACGGTGTTGGGGTTGGTGAGCATGAGCCCGGCCGTATCCGGCCCCACGGCCTTTTTGAGCGCCTCAATGTCCACGCCGCCTTCGGCGTTGGAGGGTACGGAAACTACGGTGAAGCCCGCCATGGTGGCGGAGGCGGGATTGGTGCCGTGGGCGGAATCGGGCACGATGATCTTCGTACGCGCCGTATCCCCCCTTGACTGATGATAGCGGCGGATGAGCAGAAGGCCGGTGTATTCGCCGTGCGCCCCGGCGGCGGGCTGAAAAGTCATGCCGTCCATGCCGGTGATTTCACAAAGCAGCCTTTCCGCCTCATAAAGCGTTTCAAGGCAGCCCTGGGCGCTTTCTTCCGGCTGGAGGGGGTGTATATCGGTAAAGCCCGGCAGGGCGGCCATTTCCTCGTTCACCCTGGGGTTGTACTTCATGGTGCAGGAACCCAGGGGGTAGAAGCCCTTGTTCACGCCGTGCGTCTGGGAGGCGAGTTCCGTATAGTGGCGGCCGAGATCCACTTCCGCCATTTCCGGCAGGCGGGGAGCGGCGGCGCGCAGCCGGGAAGAAGAAAACTGCGCCTTTTCCACGTCGCAGGCGGGGATGAGGCTTTCGCAGCGCCCGGGGCGGCTTCTTTCAAAAAGGAGTTTCATTGTGCGCATACCTCCCGGATGGCGGTGACGAGTTCATCCATGTCGCTTCTGGTGCAAAGCTCGGTGCAGCACCACAGAATGCCGCCTTCCACGGGCAGGCCGCCGAGTATGCCCCGCTCTGCCAGCTTCTTGCAGAGAAGCTCCGGGTCCATGGGGCAATCCGTGAGAAATTCATGGAAGAATTCCCCGTGATGACGCAGGGAGAACCCGGGCACGGAGGAGAGTTCTTTTGCCAGATAATGGGCATGGGCAGCGGAATTTTCCGCCACGCGGGCAAGCCCCTGCGGCCCCATGGCCGCGAGGTAGACCGAAGCCGTCATGGCGCAGAGGGCTTCGTTGGAACAGATGTTGGAGGATGCCTTTTCGCGGCGTATGTGCTGCTCGCGGGCCTGAAGGGTGAGCACGAAGCAGCGGCGTCCTTCCCCATCCGTCGTTTCGCCCACGATGCGGCCGGGCAGGCGGCGCATGAGTTCCTTTTTGCAGGCCATGAAGCCGAGATAAGGCCCGCCGAAGCCGAGAGGCATGCCGAGAGGCTGCCCTTCGCCCACGGCTATGTCGGCTCCGTATTCCCCGGGAGTTTTCAGAATTCCGAGAGAAATGGGGTTCGCGCCCATGACGACCCTTGCTCCGGCTTCGTGCGCCGCAGCCGTGATGGCGTCCATGTCTTCCAGCACGCCGTAGTAGTTGGGGCTCTGTACATAAACGCAGGCCGTGCCTTCCGAAAGCGCGGCGCGCAGGTCATTCACGCGGGTGGTCCCACCGGAGGAGGGAAGCACGGTGACGGGTACGCTCCGGCTTTCACAGTAGGTTTCCACCACTTCGCGCACCTGAGGGTCGGCCGTGCCCGCGAGAATGACGCCGTTTCTGCGCCGCTCCAGGCACATGAGGCAGGCCTCGGCCGCGGCCACGGCCCCGTCGTACACGGATGCGTTGGACACGTCCATGCCGGTGAGCTCGCATATCTGCGTCTGATATTCAAAGATGGATTGCAGCACACCTTGGCTGATTTCCGCCTGATAGGGTGTGTAGGCCGTGACGAATTCCTCCTTGGAAGTCACCGTCTTCACGATGGAGGGAATGAAGTGGCGGTATGCACCCGCACCGCGGAACACACTGCGGAAGCGCACATTCTTTTCCGCAAGGGAGCCCACCTTCCGCGCAACTTCCATTTCACTCAGGCCTTCGGGCAGGTTCAGTTCATGAACGCGCGCTTCGTCGGGCACTACCTGAAAAAGCTCTTCCATGGAAGAAAGGCCGAGCGAGGCAAGCATGGCCTTTCTTTCTTCTCCGGTTGCGGGAATGTAGCTTCCCATGCTACGCCTCCTCGGCCTTGCACACGGCCTCATAGCCTGCGGCGTCGAGGAGTTCGCCCACGCTCTCCGCACCGGAAACCTTAATGAGCCAGGCATCGTAGGGCGCTTCGTTGAGCAGGGCGGGGTTTTCGGTAAGGGCTTCGTTCACGGCGGCCACGGTGCCGGATACGGGGCTGAACACGCCGGAGACGGCCTTCACGGATTCCACGTCGGCGAAGGACTCGCCCATGGTCACGGCGTCGCCTTCCTGCGGAAGTTCGATGAACACAATGTCGCCGAGGGCGCTCTGAGCAAAGTCGGTAAGGCCGATGACGTAGAGGTCGCCTTCGGTTTTGATCCATTCATGGGAAGCGGTGTACTTGAGTTCGGCGGGAATGTTGGACATGGTGCTCTCCAGTGGGATAAATGGTTGGCGTTGCGGGAACAGGACGAGGTTCAGCGTTTGTAGAAGGGCAGGGGGACGATTTCGGCGCTCACACGGCGGCCGCGTATGTCCACCTCAACCACGGTGCCCGGGGCGCTGTGCGAAGCTTTCACAAGGGCCATGGCCACGGCCTTGCCCACGGCGGGGCAGTGTGTGCCCGAGGTGGTCGCGCCGATGAGCGTATTCCCGAGATACACATCCTGATGCTCGCGCGCGATGCCTCTGCCCGTCATGACGAGGCCTACGCGCACGCGGGAAGGCTCTCCCGCCTCCACCAGGGCGGATCTGCCGATGAAGTCCGGCTTGTCCATCTTCACCCCGAAGGCAAGCCCGGCCTCAAGGGGGGTGATCTCTTCATCCATTTCGTGACCGTACAGGGGCATGGCGGCCTCAAGGCGCAGAGTGTCGCGTGCGCCGAGCCCGCAGGGGATGAGCCCTTCCTCCTTTCCCGCTTCGCGCAGCAGCTTCCAGAGCGGGACGGCGTTTTCCGGTGCAGTGTAGATTTCATAACCTGCCTCACCGGTGTAGCCCGTACGGGAGATCATGCAGGCCATGCCGTTTATGGAAATATCGCGCACGGCGGTGTAGTATTTTTTCGGCATGGCGTCTTCGGGGAGAAGCTTTGCGAGAATGGCGGGAGAGGCCGGGCCCTGAAGGGCAAGCTGGGCCACGGAATCGGAAATGTCCTCAGCCATTGTACCGGGAAGAAGGTTCGCAGCCATGTGGGCGTAGTCCTTGTGGCGGTTGGCCGCGTTGACTACGGCAAGGTATTCCTCCTCTCCGAATTTGTAGATGATGAGGTCGTCGATGACGCCGCCTTTTTCATTGCACATGATGCTGTAGCGCACCTTGCCCACGGGCATGTTCGTGAAGTCGTTGGTGAGCAGGCGGTTCAGCGTTTCCAGCGCAGAAGGTCCGGAAAAACGGATTTCTCCCATGTGGGACACGTCGAACAGGCCGGCCGCCTGCCGTACGGCCATGTGTTCCTTGATGACGCCGCTCCCGTACTGTACGGGGAGCAGATAGCCGGCAAAGGGTACGATTTTGCCGCCTTCCGCGATGTGGACATCGTAAAGAGGGGTTTTCAGCTCCATGGGCCTTCTCCTCGGAAAAGGGGGAATAAAAAAGAGGCACAGACAACGAACGACTTCGCCATCTGTGCCTCTGTTACTAACCTGAAAGATTCTCCGCCTTGCGGATTGCCTCATTGGTGCAGCGCTGCTTTCCAGAGTTTGTCCAGAACCGGTCCTTTTGCCTGAGAGTTCTCGCAGCCCCTTCGGCTCCACCACAGGTGGCCTCTCCCGGATCCTTCATCCAAATCCATGCCTGCCCTATGCGTTTGAAAGAACCACAGAAAAACTGCCGTTCTAAATTGCTTGTACAGTACCACGGGCAGGGAACAAGGTCAAGGCGCGCCGCGCTTGCGATGCGTTTCTTCTTTGCCGTCGCTCAGGAGAATATCGGATGTGACGGAAAAAAGGGAGAGGAAGGCGGGAGCGCGATATTCTCCGGTAAAGAGCCGTCTCTGCCGGGCTCCGGGAGAAAGACAGCATCCGCTTTGCCTGCATCCCGCGGGAAATGGAGAGCTGTCTTTCGCTTCTGTACGCCCGACGTGCCTTGCCTCTGCGTTTTTTCTTCAGCTCCAC
>NZ_DYZA01000138.1 GCF_020741395.1 Mailhella massiliensis | reverse complement strand
GACGCTGCCCCCCGTGTCGCCGGGCGCGGAAGGCTCGCCTTGCCGTGTCCCGGCTGCCTCAGTCAGTGTGAGCGTGCACTTCGTGCCCGCTCACGCAGGCCGACTCCGTCCCGGCTTCGCCGGGCCGTCGTGTCAAAGGAAGGGATTGCAGGATTTTTTTTGGCGCGTTGCTTCATTCCGCCTTTGTTTGCGGAGAAAGAACCTTTTCTCAACGCTCCGTGCAAGCGGCGCGTCCGTACAGTGTGTCCTGAGCATACGGGCCGTTGCCGAAAAACAATGTTGAAGGAAAGGATTGCAGGGAGAGAGGAGTCGCCCGGCGTATCTCTGCCCAAAACATCCGGTAATCCCTTCCGTTATCACCGTTGACGGGCGAAGCCCGGCAGCGGTCGGCCACGGCGGGCGGGCGCGGCAGCGCACACCCGCACTGACGGGGGGCAGGCTGCGACGTGAGGCGGGACTTCCGGCCCTTTGCGGCCTTTTGTCCGGAAATCGCCTTGCCCGGATTCCGGCCTGCGCGGCAGAAAGTTGCCCGGTTTTTCTGAGCCTCGCCCGGTAAGAAAGGATTCCGCAACGGAGGCGAGCCGGAGGAGAACCTTCTGCGCACATCCCGCGCGTGAGACTGCCTGTTATGGGGGTTCGGGGGAGATTATCTCCCCCGAGACTCTCCCGAGACTTTCCCGGAGGGGTACGGGGCGAAGCCCCGCGTGCCTTTCCTGCCTTTTCCTGCCTTTCCTGCGTTGTCGGGTCGTGCCGGTTGCTTTCAGGCAAAAAAAATCCCCGGGGGGGGAACCCGGGGAGGGGAGCGTGTCAGATACGCTTACGGCCGCCGCCCATGCGGTAGCGTTCAGCGGAGGAGAGGACGGCCTTTCTGAGGCGGAGGGAATGGGGGGTGACTTCCAGCATTTCGTCTTCGCGCATGAAGTTGAGGCACTGTTCGAGGGTCATAGGGCGCACGGGGGTGAGGATGATGTTTTCATCGTGGCCGGAGGCGCGGAGGTTGGTGAGTTTCTTTTCTTTGGTGGCGTTGACGTCGATATCGTTGTCGCGGCTGTGTTCGCCCACGATCATGCCTTCATAGACCGGGTCGCCGGGCACGACGAAGAGTCGGCCGCGGGGTTCGAGGTTGAAGAGGGCGTAGGCCACGGCGTTGCCCGCGCGGTCGGCGATGAGGGAGCCGGTCATACGGGTGAGGAAGTCGCCTCTGTAGGGTTCGTAGCCGCTGAAGTTGGAGTTCATGATACCGGTACCCTTGGTATCGGTGAGGAACTCGTCGCGGTAGCCGATGAGCCCGCGCGCGGGCACGGAGAAGGTGAGGCGGACGCGGCCGGTACCGTTGTTGACGCAGTTGGTCATGCGGCCTTTGCGGAAGTTGAGCTTTTCCGTGACGATGCCCATGTAGATTTCGTCGCAGTCTATGGCCACGTCTTCGATGGGTTCGTATTTTTCGCCGTCGATTTCCTTGAATATGACTTCGGGCCTGCCCACGGTGAGCTCAAAGCCTTCGCGGCGCATGGTTTCCACGATAATGGCCATTTGGAATTCGCCGCGTCCCTTGACGAGGAAGGCGTCGCGGTCTTCGGTGTCTTCCACGCGGATGGACACGTTGCGCAGGGCTTCCTTATCCAGCCTTTCGCGGATCTTTCTGGCCTGCACTATCTTGCCTTCGCGCCCGGCCAGGGGCGAGGTGTTGATGCCGAAGCGCATGGACACGGTGGGGTCGTCCACCTTGATGCGGGGCAGGGGGGAAGGATCGGCCGCGGTGCAGATGGTGTCGCCTATGGTGACTTCCTCAAGGCCTGCCATGACGACGATATCGCCCGGGGCCACTTCCTCCACGTCCACCATGTTCTTGCCCTGATAGACCTGGAAGCGCGTGGCGCGCAGGGCGCGGGGCCTGCCGTCTTCGCCGATGCACACGAGCGCGTCCTTGGTGTGGGCGTGCCCGTTGCGGATGCGGCCCACCGCGAGGCGGCCCAGATAGTCGGAATAGTCAAGGTCGGCCACCAGCATGTGGAAAGGCTGTTCCGGGTCGTAGGCGGGCGCGGGGATGTACTTCAAAATGGCGTCGAACAGCGGGGAAAGGTCCTTGCGCTCGTCGGTGAGGTTGTTCATGGCCACCGCGTCGCGGCCTATGGCGTAGAGCACGGGAAATTCCAGCTGGTTCTCGTTGGCGTCGAGGTCGATGAACAGGTCGTACACCTCGTTGAGCACTTCCTCGGGACGGGCGTCCTTGCGGTCGATCTTGTTCAGCACCACAATCACCGGCAGCTCCTGAGCCAGCGCCTTCTTCAGCACAAAGCGCGTCTGCGGAAGAGGGCCTTCCGAAGCGTCCACCAGAAGGATCACGCCGTCCACCATGGAAAGGGCGCGCTCCACTTCCCCGCCGAAGTCCGCGTGGCCGGGAGTGTCCAGAATGTTGATGCGCACGCCCTTCCACCCCACGGCGCAGTTCTTGGCCGAAATGGTGATGCCGCGCTCGCGTTCCAGTTCCATGCTGTCCATCAGGCGGTCGTCCACCACCTGGTCGGCGCGGAACATCCC
>NZ_DYZA01000137.1 GCF_020741395.1 Mailhella massiliensis | reverse complement strand
AACGGCAAGCTTCTCAGGGAGGCAAGGGAGCTTTCCGCACAGAAGCACACGGAAGCGGACAACAATGCCCTGAAGGCCAATATGGCATCCCAGAAGCGGATGCTGGAAGTCGTGGATCTGTATATCCGCTACCTGGACAGCCAGAAAAAGCGGCTTTCCGCCCTGCATCAGGATATGGAAAAGCGGTACAAGGTGGCGGTGAATACCTATCATACCATACGCCTCGGCACGGAACTGCTCGGACTTGTCCGCAATACGCAGACGGATTTTTCCCGCATTTTTTCCTTTCGTCCGCCGGAACTTCTGCTTCTGCACGACGACAGGTTCAGCCGGGAATTTGCCGAAGTTACCGCGACCTTGCGGGGAAACTGAGGCTTGCCCGAATGCACGCCTTCTCCGGCCGTGCTGCAGTAGCCGCGGAATTGCCCGCGCCTCAGGGCGGCGACATACGGAGATGTACCTTTTTCGTCGCCCCGGATCGTTGAAAGCCCCGCCGGGTGCGCCGGCAGGGCTTTTTTTTCGTGGCCCTGGTCGAGGGGAAAGATTTTCCCCTCATGAGGGCATTACTTCATAGGGTAGAAGCCGGTAGGGGCCTCGCTGAGGTTGATCATGATGTTCTTCATCTGCGTGTAGTGCTCCAGAATGACTTTATGGGTTTCGCGGCCGATGCCGGAAGCCTTGCAGCCTCCGAAAGGAGCGCCTTCGGGGATTGCGTTGTAGCAGTTCACCCACATGCGGCCCGTTTCCACACCGCGCGAGACGCGGACGGCCCGGTTGATATCCCTGGTCCATACCGCTCCGCCGAGGCCGTATTCATTTTCATTGGCAAGGCGTATCGCTTCTTCTTCCGAGCGGAAGCGCAGGATGCAGGCCACGGGGCCGAAGATTTCCTCCTGCGCCACGCGCATATTGTTCGTCACGTCACCGAGCAGCGTAGGCCGCAGGAAGCAGCCTTTCGCCAGCTCCCCTTCCGTGGCCTGTGCGCCGCCGCAAAGTACCTTCGCCCCTTCCTTCCGGCCGATTTCCACGTATTCCAGAATCTTCTCCATCTGCCTTTTATTGATCTGGCATCCCATCTGCGTGTCGGCTTCCCAGGGCAGGCCGACTTTCACTGCGTTGAAGCGTTTCACGGCTTCTTCCACAAAGCGGTCGTAGATGGAGTCCTGCACGAACACACGGGAGCCTGCGCAGCAGACCTGCCCCTGGTTGAAGAGAATTCCCATCTGAAGGCCGTCCATGGCCATTTCCCAGTTGCAGTCCTCAAAGAAGATATTGGCGGACTTGCCGCCGAGTTCCAGCGTGGCGGGGATGAGCCTGTCCGCAGCGGCACGGGCAACGTCGCGCCCGATTTCCGTGGAACCGGTGAAGGCCAGCTTCCTGAACCCCTTGTGTTCCAGCATGTACTGGCCGGAGCGGGAGCCGGAGCCGGTGATCACGTTGAACACGCCCGCAGGGATGACGTCCTGCACGAGCCTTGCCAGCTCAAGGACGCTCAGGGGAGTGGTGCTGGAAGGCTTGAACACCGTGCAACAACCGCTTGCAAGCACGGGGGCCAGCTTCCAGGCCGCCATGAGGAAGGGGAAGTTCCAGGGAACGATCTGTCCCACCACGCCTATGGGCTCGCGCAGGATCAGGCTGAGCGTGTCCCGGCCCAGCATGCCGGCGCTGCCTTCGTCGGCCATGATGCAGCCCGCGAAATAGCGGAAATGCTGCGCCGACATGGGAATATCCACGTTCATGGTTTCGCGGATGGGCTTACCGTTGTCGAGGGTTTCCACCATGGCGAGGTGTTCCCTGTGCTCATCGATGATATCGGCAATCCTGTTCAGGATTGCGGCGCGTTCGTTCACAGGCGCGTTTTTCCAGCTTTCGAAGGCCTTCCATGCCGAGGCTACGGCTTCATCCACGTCTTCCCTGGTGGCCTGGGCACATTCTGCCAGAAGTTTGCCGTCGGCAGGGCAGTATGTTTTGAAGGTCGCTCCGTCGGAGGCGTTTTTCCACTGACCGTTGATGAAAAGCGGATAGGAGTTCTGAAGATCGGCTTTTTGCATGGATATGCTCCTTGAGGAAGAGGGTGGCTGGGATGCGGCCTTTTTCGGGCGCAAAGGAGCGCGGCCGCGCGGCGTGTGCCGTGCGGACAGGGAAGAGGCCGCGCATATCGCGCTTTGCGTGCGGCTCTCCCGGAGCAGGCAGAGAAAGGAGGCAACAGCCTCAGCGTTTTTTTGCCGGTGCGTCAACGTAAGGCGCAGGAAAAAAAGCGCAGGCATGTACGGGGACGAGCTTTTGAGCTGTGCCCTTTTCTTTGCTCAGGGGCGTATGAGGCAGAGGCAGGCATGAAGACCGCGCTTTTCCCGCAGTCTCAGTGCGGAAAAGCGGCCGGCCTTCCCCTGCGTGCCGGAAGCGCCGCGCCTGCGGCACGCACAGGGCACGACGCAAGAGACCGGCTTTACGCTACCGGGAGGGAAGGACGCATGGCGGGCGGAAGAGGGGCGTCACAAAGCCGTGCGCCGCGCGGAGGGGCGGCGCTTCGGCGCAGGACGCGCGAGGGGAGGAATATCGGGGGGAATACCCGGGGCTTTGAAGAACAGACCCCGTTTCCAGCCGGAGAGGGCGTGCGGGAAGTTCCCGGCCAGGGCGCAAGAGCTGAAAGCCCTGGTCGGTGCCGCTGCAACCCAAAAGAGAGAGGGAAATCTTTTCATGCGATTCTCCATGCCGCGCGTGCGCGTTCTTTTGGCGTTGCTCACAGCGGAAAACACCAGAACCGCGGAAAACACCAGAACCATGGATACGGGCAGTATCCATGCATGGTCCATCGCAGCGTTTTCTTTCCATGCCCCGAAGGACATTTAAGGGAGGCGGCCCCGTTTCCAGAAACCACCCTGTGAGCGGAAGCTCAGGTCGGAACGGCATGGCCTGGGGGCTGTAGCCGAACCGACTCGAAAACTTTCTTTCACATTAAAAGAATAAGCCGTTTCTGTCAAGAATACCGGAAGAAAAACAGAGAATCCCTTATAGATGAAACAAGCAGTCTGTTATATTTTGTGAAAAAAAGAGTACTAGAACGATTCCCTTGAGCGAATATGTTTCTTTTTTGCATTATGCTTTGCGCCATAAGTATTATATGAGCATTTTTCATGTTTTTTACGGAAGAGGGAAAGAATGGTGCGCGTGTACGCAGCTTTTTTGTGTGCGGAGATAGTTTTTTACGGAGGGGGGACGCGCGCTTCTCTGCGTAAGCCGCCTGTCTG
>NZ_DYZA01000136.1 GCF_020741395.1 Mailhella massiliensis | reverse complement strand
CGCGGAAGAAGGAGTCGTTCCCGTGTCCACCACCGAGATGGGCAGGGCTATCTGCGAGAGGATCTGACCTTTCCTGAGCATACTCCCGAACATAAGCGCCGCCGGAAAACTGCTTCTCCGGCGGCGCTCTTTTTAAATTAAATCAGGCACGATATTCTCTGCCCGCTCCTGTCGCCTCGCGCTCTCCCCACCGCAGCCCTTCCCCGGCTCCGGGCCGGGCGCCGCTACTTACGAAAGAAAAACGGGCCTTGCAGCGAGCTCCTATTTTCTCGCTTCCCACGGGGCAAGCGTGCCCTGAAGCGTCCTGTTCAGCGTTTCATACACGGTCCGGACCGGAATACCCCTCACATCGTCGTTCACATCGGACACGGCGGAAAAATTCCGCGGCCCACGCGGCGTCCAGAGCTTTTCCGACCAAGGGTAGGTGATGGACACCGTGGGCACCTTCATGGCTCCGGCCAGATGCTGCGGCGACGAAGTGCAGGTAACAAAAGCATCGCAGGTTTTCAAAAAAGCGGCCGTGTACTGCAGCGACTTCTTGCCGATGAAACGGTGCAGCCGCGGATGCTCCAAGTCGCGGTAGGCCTCCAGAAGCGGCACGTCGCTTTCCCCGGCAACGATCCACACATCGAGATCCGCATTTTTCTCCAGCAACACACGCGTAAGCTCCACAAACTTGTCGATGGGCCAGCGCAATCCCGTCTTTTTGATGTTGCCGATGAACATGCCCACGCGCTTCAGCCCCGGTACGGGCGGGAAACTTTCGCGCACGAATCTTTCCACATCTTCCGGTACATGAAAACGGATGCTTATGTCGGGGTGTTCGTCGTGGGGCAGGGAAAATTCCGCCTCCAGCTCACGGAGCATGACGGCGGAATAATGGGTGCCGTCTTCCTCCGCGCCGCTCCACGGCGCAAGGCGCCCCCTGTTGAGCGCCCCTTTCCTCCCGCCGCGCGCAAGGAAGGAGAGCATGCGCAGAGTGCGCGACCTGTCGTTGAAGTTCACCACCATGTCGTGCCTTTCCAGCAGACGGGGAAGCAGGGAAAACCAGGAACGCACGTTCTTCTTATCATATACGAATACATGATTGATATCGGGGTTGCCTTCCAGCGCCACAGCCCCCAGAGGACTCGCCACCACGTCCAGGACAGCGTCGGGATACAGCGTACGCAGACGACGCAAGACAGGCGTGCTCACCAGCATGTCGCCGATGCGGTCGCTCCTGAGGCAGAGAATATGAAACTTTTTCACGAAAAGCTCTCCTTGCTTCCATGGAGAGACAGCTTCGCATTCCGGCAATACGGTTCATATGCCTTTTGTTTTTAAAAGGCGCACGGCCTCGCCCACAAAACGAACAACAGCTTCACGCTCTTCCATCGTCAAAGGGCGGAGCAGGTCGCTAATGGCCTGGGTATGTAACTGCAATTCCGGTGTCCCGTCTTTAAAAAACTCACATACCGAACAGCCGTAAAGATCGGCAAACTGCTGAAGCCGTTCAAGATTGAGCACTATCTTTCCGCTTTCCATGCGGGAGATGCTTTCCTTTTCCACAGAAAGCCTCTCCGCCACCTGAGCCTGGGTAAGCCCGGCAGCCTTGCGCCTGCGTACCAGATTCCCGGCCACAAGTAAGACGATACTTTGCCTGGTCATGCTTTTCTGCCCCATTTCTGATAATGAGGGAAAGAATAGCAGAATTTTCATGACTAAAAATTAACATTGTATGATATATTTTAATGATATATAACGTAACCCATTGTATGAAACGCTCTTCTCCTTCCACGAGGCCTTTCTTCACAAGGGAAATTAGTATGTATTTTAATAAAATAAAAACAATGAATTGGGCATATCCCAGGCTTGTACTCCTTCTTGGTGCGTCTCTGCTCTTTCTGATCCACATGCTCTGGTTTGTTCAGACGCCCGTATGGTATCCCATCCGCTGTTTTCTCAACGGGCTGCCCGTCACACTGTTCTTCTTCATTCCGGCCCTGCTCTGGAAGCCTCTGGCAAAGCCATGGCTCATCCTCGGAACATCGCTGCTCCTCGTAGCCGCCGTCCTTGCAGGCATGCATCTTTTCTACTATGAGGCCACCATATCCCAGCAGTCTCTTTTTGCTATTTTTGAAAGCAATCTCAGCGAATCTGCGGAGTTCCTTCTTTCCCAGTTCTCCCTGACAGCCCTCGCCTACCTTATAGCTCTCCTGGCCCTTCCCCTGACGCTGCTCTGCAGGGCCATGAAAGCTTCCCGGCAGAACGATATCCGCGCCTCCCGCCTCACCGCAGCCGTGCTGATTGTCGCGGCCTGCGCCCTGGCTGCCTCAGGCAAACTGCCGCGGCTGGCCAAAGACAACATTGCCTGCCAGATCGTACAAAGCTGCCGCGCCTACAGACAGAGCATGGACGACCTTGAACGCTTCCTTGCCAGGGCCTCCACACTCAAGGCTCCCGGAGTCTCCGCCGCTCCCGGGCCTGTCACGCTCATTGTGCTCATAGGAGAATCATCAAGCCGCCATCACTGGGGTATATACGGGTATTTCCGCGATACCACGCCCCGCCTTTCCTCCATGGGTAAGGAGCTTCTCGTCTTCAACGACGCCATAAGCCCCTTCGGCCGTACCACGCTCAGTGTGGCTGCGGCCCTCACCTGTACCGACGTTCCCGGTGTGGGAGACCTCCCCTTGGTTACGGTTTTCCGGCAGGCAGGTTTTGAAACCGTCTGGATCTCCAATCAGAGCACGGTGGATGATACCAACATGATAGTCAGGATCATCTCCGGCGCAGACAGGAAAATCTATCTGAACAAGGGCGGGGATCAGGCCTATGCCCGCTCCTACGACGAAAAGATACTCCCTGTGCTGGATGAAATTCTTGCCTCGCCAAGCACTACGGGGAAAAGAGTCATTTTTGTCCATACCATGGGTTCCCACGTCAATTACGCCTCACGATTCCCGGAAGAATTCAAAAAATTCCCCCAGGCCGACGACATACAGGAAAAGCCGTGGTTCAGCAGCAAGGCAAAAAAATACATCAACAACTACGACAACAGCATCCTTTATACCGACCACATCATAGCTTCCGTCATAGAAAAGCTGAAAAACGTGCCGGGAGGCGCCATGCTTTTCTTTTCCGACCACGGCGAAGAAGTATTCGATACAAGGAACCATCACGGCCATCATGATTCCATAGAGTCCCGCTACTATGTGGACATTCCCTTCCTCATCTGGCTTTCGGACTCCTACCGCTCCGGCCTTGCCCCTGAAACCGCAGCTCTCTGGAAAAAGGCATGCCTGTTGCCCTTTGTCAACGACGCGGCGCCCTATGTCATGCTCGATCTCTGCGGAATTTCCTTCCAGACGCCGCACATGAAGGATTCCCCCCTTTCCCCTGCCTTTATCCCCACTCCGAGAATCATCAACGGGGTAGACTACGACGCACGTTATCCGGGGGATGCGGGACTGAAGGAACCTGTCCCCCTGCGATAATCGTAGGAAGAAGAAAAACGCGCTTTCCTCCATGGCG
>NZ_DYZA01000135.1 GCF_020741395.1 Mailhella massiliensis | reverse complement strand
AAAAAATCGACAAGCTGCCTGTCCTTCAAAAAAATATTTATCATGAAAATATCATCATAGACGGTATTTTCAGTCTCAGACTATCCCTTCCTTTCCACAAGGCCGAACTGTTCGAGCTTGTCGTAGAGCGTTCTTCGGCCTATGCCCAGAAGTTCGGCCGCCTGCGTCTTGTTGCCGTTGCACAGGGAAAGCGCCTGCTGAAGGGCCTGTATTTCCGCGTTGCGCACCGCGTCGGAAAGGGAAAGAGGCGCTTCCGGCACGGCTTCGGCGGAAGATGACGGCGTAAAGGGCGCGCCGTCCGTAAGCATGCCCAGAGCTTCGGGCATGAGCCTGTCGCCTTCCGTGAGCAGAAAGGCGCGCTCCAGCACGTTTTCCAGCTCGCGTATGTTGCCCTTCCACGGCTGGCTGTAGAGAATGTTCATGGCCGCCGGGCTTATCTGCGTGACATTGCGGCCGTAGCGCTCGTTGAAGCGGTTGATGAAAAAGCCGATGAGCGCGGCCAGGTCCTCCCGACGCTCCCGAAGCGGCGGCAGGTACAGGGGAATGACGGAAAGGCGGTAGAAAAGATCCTCGCGGAAGCGCCCCGTCTTCACGTCCTCTTCCAGCCTGCGATGCGTGGCCGCGATGAAGCGCACGTTGATGCTTACGCTTTTGTTGCTGCCCACGGGGCGTATCTCATGCTCCTGAATGGCGCGCAGAAGCTTGGCCTGCGTCGAGGGGGAAAGCTCGCCTATTTCATCCAGAAACACCGTGCCGCCCTGCGCCTCTTCCAGAAGGCCGCGCCGGCTGTTCACCGCTCCGGTGAAGGCGCCCTTCACATGGCCGAAAAGCTCGCTTTCCAGAAGCGATTCGGGAAGCGCCGCGCAGTCGATGGTAAGGAAGGGCTTCTCCCTGAGGGCGCTTGCACGGTGTATGTATTCCGCAAGTCTGCTCTTGCCCGTGCCCGTTTCCCCGGTGATGAGAATGGGCACGCTGGTGCCCGCCACCTTGCGGATGATTTCCAGCATCTGTTTCATGGCCGGGCTGTTGTAGACCATGGAGACAGGCGCCTCCTCCTCGCGCGGCCTTTCCTGAAGCTGACTGTGCAGCCTTGCGTGCTCGGCCGCGCGCTGCACGAGGGCGGCAAGTTCCGTGTTGTTCACAGGCTTGGTAAGGTAGCTATAGGCCCCGAGCTGCACGGCTTCCACGGCGCTCTCAATGGTGCCCACGCCCGTCATCATGATGAAGGGAAGGCGCGCGTTCATGGCGCGCACGCGCCTGAGCACCTCAAGCCCGCTCATGCCGGGCATGGAAAGATCGCAGACCACCACGTCGATGCCGCCTGCGGCGATGCGCGAAAGCGCCCTTTCCCCGGAAAGAGCCGTTTCCGTTCTCCAGCCCTTGCGGGAAAAAAGAAGGGCGAGAATCTCATGCCATTCCGGGTCGTCGTCCACCACCAGAATCTGATAACCGCTTTTTCTCTGCTCGTTCATATTCCTTACCCTGAAGCCGTTTGCATCCGCCATCATAACGGCAAGAAGTGCCCGCGTAAAGGAGAACTCCTTTTTTCCGCCTCTGCGCGAAAAAAGGCACACCTTCGCCTTCTTGTGCAGCTCTCCGCACAAAATTCCCCGTAACAGCCCGTGAAAAATCCCTGCCTTAAAATATAACTCCCTCCCATAATTCACAATCATGATTTTGGAACGATTCGTGCATATCCCTTGTACGGCGGGCTTTCCCTGTTCTTTCCGGCGCACACCGGGTGAAAACATGCCGCCGTTCCGACAGTCCCTTCAAACCACAAGGAAGTTTTGATGAACAAACTTCTCGTTTCCGGCGTCGCCGCCGCCCTCGTATGTCTTCTCTTCTCCGGCGCGCCCGCTGCGGAAAGCCCGCACGGTCTTGCCCCGGCAGGCGACATGCCCTTCATCCCCGATCTCGGCGGCCTGCGGCACAAGAGCTTCAAAAACCAGTACGGCCAGACGCGCAACCTTTCCGAGGCCGTGCTCGTGCGCAAAAGCTCCGTAAAAGACGGCAAAGCCTTCGTGCCCGCAGGCGGGCTGTGCTACCTTTCGGAAACGGAACAGGACGCGGCCCCCTTCCGGCGCGACCCGTTCCTCATTCTCGGCGAACACGCCTATCTGGTGGACAGCAAGGTAAGCGTGCGCACCGTGCGCGACGTTTCGCTGAAGAAGGGAGAAAAGGTGCTGCTCGATGACGCGGGCTACCGCCTGTGGTTCGACTACGCCACCGACCATTATGATCTGCCCTATATCCAGATGGCGCTCATCGCGCCTTCCGGCCACTGGCCCATGGAATTTTCCGTGTCCTCCAAGTTCCCGACCATCAGTGATCTGCCCGACCGCAGCCACATGGAAGGCGACGTGGAGCAGCTTGACGAATTCTTCCTCGACCCGGTGTTTGAATACGGGGCAAGCCGCTTCGAGGTGAAGGATCACGACTTTACGAAGGCGCGCTTTGCCGCTCTTTCCTACCCCGTCATCGAAGAGGCCACCTTCTCCCTTTCCCGCCCCGTGGTGCTCGACCTGAGGCAGGAGGAATACCGGCTCTACGGCACGAAGCGCATTTACGCCTTCCGGGAAAACGCAGGCTTCCGCATCCGCGTCACCGACCTTTTCGGCGAAAAGGTGCTGGCCGAAAAACTGGTGCGCCCCGTAAGCTCCCAGGGCTACAAGGATACGGAAGAGGAAAAGGATGCCTACAGCCTTACCGTGCCCGGCGAGGACATGCGCATAGAAATAGCCGTACAGCCCGGGTACCTGCGCCATTCCGACTTCGTGCCCTGGTCGACGGCCGTGCCGCACGACTGGGAGGACGGCATGCTGAGCTTCGTCATCTACCGCGACCTCGTCACCGTGAAAAACGGCGCGCCCTGGCCTCTCGATTCCCGCTACACCGTGGGCCTTGAGGCGAATCTTCTCACCGGCAAGCTCCAGCGCCTTACCCTGGAAAACGCCGATGCCTTCACTCTCGACAGCGGCAGCGACAGCTACGACGGCCCCGTAAAGTATTCCGACATATGGAACCGCCCGGCCTTCCGCCTGGTGGCCGACGACATAGAAGGCGACAGAGTGAAGAGCTACTATGTGCGCGACCGCTTCTTCCAGCGCACCGACAACCTTTCCTTCACGGACAAGGGCCGCAAAGATATCGACTGCTTCATCGGCCGTGCGCCCACCTTCCTCTCCATCCTTGAAGACAGCTTCCTTACCCGCCTCGCCACGCCGAAATTCGGCACCGAGGTGCAGGGCTCGCACTTCACCTCCTTCCCCTCCGTCATGCCTGACATGGCCTTCCACGCCCCCGATCCCACGGCCCCTTTCGGCGGACTCATGCGCGGCTTCGGGCGCGAACAGGTGACCAACCGCCGGGGCGAAAAGCTCACCTCCTCCGAGGGACTCGTCATCCGCGGCAGTTATGTGGACTGGAAAAAAGGCCGCATCGTCATTCCGCCTTCCGGGCTGTTCTACACCTCGCGCAACGCGCGCAACGTGCGCGCCCTGAACGGCGAAACCTTCTACATGCTGGGCCGCCGCGCCTACCTCGCCACCTTTGAATCCACCACCTTCACGCGGCGCAACTTCGACATCGACTTCCTGCGCGTGCAGCCCGACGCAAGTCTCCACCCCGTCTACTGGCAGGACGAACCTCTCGGCGTAAACAACAAAGTTCTGCGCTTCACCGAAAAGCACCTGCTCGACGACAGGCCCATGGCGCAGATCAACGTGGTGAAATACTCGGGCAACAACTTCGGCGCGCCCTTCGAGCTGGCCCAGGGACTCAGCCGCGAACAGGGCGACCGCTATTTCCTGCACGACCGCTTCGCCGAAGGCGCCACCTGGATCGAGCCGGAATTCGTGGGCGAAGACTATGTGCGCGTGAAGAGCTTCGGCACCCCGGCCATACAGAGCGTGGAATACACCTACGACAAGCCCGTGCGCACCCTGCTCGCCCCGGGCGAGGAAACGGCCCTCGGAAAACATCATACCCTGAAGCTCATCGCCTTCAACGAAGAGGCCGGAACGAGCGAAGTGGAAATCCGCAGAAACGACGGCTCCCTTGCAGAACGGAAGATTCTCGGCCCGCTCAACGCCGAAACCCGCGCCTTTCTGCCCCAGCATCAGCGCGTGGTGCATTCCCTGCAACTCCCCTTCGACGAAGGAAAAAACAGGGTACTTGCGGAAGTGGACGTGAACACGCCCTTTGAAAAGGGCAAGGCCGCCTTCTACACCTATGTGAACCTGAAAAAGCTCGAAAGCGACACGCCCTTTGAAGGCGATCCCCGCTTCATGGTGCGGCCGGATGTGTGCGGACACTGTTATCAGCTCAACGAAGTGCTGCTCGACAACCCCAAACCCATCATTCTCGACAAGGAACACCCCCGCTTCGACGGCCCGCGCACGGCCGACGGCAAGCCGCAATTCAGCATCGTCATCGACAGCTTCGACGGGGAAATGATCCACGCCTGGCACATCGAAACCAATTACCGCAAGCGCGTTTTCAAAAGCGCGAACCTGGCCTTCCAGCCGCGCAACAACATCGACGTGCTCATGGGCGTGAACGGCACCATCGAAGGCTTCCTGCGCGCTTCGCTCATGGAGCGTTCCGCATGGCAGGAATACTGGCGCACCGGCGCTCACCCCCACCCTGAACGCGGGCTCGACGCATGGCTTGCCCGCAGGTTCCAATAGGCAGGTAAATACCATGAACGTATCCTACGAAGAACGCCGACGCTCCTTCCTGAGCTGCCTTTACGGCACACAGGAGGTCCTGCCCGGTCTGCTGGCCATGTTCTTCATCGCGCTTTTTTCCAACAACCTCGCGGGAAGCCCCAACCCGCTGACCCTGGAAAACCTGTTTCACTGGCTCGACAACGTGATCGGCCCGGTGAATCATCAGCCCCTTTTCCAGATACTCAACTCCAACTTCGTGTGGAATCCCTTCCTCATGGGACTTGTCATCGGCAACGTGTCCGGCGTGCCGGACTGCTGGAAGCGCGGCCTTTCCTTCATCCACATCCTCATGCCCCTCGGCATCATCATGCTGGCGCCGCACTTTGTCTTCAGCCATGCGGAAAAGGCGGGGCTGCCCCTTATTCTCCTCGCCTTCGCCGTCATGATCCTCACCGCCTCTCTGACGCTTGTGCTCGGCAGGCTGCTCTCCATGGACGACCGCCACTACTCCACCATTGCGGGCGCGCTCTCCACGGGCGACCCCCATGTGGCAGCCATACTCATGCCCATGCTGAAGTCCAAAGGCGGGCAGGTCATCAACGCCTTAGCCTGCATCCTGCTCTTCGGACTCGTCGCCTCCTTCCTGCTGCCGCTTCTCGGCCATGCCCTCGACATGGACGATGAGGCCTTCGCCGTGCTTTCCGTGTTCGGCATCGGCAATACGGGGCAGATGTTCAACGCGGCCTTCGGCTACAGTTACGAAGCCGGGCACTGGGCGCATTATGTGGAGCCGGTGCGGCACGCCCTCATGCCCGCAGGTTTTCTCTTCGTGTTCTTCGTCATGTTCATCCGCGCCCGCATCTTCCGCGACGATGAAACCGTTCTCGCCACGCGCGCCCACAAAAAACTGCCCCTCTTCCTCGTGGTCTTCATCCTCGTCTGGATTGCGGTGCAGTTCCATGTGGTGAAGGAACCCGCGCACCTTGCCGTGTTCGAGCTCGTGAAATGGGACTTCTCCCTTGCGGCCGCCGCGCTGGGGCTTTCGCTTCCTCTGCGCGAAATCGCCCGGTGGGGCCTGAAGGGGCTTGTCCTCACCTTCGCCTCGGGCATCTTCCGCATCGTTCTGCTCACGCTCTGCCTGCTGGCCGCGGCAAAGCTCAACTTCCCGCTTATCTAGGAGACGCCATGAAACATTTCCACACCACCGACAAGGAAGGCTTCGACTACATGGACAACTCCGGGCAGGAAGAACGCGACCGCGACACGGTGGGCATCATCCTCGCCCTTGCCTTCATCCTGCTTGCCGTCCTCTTCCAGCGCACGGGCCTTCTTTAGGCGGCGCTTCGGGCCTCCCCTTTCCTGCCGGAGCACTCACCGCGACAGGAACTCCAGGCTCCGGCCGGGGTACCAGACCCGGCCGGAGACGCCACCCCCACCCGGCCGCCGCTCACGGCCGGATTCCCGAGGAACCTTTATGACGGGCATCACCTTTTATCTTCAAATATGTTTCGCCCTGCTGCTCTTCCAGGCCACGGCGACGGCCATATTCATGGGCGTGTTTCACGCCCACCGCGAAGGCTGCAGCGCCGGGCGCAGGCACCTGTGCCTTGCCGCCTCCGCCCTGCTTTCCTTCGCCATCTGCTTTTTCCTGTATTCCTGGTCCTACCTCAGCTGGTAACCTTTCCAAGGAGAATCGTATGAAACGCACTCTTATCCCCGCCCTTGCCCTGACCCTCTGCCTCGGTTTTTCCTCCCCCGTCCTCGCCGACGAGGAAAAAGGCGTCAACGTGAACACGGCCACGCAGGAGGAACTCGCCTCCGTGCCCGGCCTGAACGCCGAGCTTGCCGGAGCCATTGTTTCCTATCGCGAGGACATGGGGGATTTCATGTCCCTCGACGAACTTTCCGACGTGCCCGGCATGAGCAAGGAAAACCTGGAACAGGCCAAGGAAGTGCTGCGCGTGGACGCCGTTTCCGGTGCGGAATGCAACTGCTGATTTCCTCTGAAGGCATGAAAAAAGGCGGCCGGACAATCCGACCGCCTTTTTTCATGCGTCGCCTGCGCTTCACGCCTGCGCGCTTTCTTCCACAGGAGAAGCCTTGAGCGAATGTTTGAGAGCCTTTTCTATCTTCACATCCACAAATTCCCCGGCACGGCCCCGGCCTTCGGGCATGCGCACATTCACCATGTCGCCCCAGGCGTCGCGGCCCTGCCATTCGTTGTTGCCCTCCCCGCTTCTCTGGCTCGGCGCTTCCAGAAGCACGTCGGTCACAAGGCCCACGCGGCTTTTGAGCCACGCTTCCGCACGCTCGTTCTGCAGGCTCTGGAGCCGCTCAAGCCGCTCAAGCTGCACCTCGTGGGGAATCTTGAACGGCATGGCGGAAGCACGCGTGCCCGGCCTGTCGGAATAGCAGAAGGAAAAGCTCGACATGAATCCGCAGCTGTCTATGGCCTTCAGCGTGTCTTCAAACTCTTCCTCCGTCTCCGAAGGGAAGCCCACGATGAGGTCGGTGGAAAGGGCGATATCCGGCCGCGCCTTCCTGAGGCCCTCCACCACGGCAAGGTAGCGCTCCATGGTATAGCCGCGCCCCATCTTTTTCAGCATGGAATCGGAACCGGACTGCAAAGGCAGGTGCAGGCGCGGGCACAGCTGCGGCAGTTCCGCAAACATGTCTATGGTCTCCTGCGAAAAATCGCGCGGATGGGCGGAGACGAAGCGTATGCGCCTCAGCCCCGGGATAGCCGCCACCCGGCGCAGAAGTTCGGGGAAGGAAGTGCCGTCGCCGCTTTTATCCTTGCCGAAGACGTTGACGTTCTGCCCGAGAAGCGTGATATCCCCCGCGCCGCGCGCCACCCAGGCGCGGCACTCGTCGAGCACGGCCTCTGTGGAGCGGGATTTGCGCGGCCCGCGCGTGTAGGGCACGATGCAGTAGGCGCAGAAGTTGTCGCAGCCCTGCATGATGTTCACATAGGCCACGGGCGTAACCCCGCCCTGCGCGGGCCCTTCCGCCCCGGGCTCAAGGCAGGGGTCGCGGTCGGGGAACATATCGGTGAAATCCAGAAAGGAAAGCCTGAGTTTCGGCTCGTGCAGAAGACGCAGGAAGGCGTCCGGGATGGAAGAGACGCCGTCGCTTCCCGCCACGAGGCGCACCTGCGGATGGCGGCGCATGAGCTCTTCCCCGAGCTGCTGGGCCACGCACCCCGCCACGCCCACCACGGCCCGCGGGTTGGCCCGCTGCACGCGCCCAAGCGTGCTGTACACCTTCTGTTCCGGCTTCTCGCGCACGGAGCAGGTATTGACAAGCACCACATCGGCCTCTTCCAGCGGCTTTTCCTCAAAACCGAGTCGCGTGAGCGCGCGCTCCACCCACTGGGAATCGTTGACGTTCATCTGACAGCCGAAGGTGATGCAGTGAAATCCGCTCTTGCCCATCTTGTCTCCTGAAAATACTCGCTCTTTGGAGCGTTGGTGTCTTTTGAGGTATGCGGCCTTTGCGGGCGGCTCTCCGCCCCGCAGCCGAAAGCGCGCCCCGTTCCTCGTCCGCGCGCGGAGCGAAGGCCTTCGCGCATCGCATGCGCGGGGCAACATGCGCGGAGACTCCGCACCTCTACATGCCGAAAAAGCGCCGCGTGTTCTCTCCGGTCAGCGTCCAGAGCTCTTCCGTGCCCATGCAAAGTTCGGCCGCAAGGCACTCGGCCGTGAACACGGTAAGCGCAGGCTCGTTGGTCCTGCCGCGCCACGGCTGAGGTGCAAGATAAGGGCAGTCCGTCTCAAGGTGCAGCCTGTCGAGAGGCACCTCGTGCAGGGCTTCGCGCACAAAGGCGTTGGCCTTGAAGGTGGAGGCCCCGCCGAAGGCGATGTGCCAGCCGCGCTCCGCGATCTGCCTTGCCCGCGCCGCATCGCCGCCGAAACAGTGCCAGAGAAGCGGGCGGCCGCGCATGTCCTCTTCATCCAGTATGGCGAACATCTCGTCCCATGCGTCGCGGGAATGGATGATGACGGGCTTATCCAGCTCCTTTGCCAGCCTGAGCTGGCGACGGAACCACGGCCCCTGAAGCGCGGAGGGAGAATAGCCTTCCTCATAGTGGTTATCCAGCCCTATTTCGCCCACAGCGCGGATGAGCGGATCGCTTCTCACCTCCTCCACCAGATGTTCCCATTCCTCCTCGTCCGCCCTGAGCACGTCTTCCGGGTGCAGGCCGCGGGCAAAGCAGATCTCCGGAGCCCGGGGCAGGGAGGAGGCCGCCTCAAGAATAAAATCGCGGTTCGCCGCGTAGCGTTCATGCAGGAGAAACATGTGGACGATGAGGGACACGCCGGAAGAGGCGGCGCGCTCCAGCATGCCGGAAAGGTCGGGCAGAAGGCGCTCATCGTCAAGATGGGCGTGGCTGTCTGCTCCGGTGAAGGGCAGGCCCAGGCTCTGGGGCAGGGGCCTCTGTTTGGATGAAGACATGGCTTATTCCTGAGTTTGCGCCGTAAGCTTGATTTCCACATCGCGCCATACGGCTTCCGGGTCGATACGCTTCATGCAGTCAAAATGCCCCTTCGGGCAGGCCTTGTGGCCGTGCAGGCCGCAGGGACGGCAGGGAAGCTCCACTTCCAGCACGCTGCTTCTTTCCCCGCGCGGAGTAAAGCCGAGCGCCCGCACCGTGGGGCCGAACAGGGCCGTAACCGGGGTATGCTGCGCCCAGGCAAGGTGCATGGGGCCGGAATCGTTGGTGACGTAATCGTCGAGCCTGCCCAGCACGGCGGCCAGGGAAAGAAGCGAAGTTTTGCCCGAAAGGTCGAGAAAATGCGCCTCCCCTTCCTCCACGCCCGCAAGAGCGCGCACCTTTGCCACCGTGGACTCCTCGCCGGGGCCTGCGAGAAGCACGACATTCACGCCGCGCGAAAGCGCACGGCGCAGAATAAAGGCAAAACCTTCCGGCGTCCAGCGTTTGGTAGACCATACCGAACCGGGATGAATACCTATGGCCGGCCCTTCGGGCAGAGGGCCAAGCAGCTCCTTCGCCTGCTCATGGGCATGGGCGGGCAGCACCAGTTCCGGCCAGTGCAGCGCTTCATTCTCCAGCACGGCGGAAGGCACGCCTATTGCCTCCGCCAGAAGCAGAAGGCGCTCTATTTCCTGCAATTCATGGAACCTGCGGCCGACGCTTCTGGTGAAAGCCAGGCGTGAGAGGCATGCCTCGCGGTAGCCTGCGCGCACGGGGGCGCGGCTTGCCCAGGCCATGAAGGAGCTTCGCAGGCTGAGGTGGGCATCCACCCAGATATCGTACCTGCGCTCCGCAACCTCCCTGCCCTGCCGCCGCACGGCGGCAAAGCCCCTGTCTTTCCCGCGCTTGTCGCATGCGTACACATGGGCAAGCTCGGGCTGCGCTTCGTAGAGGGCGGCAAGGCCGCCGCGCACATAAAAATCCACCTCCGCCTCGGGCCAGGCGGCCTTGAGGGTGCGGATGAGCGGCAGGGTAAGGACGGAATCTCCCAGAAACGCGGTATTCCAGACGGCGATACGCATGTTTTCCTCAGCAGATGCGGGGCAGCTGCGCCCCTTCCAGCATGGAAAGAAGCCGCGTGCCGCCCATGAAGGTGCGAAGCTCCACCCGGGGCCTTGCCGACTCCGTCACTTCGCCTATGAGCGCGGCTTCGGCCCCGAACTCGCTCCCGTGCATGACGGCAAGAGCCGCCTCCGCCTTTTCGCGGGGCAGTATGCAGATGAGCTTCCCCTCGTTGGCAAGATACAAAGGATCCATCCCAAGGATATCGCAGCCTGCGCGCACATTCTCATGCACGGGCACGGCCGCCTCATCCACCACACAGCCCACACCGGACTGCTCGGCTATCTCGTTCAGCGTGGTGGCGAGCCCCCCGCGCGTGGGGTCGCGCAACACATGAATATCCCCAACCTCAAGAATGAGGCGTTCCACCATGCGATTCAAAGGCGCGCTGTCGCTTCGTACATCGCTCACAAAGGAGAGACGCCCGGCCATGACGGCAAGGCCGTGGTCGCCCATGGCCCCGCTCACGAGTATGGCGTCGCCGGGCTGCGCGCAATGGCCGGACGGCGAGGCCCCGGGCAGCATTTCCCCCACGCCGGCCGTGGTGATGAACATGGCGTCGCACGCGCCCTTCGGCACCACCTTGGTATCGCCCGTGACTATCTCCACACCCGCCTTCCGTGCGGCAAGGGCCATGTCGGCCACGGCCCTTTCCAATACCTCCATTTCCAGCCCCTCTTCCAGGATGAAAGCGCAGGAAAGGTACCTCGGCCGCGCGCCCAGCATGGAGACGTCGTTCACCGTGCCGTGCACGGCAAGGGTGCCTATGCTCCCGCCGGGGAAAAACAGAGGCGTCACGGTGTAGCCGTCGGTACTCATGGCCACGGGCCCGGAAAGATGGAGCAGGGCCGCGTCGTCCATGCGGCGCAGAATGCCGTTGTCGAAATGCCGGAGAAAAACGTCGGCTATGAGCCGTTGCGACGCCCTGCCGCCGCTGCCGCTGTCGAGAAGAATCTTCATATCTGGCCCTGAAAAAAGAAATCCATGTCAGAAAACGCGCCCTTTCCCGAACGCTTCCGGGAAAAGCCCGGGGCGGAAAAACCCGACGCCGGACGGCAGAAAACGCCGACAGGCGCAGGGGGGGGAAGAACGCGCCTCTTTTCCAAAAACGCCGCGCAAGGGCGCGACATGCAGGGCGCAAGCCTAGCACAAAAGCGCGCAAAAGGGAAACGCCCGGCTCCTGCCCGCGCGGGAGAGGCGGACGCCTGCCCGAAAGCTCCCCTCACCGGAACAAAAAAAGGCCGGAAGTTTCATCCGGCCCTTTTCGCCTTTTTTTGTGGCGGCGCATGCCTGCCCTCAGGCGCGCCGTCCTGCGTCCATCGGGTTCTTGCGCCCTGCGACGCCTACAGGCGGGAAGCGTATATGTCCGCCACCTCAGCCTCGGAAAGAGGCATGAAATTGTTGGCCAGAAGCCGCTGCTGCGTGGCGATCACGTTGTGCGCAAACAGGGGTATGTCCTGTTCCGTCATGCCGTATTCGTGCAGCCTCTTCAAGGGAAGGAGGAAGGAAAGAAGCTCCGCGAGCTTATCAAAGGCCTCTTCCCTGCGGCAGGAGAGAAGCGCGGCGAGCGCATCGGCCAGTTCCGCAAGCCGTCCTGAGAGTCCCGCCTTCCCGTAGGCCGTGAGCACGGCCGTAAAAAGCGCATAGTTGGATTCCCCGTGAGGCACATGATACGTTCCGCCCAGGGGATAGCTCAGTGCATGCACGGCGGCGCAGCCCGCAGTACCGAAGGCGAGCCCCGCGAAATTGCTGGCAAGGAGAAAATCCTTCATGAACTTTCTGTATGCGTCCCTCCCCTCTCTCCGTATGGCCTGATAGCCGCGCAGGATGAGCTCCATGGCCTTATGGCTGAAAACAAGGGTATAGGGCGTGGCCTTCGGGGAAAGGGCCGATTCCACGGCATGCACCAGCGCGTCGATGGAGCTTGTGGCGAACACGCCCCACGGCAGGCTCGAAAGCAGCTCCGGCACCATTACGGCCTGCCGGGCGAACATAGCCGGGGAAACCAGGCCCATCTTGCTGCCCAGCTTCGTCCGGTTGAGGATGGAAATACTGGTCACTTCGCTCCCCGTGCCGCAGGTGGTCGGCAGAAGGACAAGCTCGCGCTGCGCCTCAAGATGCGCCATGTCGCGGTAAAGGTCGTCCGTGCGCGCACCGGCCGGGGCCACGGCCAGCACCTTGGCAATGTCGATGATGGTACCGCCGCCTATGGCGACGACGCGCCCCCCGCCCATACCTTCCATGCGCTCCAGAATGGCGTCCACCATGAGGTCGGTCGGTTCCCCCACCCCGAAATCTTCCTGATACAGGACCTTCGCGGGAAGGCGGAAGGGGCCGAGGAAGGGCTCGTAAATATATCTGTTGCTGAGCACGATATCCTCCGCCGTGAGCTGGAAATGCCCCACAAATTCGCGGCAGGTATCGAAATAATGAAGTTCCGGCTTGAACTGAAGTTGCAGCATGGTCTGCCCCCTGGTTGAAATGAACGATGCAAACCCTTCTGCACATTTTATGCCAGATATAATTTATTTTTATTTTTCACTGTATTATAAAAGTACACACCTCACTTTTTCCCGGAGCTTGCATGTACGCAAAGGCCCCTGAACTGCCCCGGGAACCTGAAAAAACGGCGGCAAGGAACGCGGCGCGCTGCGGACAGCGGACTAGCGCAGTTCCACGGAAAGGCCCTCTTCCTGAAACACATCCACAATGGCTTCCAGCTTCTCCTGCGGCAGGGAACGCCTGGAATAGCCGAAGGGCAGGCCCATCTGTGCATACTTGTCTTCGCACAGCGTGGAACAAGTTTCCAGAATATGCACAAACGAACCTGTCTTCTTCACGATACGGGCGATGTTGCGCATGGTGACGGTATCGTCGTTGAAGCCGGGCACAATGAGGGTGCGGCTGTTGATCTCAAGGCCGGGAAACTCTTCGGCTATCCGCTGGAAATTGCAGAGGATACGGGAATTGTCCACGCCCGTGCCCCGGCGGTGCGCCAGAGGGTCGCTGTGCTTTATGTCGAAGAAAAGAAGGTCGGTCTCACGCAGAGCCGCTATGGTGTGCGGGGCGTCGAGATCGAAAAAGCCGCAGGTCTCCATGGCCGTGTGCAGCCCCTCCTCATGGGCGAGACGCATGAGGCCAGCGGCCTTGTGCGGATGCATCATGGGCTCCCCTCCGCTCAGGGTGATTCCGCCGCCGTCCATAATGTAATCCTTATCCTTGAGCACGTCCTCCATGATCTCTTCCAGAGTCATGGCACGGGCGCTCATGAACAGCGCGCCGGAAGGACAGCGCGACACACATTCCCCGCAGTCGGTGCACAGGTCGCGCGCCACGCGGATAGCTTTCTTGCCGATATATATGGCGCCCTGCGGACAGGACCCCACACAATGCCTGCATACGGAAGGCCCGATGCATTTTTCCGTATTGCAAACAAGTACGGGCCGGTTGCGACGACATTCGGGATTGCAGCACCAGAAACAGCGCAGCGGGCAACCCGTGAAAAAAATCGTGGTACGCAGGCCATGCCCCGGACAGGGAGAAAAATGCTGGATTCCGCTGATAAGAAGCGGCGTGGACTCATGGGACATATTTTTTCTCCTGCGCAGCGTGTTTCTGCACCAGCTCGTATTTGACCAGTTTGCGCCACAGCGTGGAGAAATGCACGTCCAGCACTTCGGAAACGGCCTGAATGGAACCGTACTTCGCCATAGCCCTTTCCAGATATTCCTTTTCAAAGGCTGCCATGGCATCCTTGAGGGACAGCGTTCCCTCCTGAAGGCCTGCCGAAAAGGCCGTTCCGCCCGCTCCCGACACAGGCTGCGTGATATCCGGCAGCAAGGCCGGCTCCACGCGCTCCTGTGTGGTAAGCTGATACTCCTGCTGGAGGCGTGCGGGCAGATCGTGCAGCTCCAGCGTATCGCCCTCGCTCATGACAAGCAGCCACTCCATGATATTGACAAGCTCGCGCATGTTGCCCCGGAAAGGGTAACGCAAAAGCCAGCGCAGAAGCTCGGGCGACATGCTCTTTGCGGTGTTGTTCTGAGAATTATACTGCCCTATGAGCTGATCGATCATGGCGCGGACGTCTTCCGGCCTCTCGCGCAGGGGCGGGATGACGATGGGTATGACGTTGAGCCGGTAAAAAAGATCTCGCCTGAAGTTCCCTTTCTCCACCTCCTCGGCCAGGTTCTTGTTGGTGGCGGCAAGGATGCGTATGTCCACCGAGGTGCGCCTGGTGCCGCCCACACGGATGAAGGACTTTTTCTCGAACACCTCCAGAAGCTTGGACTGAAGGCTGTATTGCAACTCGCCTATTTCGTCGAGAAAGAGCGTGCCCTTGTCCGCCGTTTCTATAAGGCCCATCTTGCCGTGGGCGCTGGCGCCGGTGAAGGCCCCCTTCTCATAGCCGAAAAGCTCGCTTTCCAGAAGCTGTTCCGGGATAGCTCCGCAGTTGATGACGACAAAGGGCCGGGAACTGCGGTTGCTGTTGTTGTGGATGAGGGAGGCGAGCATGGTCTTGCCTACGCCGGATTCACCGGTGATGAGCACGCAGGAGCTGGTTTTGCTTACCTTGAGCGCCTGCTGCACTACCTGATTCATGACGGAGCTGTGCACCGTGAAGCCCGAGGCATTGCATATTCTCTGCAGTTCCGCGGAAGGCATGCTGAGCTTGGGCGTTGCGGAAACGGCGCCCGCCTCCGCTTCCTGCAGGGATACGGCCGAACTTTTGAGCTGGAGCATCACACGGAAAAGGTTGCCCGAATCGTCGAACGCGGGGGTAGCGCTGCCCTGATAGGTTTGTCCCGTAGGCAGAGTCACGGGCATGGTGACTCTGGCACCCGAGGCCCCGGCCTGTTTGAAAAGAACCGCCAGCGTACGGGGAGAGCGCTGTATGTCTTCAATATGCCGCCCCACAAGCCCCTGCCTCCCGAGAAGAATGAGTTTTTCGTAGGCAGAGTTCACGCTGCGGATGACGCCGCGGCTGTTCAGTGTGAGAAAAATATCTTCAAACTGATCCACCACGTTTTCAAATTCACGGGCCAGGTTTGCATATTCGGGAAATTCGTGGATGATTGCGGTGAAATTGTTGATATCCTGCATCATGGTGATGACGCCCGCCGTGACCCCGTTGTGCTCCACGGGCATGCGACTGACCACCACCGTGGCCATGGGCAGACGCAGAAGGGAACATATCTGCGGGATGCCGGTGGCAAGGACCTTGCGCACCTCTACCCAGTCGTGGGGGCTGAAATCGGCCAGGGGAAAACCCTTCTCCGGGATGTTTCCCCCCTGATGCAGAAGCTTCGCGGCCTGATTGATATGGTAAAGCACTCCTTCGGCATCGACGAGCAGTACCCCTGCGGAAAGAGCATCCGTGAAAGCACGCACGCTTTCATAGGGCAGAAAGGAAAACGACGACTGGGGAAGCTTCTCGTCTCTTATGGATTTTGACATGGCAAACCGCCATTACCGGGCTTTCTGAAGCGGGCATTTGCAGGAAAAAGCCGCCGAGGGGAAGGAGTAGCCCTGCGAGTTGAGGCCCGGGACATTTAAAAACAAGCTGTTGTACTCATACGGCGAATTGCGCAGCACCGTCAATTCCGCCGGGGTAAGTATCTGGAAGCGGAGGAACCAGTGCGGCTGCCGGCACCAGGTCTGAAGCAGGCTCATGAGCGTTTCCACGCCCGCCGCACCGCATATCTGGCCGGGCAGGAGCGTGGAGAACATGACGCGCGCCCCCAGGGAGGGAATGTCGGGGTTCTGCACCGCCGTTTCCGAGCTCAGCGAAACCGTAGGCCCCAGCGTCCTTACCAGATGCGAGGGGGTGACGCCGAAGGAAAAATTGTTGCCCGCGAAGCGCCCGTCCGCCGTGGCCCCGGAGACGCGCCCCATGGCAATGTGCGCCTTCACCGGCACATAGAAGATTTCTCCCCTGCCGCCGTAGCTGTTCACCTCGTTCCTGGCCCTTGTGAGCAGAAGCCTGTCGATGCGGCGGCCTATGTCGTCCACCCAGGGGATGCGGTTGCCGTATTTGGGCGAATTCAGGCAGAGCTGGCGAACATCCTCATGCCCCTCGAAATTCACCGCGAGAATGTCCAGAAGTTCCGGCAGGGTCAGCTTCTTCTGCCGGAAGACCAGCGTATCGATGGCGGCCAGGGAATCCACCACGGTGGCGAAGCCTATGATGCCGAGAAAGCCGCCGATGCTGCGACCTTCCGGTACGACTCCCACGGACATGTCCACCCCGTGCTTCATGCACAGATCGTGCAGGCAGGAAAGCAGCGGAGAGGCAATGTGCAGAGGCCGCAGGCGTTCCAGTATGCCCTGCTGCCGGAAGGCCATGTCGAGAATATACAGAAGCTGCCGCCGGAAAAGCTCCATGAGATGGGAAAAGGAGCCTATGGCTTCGGCCGGCCCCGTGGGAAGGCCCGTACGGCAGGAGGGCTTGGGAGAACAGTAGCCGTCGTGCAGGGCCATTTCCAGCACGGCAGGCAGGTTCAGCCAGGTCGCGCCCACGAAATAGGTATCCTTGTTGATGAGCCTCGCCTCGGAATAGCCGCTGCCGCAGTAGTCGCGCGCCTCTTCAGCCGTGGCGCCGTTGGCCCTCTGCCTTGCGATGATGGTTTCATCATTGAAAAGCACGGGGCTTGCGCCGTTGTTCTGGGTGGAAAGGCATATCTCGCGCAGGAACTCCGCAGGCGTGTCCCTGTGGATGCGTACGCCGAGGTAGGGGTAATCCATCGGAAATTCCGAGGCGGAACGCAGGATGAGGAAGGAAAGGTCGTTGGTGGCGTCCGCGCCCGAAGCGAGCCTGCCGCCCAGGGTGGTGAATTCCCAGTGGGCGAGATCCTCGTAAATCTTGGCCCCGGTGGGCGAGGGCTTGAGGCGCACGAACTGGGCCAGATGGCACCACAGATCGTCGAGATACTCGCGCGCCTTCTGCTGGGTGAGCACACCGGAGAAAAGGTCTTTCTTATACAAAGGCCAGAGGTACTGATCCATGCGGCCGTTGCTGATGTTGCCGCCGTATTCCGCCTCCATGCGGGAGACCATCTGCGTGAGCCACTGGGCCTGAAGCGCGTCGACAAAGCTCTGTGCAGGCTCCCACGGCACACGGCGGCAGCGCTCGGCAAGGGCCAGGCGCTCCTTGCGGAACTCCTCTGTGGTTGCGCCGAGGGCCTGCTCTGCGGCAAGGGCGGCAAAGCGCTCCGAAAAACGCCGTATACCCCGGCATATCTCCACCACGGCTTCGTAAAATTGACGGCCGGAGGGGGAGGCTTCCTCCCTTTTTTGTTCCGCTTCCTCCGCAATACCCCGGAAGCCCCGCCGCAACACCTTGCCGTAATCCAGCACCCATTGCAGGGAATGACGCACTGTGGCCGTTTCCTGCACGATGAAGGCCGGGTGCGAGGCATCGCCGTTGATGTAGAGAAGGTTCTTCAGCTCCGGAGGCAGTTCGGCATAAAAATGCTCCTGATAGGTACGCCCGTGCCAGTAGGGCAGGATACTGCTGCGGGCAAGATCCATATCGCCGCACGACAGAAGAAAGTCCTCCGGCGAAAAGCCTTCGTCTTCCAGAAATGCACTGTCGAGTTCAGGGTAAAAAATGCCGTAACGGCCGGAACCGAAGGCGCCGGCAAGCAGCTCGTCGGGAGAAAGTTCCACAGGAACATGATCCAGCACATGCACAAGGGCCTTTGCCCAGCGTAAAGGCAGAGGCAGCCCTTCCGTCTCCCGCATGGACTCGGTGAAATACAGCGCTCTGTCCAGGAACAGGCGGGGACGCGAGGCTACTATACGACTGATGCGGCGGCTTAAAAAGGAAGGCCGCCTGTACGGCGCAAGATGGCAGGCCTGATTCATGCTCTCCCCTGAACACTCAAAGATATTATAGGGTAGCGACCTTGTTTTTTAAGGCTTCAAACTCCGCCTCGGGAAGCTGCACGTCTCCCATGGGATAGGGCCTGCCCAGGGAATCGTACTTGGAGCGGCCCATGCTGTGGTAGGCCAGAAGCTCGTATTCCGCGCCCAGGGAGCGGGCAAATTCGGCGGTGGCGAGCAGATTATCCTCTTCGCTGTTGACGCCGGGAATGACGGGCGTGCGTATCCTGAGCGGCAGGGATGGGAATTCCCGGCGAAGCGCCTCAAGGTTGGAAAGGATGAGCCTGTTGGATACGCCGGTGGCGCGGCGGTGCGCCTCCTCGTCCATGTGCTTCACATCCACCATGAGATGGCGGATATACGGCATGACGGAAAGGAAGGCCGCTTCCGGGGCGAAGGCGCTCGTCTCCATGGCCACGTCTATCCTTCTGCGCCCGGCTTCCCGGCAGAGCTCATACAGAAAATCCGGCTGCATGAGCGGCTCGCCTCCGCTCACGGTAAGCCCGCCGCCGGAACGGGTATAGAAAAGCGCGTCCTGCTCCACCACCTTCAATACTTCGGCCACGGTATAAGGCTTGCCGTAAAATACCAGCGCCTTGTCCGGGCAGACCTTGACGCAGTCGGGACATTCGCCGCGGCACAGATCCCGCCGAACGGCAAGGGTGCGATCCTCCTTCAGGGAAAGCACGCCCTTTTTGCAGCGGGCCACGCAGCGGCCGCAGCCGAAGCACTTTTCCGGCCTGTAGCCGTGTTCCGGCTCCGGGGACTGGGATTCGGGATTGCAGCACCACAGACAGCGCAAAGGGCAGCCCTTGAAAAACACCAACGTGCGTATCCCCGGGCCGTCGTGTATGGAGAATTTCTGGATATTGAAAATGAGGCCGTGCGTCGCGCTCATGAAAACTCCTGAAAACCGGCCCTGAGACTGTTCTCCGGGCCGGCCGGAAGACAGGTTACATCTTGTCGTGTTCCGTTCTGGCGATGAGGTCGTTCTGCAGGTCGCGGGACAGTTCCGTAAAGTAGGCGCTGTAGCCCGCTATGCGGACGATGAGGCCCTTGTAAAGCTCAGGATGCTGCTGGGCCTGAATAAGCGTCTCGCGATTGATGACGTTGAACTGCACATGCCACAGGCGCAGATCACAGAATACACGGATGAAGTCCACAAGTTTTCTGGTGCCGTCCTCCCCTTCCAGGCACTTCGGCGAGAACTTCACGTTGAGAAGGCGCGCGGCCCTCTGGCTCATGTTGTAGTTCTTGGTATTGAAGTTGGAACGAAGCACGGCTGTGGGGCCGTTGATATCCGCGCCGTGGGAGGCGGAGGAGCCGTCGGAAAGCGGCGTCCAGGCCTTGCGGCCGTTGGGCGTGGCGGACACTACGCGGCCGAAGGGCACATGCGAAGTAAAGGGCACCATGCGGAAATCGCAGCGGATACCGAGCCTGTGCGCATACTTCGCGCTGAACTCCTGGGCCAGGCGGTCGATTTCAAGGCCGACAGCATCGGCGTATTCATCGTCGTTGCCGTACTTGGGCGCGTTGGCGAGTATGGCCTGCACGTCTTCCCTGCCCACGAAGTCGCAGGCAAGAGCGTCCAGCACTTCCTGCATGGAAAGGATGCCGTCCTCATACACCACCTTCTTGATTGCTGCGAGGGAGTCAATGGCCGTGCTGTACCCCAGACATTCAAAGTAGCCGAGGTTCAGACCGCCCTTGTACTGATGGTCCTGATGCAGGTCCACACATTCGTGCATGGCCAGTACATGCAGGGAGTCGGATATGGGCGTGGCGAAATGGGCCGCGCGTGTCTTGATGATATGGTACTGCTGCAGGAAGGCGTGGCGGATGATGAACATCTGCTGCTTCACATAGGCATCCCAGAACTTCTCCCAGGTATCGAAGGTGCGCACATCGCCGGTTTCCAGCGTGAGCAGCTCGTTGCCGAATTTCTTCATGCGGCCGTTGTACAGGGTGAGCTCCACCGCCGCGCCCAGGCTGAACTGGGCATGTCCGCTTGTGTAGGTATCCACACGGGGCATGCGTATCTCGGCGCAGCCCGATGCAGCATAATCGTAAATCTCCTCAAGTGATGCGCCCTTGGCCAGGTGCAGGGGGATGATTTCCTCATCATTCAGGAGCTTGGGGAAGCCGCAGCCCTGCTTGATGGTTTCCGCCACTTCGTAAAGATAGCGTTCCGGGCTGCGGGCATGGATGCGTGCCGCAAGGTCGGGGTAATGCAGGGGACATTCACGCTTGGAACGCAGCACCACATAGGTAAGCTCGTTGGTGGCGTCGCGGCCGTCGCGGGTCTGGCCTCCTATGGTCACGGCCTCCCAGTGGGAATAACCTTCATGGGTGGCCTTGTTGTAGGGCGTAATGGCCAGATCGAGGCACTGGGCCATGTTCACCCACATGCACTGGAAAAGTTCCACAGCCCTGTCTTCGTCCATGATGCCTTCGCGCACGTCCTTTTCATAGTAGGGCCAGAAAAGCTGATCCATGCGGCCGTTGGTGGGATTGGAGCTGATTTTCTGCTCAAGGCGGGCGAAGGCCTGCACGAACCAGTGGGCCTGCAAAGCCTCATAGAAGGTACGGGGCGGGTTTTCGGGAACCCAGTCGCAGTTTTCCGCGATCTGCAGAAGTTCCGCGCGGCGCTTTTCATCCTTTTCCACAGCGGCCAGTTCCCGAGCCTTGGCCGCGTAGCGGTGCGCCCAGGTGACGATACCTTCGCTCAGAAGCACCATGGCCTCCAGATAGGGACGCTTTTCGCACTGATCCAGCGGATCGTCGGGATCAAGGGCGGCAAGAGCGGCAAGGGCCTCTTCCTTGATACCCTTGTAGCCCAGCTTGAACAGACGTCCGTAGTCAAGGCACCACTGGAGGCTCGAACGGTTGGAGGCCGTTTCGCAGCATATGTAGCGCGACTGATAGCCGCCCTCGTCGGCATAGGCCAGGCGGTGGGAATCTTCGGGAAGGCGCTTGTTCAGATCCTGATGGAAGGTCTTGTCCTTCCAGTAGGGCGTGATGAGTTCCTCCACCACACGGGCATCCTCTTCCCGCACTTCAAAGGGGGAGGCCGGGTCGGAAGGCAGTTCCTTCAGGGCGGAAGCCTGATAGTCGCCGTCCAGTTCCGGATACAGGATGCCGTAGCGGGAACCCTGATGCCCCATGCGGCCCACGATGAGCTGATCGTCGTCGATATAGACGGTCATATTCTCGCCCATGTGCTTCAGGGCCCTGGCCCAGCGCAGCACCAGCATTTCGCCTTCGCTTTCCTTCATGGATTCCGTGAACAGGCGGGCGCGTTCCACGTCGATGAACGGCTTTTTGCCGTCGAACACGCTGATGAGCCTGTACAGGCGCGGATGCTTTATTTCGTTGGGGTCCTTCTTGCCCGCGATACGGTCGAGAATGGTCTGTTCCTGGCCGGAATAGGCCAGAGGTTCGCAGCAGGACATAACAACACTCCTTGAGCGGCTTTCAGAAAAACCGCCCGGAGGACGCGGGAGCGGATATCCGCGTCCGGGGGATGGGAAAACGCGCGTTTTTCCGCACTACGCGGGCGGAACGTATGAAAAAGCCTTTTCAACTCGCTCCGCACTGAAACCTACAGTCCGAGAAAGGCCTGCCCGTTGGTGCGGGAAATCCGCTCCATCACCTCCGGGGTGAAAGGCAGGCTGCGGAAGGCCGTAACGGCCCGGCTCACCTCGACAAAGGGATTGGCGCTTGAAAAAAGCACCTTGTGAGAAATGACGGAACCGGCTGCCTCGATGAGCGTCTGAGCCTGGGGCTTACCGATGCAGGTGGAAAAATCCAGATATACGTTGCTGTTGCGCTGTGTTACGGCCACGGCTTCGAGCATCCACGGGTAGCCTCCATGGCTGATGAGGATGCGAAGCTCGGGAAAATCACGCGCCACGTTGTCAATGTATATGGGGTTCATGGGGTCGAGGGACACGTCGGGCATGAAGGGCGAAAGGCCCGCCGTGATGATCACGGGCACATTCATCTCGCAGCACACCGTATAAAGAGGATAATAGAGCGCGTCGTCGGCCCGGATATGCGCCATGCACGGCTCAATGGACGCACCGCGCATGCCGTCCCGCTCCACGGCCTGCCGGAACTCGCGCACGCCGTTCATTTTCTTGTGCGGATCAAAACCGTAAAAGCCGATGAAAAGGTCGGGGCAGGCCCGCATGCACTCCAGCACCAGGTCATTGGAAGCCGGGTAGGCGTAGGTACTCTCACAGTCGCGGCCGGTGTATACAGCCTTTTCAATGCCGAGAGAACGCAGTTCTTCCACACAGGCCTCAAGGCTCTTTGCGGGTGTGGCGGCAAAGGGGGTGAGCTTGATGTATTCCCTGTACACAGGATGCCTGATGAAACTGTCAAGCGATGCTCTTGTCGAAGGACGATAACGAAAATC